>JAFAID010000168.1 GCA_019236925.1 Mycobacterium sp. | reverse complement strand
CACCACGACAAATGGGGTAACGCCGTCACGGCATTCATCGTCGGCCCACCCGGTGTCACCCCAGAAGAGACGCTTGCCAAGGTAGCGCGGTTCGCGCGGGAGGAAGCCGGGCTGCCCTCGCTGAAGCAACCAAAGCGTTTCGTGGTTGTCGAGCAAATTCCGAAGTCGGCGGTAGGCAAGGTCCTGCGTAGGCAGCTGTCCGCCGGCAACTTCACCGTCCTCGCCGACTCAGACGAAGGAATCTCGAGATGACCCGGCTGGCCCGCATCGAGGATGCCGCGCTGCTCACCGGGCAAGGACGGTTCCTCGACGACCTCGACCCCCTGCCCGGCACCCTGGTCGCGGCGGTGGTCCGCAGCCCGCACGCCCACGCCCGCATCCGCTCGGTCAACCTCGAGCGTGCCAGAAGCAGACCCGGCGTCGCCGCGGTGATCGGTCCCGCCGAGGTGCTAGCCACGCTGAAGCCATTCCCACTCTCGGTGAAGGCTCCGACCCCCTACTACCCGACGGCGACCGACAAGACCCGCTTCGTGGGGGAACCGATTGCCGTCGTCGTGGCCACGGACCGCTATCTGGCCGAGGATGCCGCGGAGTTCGTCGACATCGACTACGAACCACTTCCCGCCGTGGTACGCACGGCCAAGGCGCTCGAGCCCGATGCGCCACTATTGCATGACGAAGCGGTCAGCAACGTCGCCACCGACCGCACCTTCACCTTCGGGGCGGTCGGCAAGGCGTTCGAAGACGCCAGCCACGTCGTCAAGCGTGAATACTCCTTCCCGCGGTACTCCTCCACACCGATGGAGTGCTATGTCGTGGTCGCCGAGTGGCGCGATGGTGTCGACGGTCCCGAGGTTACCGCCCACTCAAACTTTCACGGGCCGTTCTCGGTGGCGGCCGTGGTGGCAGGAACACTAGGTATCCCCACGTCCTCGCTGCGGCTGATCGTGCCCGCAGACATCGGCGGCAGTTTCGGGATCAAGTCGGCAATCTACCCGTACATCGCGTTGATGGCGGTGGCCAGCAAGTACGCCGGACGCCCGGTTCGCTGGACCGAGGACCGCCTCGAACACCTGCTCGCCAGCTCGGCCGGGTCGGACCGCTTGATGACGTTCGAAGCCGCCGTCGCCGACGATGGTGTGATCGGCGCCCTGCGGGTCGACCTGATCGACAACGTGGGCGCATATCTCCGGCCGCCGGAGCCCAGCACGCTTTACCGTTGCTTTGGCAACATCACTGGCGCATACAAGATCGACACCGTTGAAATCCGCGCCCGGGCGGTTGTCACCAACACCGCACCCACTGGGCTGAACCGTGGATTCGGGGGCCAGCAACTGTATTTCGGGCTCGAACGGCTGATCGACGAGGTCGCGGCGACCCGTGGTCTCGACCCGGCCGAGATCCGCCGCCGCAACATGGTCACCGCCGACGCGTTCCCGTACGCGACGCCCAGTGGTGGGATCTACGACTCCGGTGACTACCACCGCGCGCTCGAGCTTGCGCTCGCCGGCGCCGACTATGAGCGACTCCGCAAGGAGCAACGTGTCGCCCGCGAAAACGGAGAATGGATGGGCATCGGGATCGCTACGATCGTCGACCCGTCTGCCACCAACATCGGCTACGTCGGTCTGGCCACCCCGGTCGCGGACCGGAGCGCCAAGCGAGGCAAGTCCGGTTCGACCGAGCATGTGCGGGTCAGCGTGGACCCCCAGGGCATCGTGTCGGTGCTGCTCGGCACCGTCCCGCAAGGACAGGGCCACGCGACCGTCGCCCGCGACATCGTCGCCCAGCACCTCGGACTTTCGGTCGAGCAGGTCCGCCCGCGGGTGGAGATGGACACCGCCAGCACACCGTGGACCATCAGTTCCGGAAGTTACTCCTCCCGATTCGCGCCATTGCTGACCAGCGCCCTGTGCGAGGCCACCGACCGGATCGCCGAAACTGTCAAGGCGGCCGGTTCGGTGCTCCTGCAGGTCGACCCCGGCTCGCTCGAGCTTGCCGACGGCACCGTCCGAGTCGTTGACGACCACGACCGGTCGGTGGCCTTCCGGCATGCGGCGGGTCTGGTGCACTGGGACCCCGGCGCGTTGCCGGACGGCTTCTCTGCCCGGCTGTACGAGGAAGCGGCGTTCACCCCTCCGCAGTCCAAGGCCGCCTCGCGCACCGACCAGATCAACTCCAGCCTCTGCTACGGGTTCGTCGCCGAGGTGGTGTTGGTCCGCATCAACCAGGAGACCCTGCAGATCACCATCGAGGATGTCTCGAGCGTGCACGACGCCGGCACGATCCTCAATCCGACGCTGCTCGATGGGCAGGTGCACGGCGCGCTGGCGCACGCACTCGGCGGCGCCATGTTCGAGGAAGTGACCTACTCGGATTCCGGGCAGCCGACCTCGGGCACGTTTATGGACTACCTGTGTCCGACCTCGGCGGAGGCCAGCTTCCCGCTTACCACCGACCACCTGGAGACGCCTTCGCCGCTGACCCGACTCGGCGCCAAGGGCTGCGGCGAGGGCAGCTCGATGAGCCTGCCCGTCGCGATTGCGAATGCGGTGGCCGATGCGCTTGCGCCGGAAGGCGTCGAGATCACATCGCTGCCGTTGCACGGCAATGTCTTACACCGACTACTCAACACCACGGAAGGAAACTGATATGGCATTGACCGGAGGCGAGATCCGGCTGAAGCGCAGCCACGACGGCCGCGTCGCCAACCTGACCCTCGACCACGGCCGCTACAACATCATCACGATGCAAACACGTCGGCTGATGGCCGAGCGTTTCGCCGAGATCGACGCGGACAAAAACGTCCAGGTCGTCGTCATTCGGGCCGAGGGTGAGCACTTCACCTCCGGCGGTGACATCGCGGGCTTCATGGAGATCGAACCCGTCGAGTTCACCGATCTCGGCCACGACATCACGGCGGCGGCGCGGAGCCCCAAACCCGTCATCGTGGCCGTCGACGGTTACTGCTTCGGAGTGGGCCTTGAGCTCGCGCTGTCGGCCGACATCCGGATCGCCACCGACCGTTCCCGGTTCGCGCTGCCCGAGATGAAGCTCGGCATGATCCCGGGCAGCGGCGGTACCCAGCGGCTGGCGCGGCTGATCGGGCTGTCCCGGGCGAAGTTTCACGTCCTCACCGGTGAGCGGATCACCGGCCAGCAGGCCCTTGACTGGGGGTTGACCGCCTACAACTGCGCCGACGCCGACGAGCTCGAGAAAACGGTCGACAAGGTCGTCACGATGTTGCTCGGATATTCGCCGATCGCCTTGCGCACTGCTAAGGAAGTCCTCGACCGGGGCGTCGACGGGCCGCTCTACACCGGTATCGAACTCGAGCGCAAGGCGTATGCGATGCTGCGCGCCAGCCACGACTTCGCGGAAGGCGTGGCCGCCTTCGGCGAGAAGCGTGTGCCCACGTTCCAGGGTCGGTGATCGGGACATGAAGGCCGCGCCGTTTGCGTATGTGCGTCCCGGAACGATCGACGACACCCTCACTGAATTGGGTCACGACGGCGCGAAAGTCATAGCAGGTGGTCAGTCGCTCGTGCCGGTCCTGGCGATGCGAATGGGACGTCCTTCCACCCTCGTCGACATCAACGCCGTCCCCGAGCTGAACGTGCTCTCGCGCAGCAGCCGGTCGGTCCGGGTGGGTGCCACGGTACGTCAACGCCGCTTGCAGAATGACGACCTTTCGGCGCAGGTCCCACTGCTTCGTCTGGCGCTGCCATGGATCGGACATCGAGAGATCCGCAGCCGCGGCACCGTATGCGGCAGTATCGCGCATGCCGACCCGTCGGCCGAACTTCCCGCCGTCGCTTCGTGCCTCGACGCCACCATGGTGCTCGCCAGCGGCCGGGGGCGCCGCGAGGTTTCGGCCGCCGACTTTTTCACCGGAGCCATGTCAACCGTGATCGAGCCCGACGAATTGCTGACCGAGACACTCTTCCCAGTGGCAGTGGCCGGCGAGGGCTTCGGCTTCGGCGAATTCGCACGCCGGCATGGCGATTTCGCCCTCGCCGGCGTTGTCGCCCGCGTCCGAACGGCACACGACGCTACCGATGCCCGGATCACTTGCTTCGGCATCGCCGACCACCCCGTCACCGCAGACATCTCCATCCAGATCCGAAGTGCACTCGAACGGGTTGGACAGACGCCAACCGAATCCGAGCTGCGTCAGGCCCTTGCCGCGGAAGCTGACGACATCGCCGCCGGTTTAGTGGAGACCGGGGGGGACGCTCACGCCAGCACGGCATATCGCCGCCAGCTCATTGCGGCACTGCTCTCGCGCGAGGTCGCCCGGGCTTACCTGAAATCCATCAGCTTCGCATCGGAGGCGGCACCATCATGAACCTACCCAACGCCTGCGCGCGTACCGAGGCGCACCAGACAGTCGAGGTACACATGACCGTCAACGGCACCGAAGTCACCATGTCGTTGCCAGCCAGGGTCACCCTCTCCGATGCGCTCCGCGACCATCTCGGACTCACCGGCACGCACGTCGGATGCGAGCACGGCATCTGCGGCATGTGCACGGTGCTCGTCGACGGCGAGGCGGTCAGGGCATGCCTGCTGTTCGCGGTCCAGCTCGACGGCGCCGAGATCACCACGGTAGAGGGCCTCGGCCGAGCCGATGACCTGCATCCCCTGCAGGAGTCGCTGGGGCGGCACCACGGTCTGCAATGCGGTTTCTGCACACCGGGATTCCTGATGAGCTCCTACGATCTGCTCGAACACGAGCCGGAAGTGAAGCGCGAGGACCTACCCGCCGAATTGTCCGGAGTGCTCTGCCGCTGCACCGGCTATCGCAACATCGTCGAGGCCGTCGGCGAAGTGGCTGAGGCGCACCGCGACGGTATCCCCGCACCGCGTAATTGCGGTCATCGCACCCTGGTAGGTCGATCACCGGGCGCATCCTGCGTGAGCAGCGTCGATGACGCATCCACAGACGAGCTAGGTCAAGAGGCGCGACCCCACAAGATAGAGCTGCCCTCAGGTGAACCCACCATCCGGGTCGACGTGACGAGGGAACTGAGCGCGCATCCGGAAGACATGGCCCGCGTCTTCAGCAATGTGCCGCTCATCGCCCGCTGCGTTCCCGGTGCCGAGCTGACCGACGAGCTCGGCGACAACTGGTATCGCGGTCGCGCTCGAGTCGCACTCGGACCCGTGCGGTTGTCCTTCAACGGGCTCGCGCAGGTTGTCGAGCAGTCCGCGCACCGGGTCATCATAAATGCCCAGGGGCGGGATACCGGCGGCGGCGGCGCCCAGGGCAGGGTTGTGATGACCACCCAGCCCGCCGGCACCGGCACCACGTTGCGGGCCGAGGCGAGCGTATTCCTGACCGGCCGGATCGCGGGCTTCGGTAGGTCGCTCGCCGGCGACGTGAGCCGCAGAATGTTCGAAGACTTCGCAACAGCAATGGACCGTGTGGCGGCCGGAGCCGAGCCCGATCTCGTCTCCAAACCGCCCAGCGCAGTCGCCATCCTCGTGTCCGCACTCGCCGGCCGTGCCCGCGGATACCTGACGCAGATCAGACATCGCCTCGGGCGCAATAGAAAAGGCACCACGCCAAGGCGGAGACGTCTCGCACGTAAGCAGGTGCCCGGTCGCAGATCCGGGCCCGAAGAAAGGTAACCCTGGGCAAGCTCCTAACACAGAATGGGAACTACTCGCGACTCCGCCGTCAATAATGCAAATGTCGCGGAATGAAGATCGATCCCAGGATCGAGCTCGATGGACTTGACGAGGCCATCCTCGCCGACGACGACCCCGGCTGAAACGGCTGCGGCGACGTGATTAGCAGCCTGCAGAGCAAGAAGGCCGCAGGTTCGAATCCTCCCGGGGGCGCCTGTGATGTCTCAAGACATCGGAATAGGTCCGAACCTGCATTAGGTGCGAGCCTTTTTCCGTTTGGGGCTTTTGGGTGCGCCGGTGGGTTGGTACTCCTTGGTGGGGTCCAGGGTTAGCTGGCGGAGGAACTCGCCGGTGGCGGCGTTGATGATCCTGACGTGTAGGTCCTGGACGAGGATCAGCACACGGGTGCCGCTGTAGGTTCGGCCGACACCGATGTGGTGCAGC
>JAFAID010000031.1 GCA_019236925.1 Mycobacterium sp. | reverse complement strand
AGACCGACTAGCGTCAGTCTCGGCGTCGCCTAGCCGAGTCGCTCGATAATGGTGGCGTTAGCCATGCCGCCGCCCTCGCACATTGTCTGCAGGCCGTAGCGGCCGCCGCGCTGTTCGAGAGCATTGACCAGTGTGGTCATGATGCGCGCACCGCTGGCGCCGAGCGGATGGCCGATGGCGATTGCGCCACCGTTCACATTGGTCCGATCCAGGATGTGTTTTTGCTCCTCATCCACATCACTGGCCCAGGCCAGCACCACGGGCGCGAACGCCTCGTTGACCTCGAACAGGTCGATGTCGGACAGCGTCAGGCCGGCGCGACGAAGCACCTTCTCGGTCGCGGGGATAACACCCGTCAGCATGTAGAGCGGATCGGAGCCCACCACTGTCGCGGTGTGGATACGGGCCAACGGGCGCAGGCCCAGCTGCTTGGCTGCGTCGCTGCTGGTGATCAGCACAGCGGCGCTGCCGTCGGACAGCGGCGATGAGTTGCCCGGCGTGATTTCCCAATTGATCTGCGGGAAGCGGGCCTGGACCGCCGGGTCGAAGAAGGCCGGCTTGAGCCCGGCGAGCGTCTCGACGGTGGTACCGGGCCTGATGATCTCGTCGGTGCTCAGCCCGGCAATCGGCGCCAACTCGTTGTCGAAGAGTCCTTCTTTGGTGGCCCACGCCGCTTTTTCGTGGCTGCCGGCGGAGAACTCGTCGAGTTCGGTGCGCGAAAAACCCCACTTCGCGGCGATCAGTTCCGCGCTGATGCCCTGCGGCACCAGCCCTTCGGGATAGCGCGCCGACATGTCCTCGCCGAACGGGTTGCTGCCCGGCAGCACCGAGCTGCCCATCGGAACGCGGCTCATCGACTCCACGCCGGCGGCGATAACCAGGTCGTAAGCGCCGGAGACGACGCCCTGGGCGGCGAAGCTGATGGCCTGCTGGCTGCTGCCGCATTGCCGGTCAACGGTGGTGCCGGGGACTGATTCCGGGAATCCCGCGCCGAGCAGCGCGTTGCGGGCGATGTTGACCGCTTGATCGCCTACCTGTGTAACGGCGCCGGCAATGACGTCGTCGATCTGGCCGGGGTCCACCCTGGTGCGCCCCACCAGCTCTCGCAAGCTGTGGGCCAGCAGGTCCGCAGGTAGCACGTCGTGCAGTGCCCCGCTGGCCTTGCCCTTGCCGACGGGTGTGCGTACCGCGCCCACAATGACGGCGTCTCGACCCTGATATGCCATTACTCCTCCTTGAGTCGGATGCTAAGTATGGATGGCTGTACCCAGCTAAACACCTAGGTATACTGAGAGCAACCCAGATCGGAGGTGATTTGCATGACACTTTTGCAGGGCGTGCTGGCCGATCGTGACGCCTGGACGGCCGTCGGGCAGTGCTCAATAGAGAAGACCATGGAGGTCCTGGGCACCAAATCCGCGATGCTGATCATGCGCGAGGCGTACTACGGCACCACGCGGTTCGACGACTTCGCCCGCCGGGTGGGCATCACGAAGGCCGCCGCCTCGGCGCGGCTGGCCGAATTGGTCGAACTCGGCCTACTGACGCGGCAGCCATATCGTGAGCCGGGTCAGCGCACTCGCGACGAGTACGTGCTCACCCAGGCCGGCATCGATTTCATGCCGGTGGTGTGGGCGATGTTCGAGTGGGGACGGCGTCACCTGCCTGGCCACAATCGGCTGCGACTCACTCACCTGGATTGCGGCGCCGACGCTTCGGTCGAAATCCGTTGCGCCGAAGGCCATCCAGTGCCACCCGATGAGCTCGGCGTGCAGTCGGTCAAGCGCGGAGGTCACCGCCGCGCTTGAGCCGACGGTGCGTGCGAACCTCATAGCTTACGGCAGCTAGCCCCGCCGATATAGGCTACTGTAATATTTACAGTACGATCGTGTGGCCGGGACGGAGAAGCTGTGGAAAGTCGAGTTCAGGACGCTGCCGTCAACGCTGCCTTGCCTGCGGACTTCATTCGCGACCCGTATCCGTATTTCGCGCAGAAGCGCAACCAGGCGGGCGTGTTCCACGGATCCGTGGTCGATTACTCCAAAACCCCCGAATCGCTGCGGCCCAAGAACTCGTTTGCCGCCATGTCGTTCGACGCGGTGAATAAGGCGTTCCGCGACAGCCAAATCTTCAGCTCGACCTACTACGACAACACGATCGGCCTGTTCATAGGTCCGACCATCTTGGCGATGGAAGGCAAGAAACACCGCGAACATCGCAACCTGGTGTCGGCGGCGTTCAAGTCCAAGGCACTTGCACGCTGGGAACCGACGATTGTCCGGCCGATCTGCAACGCGCTGATCGACGAGTTCATCGACGCCGGCGAAGCCGATCTCGTCCGGAATTTCACGTTCGAGTTCCCCACCCGGGTCATCGCCAAGCTCCTGGGTCTGCCCGCCGAAGATTTACCCACGTTTCGCCGCCGCGCCGTGCAACTGATCAACTATACCGTCAAGTACGAGCGCGCCTTCGAAGCCTCTGCGGCGCTCAAAGACTATTTCCTCGACCAGATCGAGCAACGCAAAGCCAAGCCAACCGATGACATAATCGGTGATCTGGTCGCCGCGGAGATCGACGGCGAAAAGCTCAGCGACGAAGCGATTTACTCCTTCCTGCGGCTGCTACTGCCCGCCGGGCTGGAAACCACTTACCGATCATCGGGCAACCTGCTCTTCTTATTGCTGACCCACCCGGACCAGTTCGACGCGGTGCGGGCCAATCACGAGTTGATCGCCCCGGCGATCGAAGAGGGGTTGCGCTTCGAGACACCACTGACCACGGTGCAGCGGTTCGCCACCGAAGACGCTGAGCTCGAAGGGATCAAGATTCCGGCGCGCTCAGCAGTTGACGTTTGCATCGGCTCGGCCAATCGCGACGAGCACCGGTGGGAGCGCTCGGGGGAATTCGACATCTTCCGCAAACATGTGCCGCACATCACCTTCGCGGCCGGTGAACACACGTGCCTAGGTCTTCACCTCGCCCGCATGGAAACCCGGGTCGCGCTGGAATGCCTGCTGAGTCGGCTGACCAACGTCAGGCTCGTCACCGACGAGGACCCGCACATTTACGGCCAACCCTTCCGATCGCCGAACGCGCTTCCGGTGACGTTCGACGCCAAGTAGCGGCCCAAGATGGTCAAGGTGATGGAGGGCTTTCGAGTCCTGGAGGTTGCACAGTTCACGTTCGTCCCCGCGGCAGGCGCTATCCTCGCCGACTGGGGTGCAGACGTCATCAAAGTCGAGCACCCGATACGCGGTGACACTCAACGCGGCTTCGTCAACATGGGTGGATTTCAGCTTGACCCAGAACGGCATCCGTTGATCGAGCATCCCAACCGGGGCAAGCGCAGCGTCGGGATCGACGTCTCCACTCCCGGCGGCCAGGAAGTGCTCTACGAACTGGCCAAGACTTCCGACGTGTTCCTGACCAACTACCTGCCCGCACAACGCCAGAAGAACAGATTCGACGTCGAGCACATCCGCAAGGTGAACCCGAACATCGTGTACGCCCGCGGCAGCGCCTACGGCGACAAAGGCACTGAACGCGACGTCGGCGGCTATGACGGGACAGCATTTTGGACCCGCAGCGGCGTGGGGTACGCCCTGACCCCCGAGGAGCTGGGCGGGGCACTGCCGCAAGGGATTCCCGCCTTCGGCGATTCCATTGGCGGCATGAACATTGCCGGCGGCATCACGGCCGCATTGCTGCACCGCGAACGGACCGGTGAAGCGCTCGAGGTTGATGTGTCGTTGCTGAGCACAGCCTGGTGGGCGGCAGGGGCAAGCGTCACACAGGGCATGGAGACCGGAGAGGTCATGCGCGTCCCGATGCCCGGGGCCGCCAACCCGTCGGTCAATCCCTTCCTGGGCAACTACTTAACGTCCGATGGGGGCACGATCAACCTGTGTATCGTCAGCCCGACCGGCTACATCCGCGATACTTTCCGGCATCTCGGCATCCCCGAGGCGGCCGACGACCCGCGGTTCGCCGATGTGCTTCCGCTGATCCAGAATGCCGACGCGGCCGCCGAGCTGATCGCTAAAGCGATCGCCGGCAAGTCTTTTGACTACTGGCGTCAGCATCTGAAAACAATGAAAGGTCAGTGGGCACCGTTCCAGAGTCTCGTCGACCTGGCCGACGATGAGCAGGCCATCGCCAACGACATGATCGTCGAAGTCGAGGCCGCCGGCGGCGGACTGCCGTTCAAGGTCGTGCGCGGCCCGATCCAGTTCAACCACGAGCCGCTCAGGACAACCCGGGCTCCGCAGGCGTCAGAGCACACCGAGATCGTTCTGATGGAAATCGGCATGGACTGGGACCGCATCGCCGAACTGAAGGAATCGGGAGCTATCGCGTGAATGAGGTAGCCGTAATTGGCGTCGGTCTGCACCCGTTCGGTCGCTTCGAGGGCAAATCGGCCATGGAGATGGCCGCCGACGCCATCCGGCTCGCGCTGGCCGATGCGGGTGTGGAGTGGAAAGACATCCAATTCGCAGTCGGCGGCAGCTGGACTGTGGCCAACCCGGACGCGATCGTCGGCATGGTTGGCCTCACCGGCATTCCGTTCACCGATGTGTTCAACGCCTGCGCGACCGCGGCCAGCGCCACCAAGCTGTGCGCCGACAGTATCCGGTTGGGTGACTACGACATCGGCATCGCGGTCGGAATGGACAAACACCCGCGCGGCGCCTTCACCGAGGATCCCGCGCTGGTCGGGATGCCGAGCTGGTACGCCGAGAACGGTCAATACCTCACCACCAAGTTCTTCGGGATGAAGGCCAACCGCTACCTCCACGACCACGGCATCTCGACCGACACCTTGGCCAAAGTGGCCGCCAAGAACTTTCGCAACGGCGCATTGAACCCCAACGCCTTTCGCCGCAACCCGATCTCCGAAGAAGCCATTCTGGCGTCGCCGGTGCTGAATTACCCGCTGACCCAGTACATGTTCTGCGCTCCCGACGAAGGCGCCGCAGCTGTCGTGATGTGCCGCGCCGATATCGCGCACCGATTCACCACCAAACCCGTCTATGTCCGCGCGGTCGAAATCCGCACCCGCCGCTACGGTGCCTACGAGGTGAACACGACCTACGCACCCGTCGAGGAGGACGTATCGCCGACTGTCTACGCCGCCAAAGCCGCCTTCGAGAAAGCGGGTGTGGCGCCGCAGGATGTCGACGTTATCCAATTGCAGGACACCGATGCCGGCGCGGAACTGATCCACATGGCCGAGGCGGGGTTCTGCGCTGACGGCGAGCAAGAGAAGCTGCTGGCCGACGGCGCGACTGAGATCACCGGCGCGATGCCGGTCAACACCGATGGCGGGCTGATCGCCAACGGCGAACCGATCGGGGCATCCGGGCTGCGACAGATGCACGAATTGGTACGCCAACTGCGCGGCGAGGCCGGCGACCGCCAGGTCCCCGGAACTCCGCGGATCGGCTTCGCGCAGGTTTACGGTGCGCCCGGCACCGCCGCGGCCACCATCCTGACAACCTGACCGCGCCGCACACAACGCGCCGCTTCATAACTTTTTGAGCGCGCGAAGAATCCTGAAGAAGGGTGCGTTGGCCGCCAGCCCGTTGCGCAGGCTGGGCTGCAGGATGCTGAGATTCATTACGACCAAATAGCGCACTCCGTGATCGCGCCATTGTGCCGCTTGATCGACGACCTCCTGCGGTGTGCCGGTGAGAAAGAACTCTTTCATCAACGACGCGGGAACCTGAGCCGTGTATGACAGCACCGTCTGCTCGTCGAGGGTTTGCGGTATGAGGTCTTGTGCGCCAGCGAAGTCGTGTCCGAGCGGATGCTGTACGCCATGGGCCGCCCACATCTGGGCGGGAACGTTGAGCGCGAACGCCTTGGCGATGTCTGAATTCAGGGCGTCGTCGACCTGGCTGCGGCTGCGCCCGGTGATCAGGAACAGTCCGGCTGCGGGGGTGATGGCCATCGGGTCTCGTCCGGCATCGGATGCCGCCGTGCGTACCGCGTCCAGACCGCGGGTGTAGTCCTGGGGTCGTAATGCGGCTTGGGGGTACCAGGCGTCGGCATAGCGTCCCGCCGCTCGCAGCATGCGTGGCCCATGGGCGGCGATCCAGATTTCGGGCCACTTGCCGCGGTAGGGCGGAAGGTCGAATACGGCGTTGTGCAACGGGAAATAGGGTGACTCGCGCGAGACGAGGCCACCGTTGGACTCCCAGAGCGCGCGGATGGTGGCCACCGCTTCTTCGAACCGGGCAACGGGTTTGGTCCACTCAACGCCGTATGGTTCATTGCCTTCGCGCTCCCCAACACCAATGCCGAGGATCCCGCGACCCCTGGTGAGCAGGTGCAGCGTCGCGGCGGCCTGTGCGGTGACCGCCGGATTGCGGCGACCAGCGTCGGTGACACCCACACCTAGCCGCAGCCGCCCGATGCGGTTGCTGGCGGCAAGACGTCCGAGCATGGTCCACGGCTCCAGCTGGGCATCGATCTTCGGTACCAGCTTGGCGCCGCCGAAATATCGCGGTGTTGCGATTGCCCGCGGGACCAGCGAATTGAGGTGATCGGCCACCCAGAAGGAGTCAACACCGCTGGCGGCCGCAGCCAGGTAAACGGCTCGGACCATCGTGGTCGGCGACCACCGAGTATTGAGGACTTGAGTGCCGACGCCGACGCGAAATCCTCTCATGCTCAAGGCCTTTCGTTCAGCTGGGGCAAGGACTTCAGGTGTGGGCGGTTCGCTTGAATATGGAGGTGGCTGCCGCTTGGGCAGCCGCCAGCAGATCCGGACCGGCGAGGGTGCGCGAAAGGCGCGCCGTTTCTGATTCGGCGACCATGATCGCGCTGGTGAGAATCGCCGCGGAAAGCTGCCGGTCCCACGCCGAACCGTCGGCTGATGTGTCGTCGAGCGCGGCGCGTAGGGCGGCGGTGAGGGCGGCCAGGTCATCGAGACGCCGCCGGCGCAACGTCTCGCTGTCGGCGATCGTTTGAATGTAGACCGCCAAATCATCCAGATGGCCCTCGCCGTATCTGCGCTGCAGGTCGCCGAGGTACCACTCACGAACAGCCGTTGAGGGCGACGTGCGGGGACGCCGATCTCGTACCGCCTGTGGCGGCCCGGCGTACCAGTCGTTCTCGTCAAAGAACAGGTCGGTCTTGGCGGGAAAGTAGTTCAGCACAGTCTGTGGTGACACCCCGACGACTTCGGCGATCTCGGCGATTGATGCGTTGTCGAAACCCTTCGTCATGAACAGTTCAGTGGCCGCATCGCTGATCGCGCGCCGAGTAGCCCGTTTCTTGCGTTCCCGTAATCCGTCCACCACGCCACTAGCATATCCAGAAATTTAGGGCTAACCTAATTTTTGTGTCACCCAATGAATACTCGAGAGAGATCGTGGTTGTCGGCGCCACCGGCCTCCTGGGCCGCCCCGTCGTGGACGGGTTAATCCGCGCAGGTTGCCGGGTCCGGGCCGTATCGCGGCATTCCGGATCCTGGCCACCCGGCGTGACCCCGTGCCCTGCCGACGTGCGCGACGCCGAGGCGTTTCGGTCTGTGTTGCCCGGAGCCGACGGAATCTTCCTGAATTTGCCGCCGACGCTGCAGGAACAGGATTTGGCGCGCATCGGCGCCGACATCACCCAGGCCGGGATCCCGATCACGGCGCTGCTGTCCTCGGATTTGGTGGGCTCCTGTCCCGATTCGGTCATGGCCGCCAGCCACCAGCGCGAGGAGACGGTGCTGGGCGCGGCTCTTGGCGATTCACTGGCGGTGCTGCGACCGGGAATGTTTATGAGCAACGACGCCGCCGAATGGTCGGCGTCGATCCGCGACGACGGAAAGGTAATCACCTCCTTCCCCGACGCCCTGGAAGTGCCCATCGCGCCCGTCGACATTGCGGCCGCCGCGGTAGCCGCGCTCACCGCGCACGGAAATGGGCCCCACCCAACACGGCGGCTTTTGGGGCCAGAGTGGCTCAGCGCCAGGGACCGAGTGACCGTGCTCGCCAAGGCGCTCAACCGGCCGATCACCGTCGTCGAAGTCTCGGCCGAGGAGCATGTGGCGCTACTGGCCCAGCGGTTGCCCGCCCCCATCGCCCGCCAGAAGGTGACGATGAGGGCCGGGGCGCCGCGCTCGATCGCCGACTGCCCCGATCTGCCGCTCGGCAAGGACAGAACATCCTATGCGGCGTGGGCGGCAGCCAACATCGCGGCGTTCGGGGTCGAGGTCCGATGATGCGGTCCACCGGCGCGGCGGCGGGCATCATCGTCGAAAAGAATGTCGCTGTGCCGATGTCAGACGGTGTCACCCTGCGAGTCAACGTCTTTCGGCCTGACCATCGGGCGCCCGTAGTTGTGTCCATGACACCCTATGGGAAGGACAAGACGCCCGACCGCATCGGGATGCTGGCGATGCGATTGAGCGGGGTCAGGTTTGGCCAGCTGAACTGCTCGCCGATGACCGGATTCGAATCACCCGATCCGAAGTTCTGGGTGAGCCAGGGCTACGCGGTCGTTCAGGGCGACGCGCGCGGAATGCACGCCTCCGATGGGATCGCGGGTTTTCTCACCGACCAAGACGCCCGCGACTACGCCGAAATCATCGGGTGGGCCGCCGACAAGCCGTGGTCGACCGGCAGCGTTGGTTTGAACGGAGTGTCCTACCTGTGTATGTCGCAGTGGCGCGTCGCCGCGTTGCGCCCCCGCGGCCTTGCCGCGATCGTGGCCTGGGAAGGCGCCTCGGATCTGTTGCGCGAGTTCGCCTACCACGGCGGCATCCCCGAAACCGGCTTCCTGCCGATCTGGTGGAAGGTTCGAATGCGGCGCGGCACCCACCGCGGCACCTCCATGGGCGAAGACTTTCTAGCCGACAGCCGTCGCCACCCACTCGACGACGCCTATTGGGCCGCCAAGCGACCCGACCTTAGCGCCATCGACGTACCCGCGCTGGTGGGGGCAAGCTGGTCAGATCACGGGTTACACACCCGCGGGACACTACTGGCCTACGAGCAACTCCGCGGACCCAAATGGCTGGTCGTCCACGGGCGCCGCAAATGGGAAACCTACTACTCGGCCGAAGCGCTCGAGCTGCAGCGCCGCTTCCTCGACCACTTTCTCAAGGGCCCATCGGTTGACTGGGCCGACGAACCCGCGGTCCGCTACGAGCTCCGGCATACCCGCACCCGGTACACAGCTCGCACCTCGACCCAGTGGCCGCTCCCGCACGCGACGCTGCAGACGCTGTACCTGGACGCCGCGTCAATGACCCTGACCCCACAACCAAGCACCCTCGCCCACACAGCTTCTTACTCCGCCGTGCCACGGCGGCGACAACCGGATCGGACCAGATTCACCCACAGATTCACCGAAGACACCGAGATCACCGGCGGCATGGCCCTGACGGTCTGGATCAGCACCGACGAGGGAACCGACCTGGACGTGTTCGTCGCGGTCCGCAAGCATAATTCCGCGGGTGCGGTGGTGCCGTTCTACGGCTACAACGGCTACATCAACGACGGTGTGGCCAAGGGATGGCTCCGCGGTTCCCACCGCGAACTCGACGCGACACGCAGCCGGCCCGAGCGACCCTTCCACGCTCACCGCACCGTCGAACCCATCGAGCCCGGTGAGCCTACCCAGATGACCATCGAGATCTGGCCCAGCAGCACGCATTTCGAGGCCGGCTCGGAGCTTGTCGTCGAAATCGTCGGGCACGACGCCGACCGTTACCCCGTGCTCCGCCACAAGGCCACCGTTAACCGCGGAATCCACACCATCCACACCGGCGGGGCGACACCTTCCGCCTTAGTCGTGGCAGTCATACCGGCTCCGATCATCGCGTCACAGTCGGTAACCGATGAATAACACTGCAAGGAGGTTGACGAGGATGACTGACCTACCGCCCGAACTTCAACAGTTGGAGGCGCGGATGGCGAAGATACAGTTGTTCGCCATAGTTATGCGCGCCACTGATAAGTTTCAGAGCCCTCAGACGGAGCAGGGCGCAGCGCTTTTGGCCGAACATCTGCGGTACGTGTTCGATTTAGCGGATCAAAACCGCCTATTGGCCGCCGGTCCGCTGGATCGCGACGTCCCCGGCCCCGTGGACGGCATAGCCATCATCCGCGCAGACTCTCGTGACCAAGCCGAAGCCATCGCCGCCAATGAACCATTACACAAGGCCGAGTGGCGAATTAACACCGTACGGTCATGGGAGCTGAACATGGGGGCGCTGGCGCCGGCGGCACGTGCAGCCTGCGAGGTCGCCACCAGATAGATCGACATCAAACCGACCGCCACCGTGGTGGCCGGCCACCGACTTCGCGATGTCAACTTGTTTTCTTAAGCGGGGGTGAGTAATTGGGCTTGCCCAGGCCGAGGACATACTGGGCGATCATGTTGCGGAACACCTCCAGCGTGCCGCCGTATATACCCACCAGCGGCGCGAAGCGGTAGACGTACTCGGAGCTGCCGTCGTCGGCCGCGCCGTCGGTACCGTTCGGCAGCGTCGAGGCCGTACCCAGGATGTCCATCAGGTCCGGTGAGATGTCGCGCATCGTCTGTGCGAGCGCAACCCGACCGAAGATGCTCGGCGCGCTCAGCGCCGCCTCCATCCGTGCTGCGCTGCGACCAAGCCGGTATGCCACCGATTCGTCGTCAATGAGCCTGCGCCCGTTCGGATCCCGCTCTGCAACCTTGCCGGCGGCCTTGTCGACGGCATCGGCCATGAAACCGGCCTGGTGCATCATGATTGACACGTCCTGCAACCCATCCCGTGCGGCGGCAACTGCGCCGTGCTCGGTGTTGAGTGGCTCCCGCAGCACCGTCCAGCCCGCGTTGACCTCGCCGAGCCGATACTTGTCGTCGACCCGTACGTCGCTGTAGTAGACGATATTGGTGCGGTCACCGTCGATGGTGCGGATGCCCTGGATATCGATACCCGGGGAATCGAGCGGCACTAGAAACATGGTCAGGCTCTTGTGCTTTGGCGCTTCGGGATCGGTGTTGGTGATGAGAAACACGTACTGGCACTTGTGTGCGCCGGTAGTGAACATCTTCGATCCGTTGATGATCCAGCCGTCACCGTCGCGCACCGCGCGCGTCTTGCAGGTGGCGATATCGGACCCGCCTTCGGGTTCGGTGTAACCCAGGCAGAGCCGGACTTCCCCGCTGAAAACCTTCGGCAGCACGTCATCCCGCAGTTCCGGCGACCCGAACTTGGCCACCGAACGCGCCACCATCGCGGTGGTCCCCCAGGTCACCCAGGGCACATGTGCCCGGCGCTTCTCCAGTGCCCAGATGCGACGGCGAACCCGGGAGAAGCCGCCGTCGGCCTGCGGCTTCCACTCGCGCTCGAGGTAGCCCGCGGCACCCAGCGCTAGATGCACACCTTCGTCGAAGTTGTCGCCGGTTTCCCTGTCCCGGCGCCTGACGTCGTCGGTCACATGGGTCCGCAGGAAATCGCGCGCCTCGTCGAGAAAGGCCTCATCGCCGTCGGACAGCTTGACCCGTGAAAAGTCCACTTATGCGTCCTTTCCTGAACGGCTTTCGCGTTCGGCGACGAGCTCGCCGATGTATTTCGCGCTGGCGCCGGGGTCTCCGCCGGCCAGCGCCCACCCACGGGCACGCACCAGATACGCCGTCGCGGCCGCCTCCGCCGAGACGCCGAGACCACCTTGCACATGCACAGCCATGGTCGCGGCCTTCGCCGCTTCCTCGGCCATGAACACAAACGCCGACGGCGCCAGCTCCGGGCGCTCGTCGGGCTCGTTGTCCAAGAACCAGGCCGCGCGCCGTGCCAGATTGCGGCCGCCCTGTACGGCGATCGCGATGTTGGCCAGCGGGTGCGAGATGCCCTGCAGCGTTGAGATCGGCACACCCAACGTGTAACGGGTCTTGGCGAACTCCGCCGCGATGGTCATGGTCTCTTCGACCAGGCCCGTCAACGCCGCAGCGGTCAGCACCCGCCATTCATCCAGTGCCCGTTGATATTGCGCCAAGGCGTCGGATCCGCTTGCCAGCACGACCCTGGTATCGGCGGCCGCCGGATCGACCCACGCCATCGGCAGCCGGCCGATGTTGTCCACCTTGGTCGGCCGGGTATCGAACGTCAACCGCACCACGTGCTCACCATCGCGGAGGACGATCTGGTCGGCGATCGATCCGGTTGGGATCAGCCGAACCCCGCTGACGCTGTCGTGTTGCGGGTCGAAGGCCGCGAGCTGCTTGCCGTTCACCACGTGGGATTCCGCTGAGTCGAGTCGCGCCAACAACCGGGCCGCGCATACATGGTCGATCCACGGCACCGGTGCCAGCGAGCGCCCGATCTCCTCTGCCACCAGCGTCAGGTCGACCAGTGTCGCACCGTCGCCACCGACGGTGTCGGGCAACGCCATGGTCGTCGCACCCATCCCGCACAACCGCTCCCACAGGCTCTTGTCGAACCCGGATTCCTCTGCGGCACGAACGGTCTCGATCGGGCAGTGCGTCTTGAAGAAATCCCGATATGCGGCCTGCAACGCCTGGTGATCGTCGGTCAGGCTGTAGTCGAGTCTGCGCAATTCGTAGCGGTCCATCAGTGCTCCTCCTGGCCCTGGAAGAAGAATTCGTATGCATTGTTGTAGAGATAGTTTTCGAGGACGTCGGCGGGCAGGTCCAGGGATTGAGCCTCGGGGACGACGCGGCGCATTTTCAGCACCGGCCAGTCGGAGGCAAAGATCACCTTGTTGGTTCCGCGGGTCCGCATGTAGTGCCGCAGGCTTTCCGGCAGCCGCTTCGGCGACCAAGCTGACGTCATCAAGCGCAGGTTGGCGTATTTGATGAGCAATCGGATCGCGATGTCCCACCACGGATCCGCGCCGTGAATCATGCAGAGCTTGAGTTCGGGGAATCGCACGCAGACCCGGTCGAGGTAAATGGGATTCTGCACCTCCCCGGGGATGGGAGGCCCGGGAATGCCGGTGTTGACGCATAGCGGTAACCCAAGCTCAGCGCATTTGGTGTAGAGCGGATAGTAGACGGCGTCACTCGGAGGGTATTGGCCGTCGCCCCAGAAGCTCGGTCCCACGGCGGCATACACGACCGGAAGGTCGTTTGCGACAGCGCTGAGCTCCCGCAGCGACGGCATCGGCCGCAGCAGGTTGACGCCGCCCATCGCCAGCGCGAACCGATCCGGCTTGGCTTCGACGAATTTGCGCGCGGTAACCGACGGCTTCGCGAGGTTATCCATCAGCACGGCCTTACGCACACCTTGCTCGTCCATCTCGTCGAGCAACTCCGTCAAGTCGACCGGTGCGAACATCGACTCCGGTCCCTTGAAGTAGTCGTCGCGCACCTTCAGCATCCACGTGGGCTGCTTCTCGGTCTCACCGAAGTGCACGTTGACCAGGCAATCAATTACGGGGCTTGCGTTCATGTCGACATCGGCGCCTTTTCTGTCGCTTGAGCTTTCGCCCACCGGTAATCGGCCTTGCCATTACCCAGGCGATGGACGTGCTCGACGAAAATGAACTCCTTGGGCGCCTTGAACCGCGCCAGCTGCGATGTGCAATGCGCGTGCAGCAACTCATGTGCCGCATCGGCTCCATCACGCAGTTCGACCATTGCGACCAGTTCTTCGCCCCAGCGATCACTGGGGCGGCCCACCACCAACGCATCGGCGACCGCCGGGTGTGCGCGCAATGCTTCTTCGACCTCTTCGACGAATACCTTTTCGCCGCCGGTGTTGACCACAAGCGAATCGCGGCCATACAGCCGGAACGTGCCGTCCTCCTCAAGGCTGGCGCGGTCGCCGGATATCACCACCCGCTTACCGCCGACTTCGGGAAAGGTCTTACGGGTGGCGTCGGGATCGTCGAAGTATCCGAGCGGGATTCGCCCTTCTCTGGCAGCCCAACCGATCTCCTGCTCGCCAGGGGAAAGAAAGTGGCTGTAGTCCTCGGACAAGACCAGACCGCCCTCGTGCAGCGTGAAGGTGTCGGTCCGGGTGTCACCGTGGCTGTGCCCGAATCCCATGTTCCCAGTTTCCGACGAGCCGTATCCGTTGATGAGCGTGATGTGGGGAAGCAATTCCAGCAGCGCCCTCTGGTATTTCGGATTCGTTGCGGCGCCACCGGTTCCGATCGCGTTGAGCGACGACAAGTCGTAGTGTCCACGGCGCAACTCGTCAACCAGCGGCGCGGCATACGCATCCCCGACCATCGTCATCATGCCGACCTTTTCGCGCTCGGCCGTCTCCCACACCGATCGTGGATCGAGCTTGCGGCCGGTGTCGTAAAGCACCGCCGTCGTACCGGCCATGATCGCCGCGAATGCGGTCCACATGCCGGCGGCGTGCATCAACGGTGAAACGGCAAACCACGGCGGGCCGGCAGATCGGCCCACCTTGTCATGAATCTCCTGGGCCGACGCATGATCCGCGCCGACCATCGACGACACATAGATGTCGGACTGGCGCCAGAGCACGCCCTTGGGTCGACCGGTGGTGCCACCGGTGCAGATCATTAGCAGATCATCCGGCGACGCGGCCACGTCAAGGTCGTTATTCCCTTGCGCCAGCGCGTCGTCCAACGGCACCGCATCGGGCAGTTCCGCTGCCGCACTTCCGTCCTCGACCGACAACAACAGGTCGGCGCTGTGAGGCGGAAACACGTCGGCGAATTTCGCGCCGAGAGACTGGTGGTAGATGACAGCGCGCGGCCGCACGTAGTCGAGCAGTTCTCCGACTTCTCGTGGCGTGTAGTTGTAGTTGACGTTGACCGGAACGGTGCGGGCCTTCAGGCAACCGATCACCATGTCGGGGTAGAGGTCGTTGTGCATGACGAGCGCGACACGGTCCTGCCCGCATTCCCAGTTCTGCAGATCGGTCCGTTCCCGGTGCGCACCGAAGCCTCTGCCGGCGAGGAAGTTCGCCAGCCGGCGGGTGCGGTCCGCCGTTTGCGCGAAGGTGCTGCGGCGATCACCGCACACGGTGATCAGCCGGTCCGGGATGACCTCGGCGATCGCGTCCAGGACGGCCCCTATGGTCCACTCGCTCATGGGTTTGCGCGGCCTGAGGTGTTCAAGCGGCCGATCCGACCTTGACGTCGAGCAGATCCAATGCGTTGTCGCGCATCACCTTCCGGATGTCGGCGTCACTGAATCCGACCAGCTCCTCGGTGAACGAGACGGGATCCTCCAGGCCTTCGCCATGCGGCCAGTCCGATCCGAACAGAATCTTGTCGACACCAATGACCGACGCCAACTCCGGCAAGTCGTCCTCGTAGTAGGGCGCGATCCAGACGTGGTTGCGCAGTTGCTCCACCGGATCTTCGGGGAACAGGCTCGGGTGATTGTTGGCCGCCTTCTTCAGGCGCTTGATCAGCCGATGCACGAAGTAGGAGCCGTTCTCGATACTGACCGCCTTCAGTTGCGGATGACGGGTGAACACGCCATGGGCGATCATCGAGGCCATCGTGTCGTGAATCGCGCGGTCGTCAACAAGTATCTGGTCCAACGGATTTGAGCCGCCGAAGGCCTCGAACGTCGACTTGCCTCCCCACATTCCGGCTATCTGCAGGTAGCCGCTGTCACTCAAGTGGAAGCCCACCGGAACGCCCGCCTCGGCCAGCGCGGCCCATACCGGATCATGGCTGGGATCGCCCAACGACCGCGGCTTGACCACACCGGGCACCGGCGCGGGCCGCACCAAGATCAGCTTGGCGCCGCGTCCCAACACGAACTCCACTTCTTCGACGGCCTTGCCGGGATCTGCCAGCGAAATGATGGGCGCGGCGATGATGCGGTGGTCGGGCCGGTCGAAGCCCCAGTCCTCATCCAGCCACAGGTTGAACGCATGGACCGACGCCATCGTCGCCTCGACATCGTGCTTGAGCGCTTCCTCGACGCCGCACGCGAACGTCGGCAACATGAACACCGTTTCGATGCCCTGGGTGTCCATCACCGTGATGCGGGCGTCGCGGTTCTGGTATTCGGGATGCTGCTCGAGTCGCTCGACTTTCATCAGCGATGCCGGGTCGACGCCGTCCGGAATCTCGCCGCGGAATAGCAAATCCAGGCATCCTGGCACGATGATCGGGTCGAACGTCGGGTTTGGGATGAAACGGTTGACCCGATCCCCGATGATCGCCTGGGTGTGCTTGCCGTCGCTGAATATCTGCACGCCACGGCGGCGGAACTTCTTGTCCAGGTGCCGGGTGAAGGCGTCCAGCGGTTCGTAGTAGTGATTGTCGACGTCGATCGCCTTATAGCCCAAGTTCCCCATGAGAGTCCTTTCCGGTACCGCTGGAGGCGTTCGTGGCCAGTGTCGAAGCGCGCAGCCCGGGAAAGCTCGGCGCTCGCTTGTCGAGGAAGCTGGTGATGCCTTCGATGACGTCGGGTCGTTGCAGCGACTCGTGCAATAGGGCTTCGGCCCGCGAACTCGCTTGCACCACCTCGCGCATGGCATCACCGTAAGTCTGTCGCTTGATGATGGCCATGGATGCCGGCGAGCAGTTTTGCGCGATGTCTTCGGCGTAATCCATGACGCGCTTCATCAACTGTTCGGGCGGGACGACTTCTTTGACGAGTCCCAGGTCTGCCGCTTCGTCGGCGAGGAAGGTCCGACCGCTCAACAACAGGTCGAGTGCGACGCCCCACCCCGTCAGCCGCGGAAGTATCCAGGAGACGCCGTATTCGGCGATCAGGCCACGACGCGCGAATGACGCCGCGAACTTGGCTCCGGCGGCGGCGAACCGCACGTCGCACATCAACGCCTGCGTCAGGCCGACACCAACACACGATCCATTGATGGCCGCGATAACCGGCTTGGCCAGCGTCGTCAAATGATAGGGCTGCCGGTCCCCGACGAGGCTGGCCAGCTTGCCCTCGTCGGTGTTCTCAATCGACTCGGCGACGCTTCCCATCGAGCCCAACTGAGCGCCAGCGCAGAACGCCTTGCCGCGACCAGTCAGCACGATCACCCGAACGGCCGGGTCCTCTTCGGCCCGATCCAATCCCGCGTAGAACGCGGTGGCGATGTCACCACCCCAGGTGTTGAGCCGATCCGGCCGGTTCAACGTCAGGACCGCGACACCGCTGGCGGTCACCTCATAGATGACTGCCTCGTCCTGGGTCGGGTCGGCGACGACGTCGTCCGCGGTGCTCATCTTGCGCCACTCCTCCTGTCGCCCAGCTTATGCCCATACTGTATACCTATCGGTACTGCATTCCACAACGCAGCTAGGCGTCGACAAGCCCGAGGCGCCGATAGGCGTTTTCGATCTGAGTCTTAGCCTCCAGCGGCAACTCTGCCTGCGGGGGCCGCGAGTCCGGATAGCCGCCGATCGGCAGGCCGAGCACTGAGGCAGCGTATTTGAACGCGCCACCCCAGTGGGTGAAGTAGTCGGCCCGACCGGGATAGCAGGTGAACCACGATCCCATGTCGATGTCGAACTGGTCGAGGCCCGATTCGCGGCCGTAGTCCATCGCTTCGACGAGCTTGTCGTTGCAGATCAGGTCCCAATATTCGGACAGCAGCGGCCGCTGCGGGGTCTCGAACAGGTAGCCGGCGGTGCCCAGCTGGGCCGGGCAGACGATCCCGTCGCGCAGCCACCCCGCCCGGTATACGGTCTTCTCGCACTCCCAGATCGCCAGGCCAGGCGCCAATTCGTGCAACATCCGGCTGTTCGCCGGCCGGAAGGCGCCCTCCTTGGTTGCACAGACCGCAGAGACCTCGTCGTAGATGCGCGCGCCTTCGGCCGCCGTCAGCACGTATCCCGAGGACGGTGAATTGAACATGCCCAGTGCGATATCTGTGCGCTGACCAATGTATTTGAAGAACCGCAGCACGCCTTCGCCGCCGTGCGCCTCCATCATCGGGGTCTGGATGAAGGCGATGTCGGCGCCGGCGTGCTGGGCATGCAGGGTTAGATCCAGGCAGTCCTTGGCCGACATGGCGGCGGTGCAGGCCTGCACGACGACGTCCGGGTTGGCGGCTCTGGCTTCCTCGATTGCGACCTCCAGCAAGCGCTTTCGCTCGTCGAGCGTCAGTGACCAGAACTCGGCGATACCACTGGTACACCACACCAGCGGATGCCCGAGATCGCTGACGCAGTAGCGCACCAGCGTCCGATAGGCGTCCCAGTCGATGTCGTCACCGTCGGTGCCGCAGAACGGGGTGTACAGCGAATCGCCGATTCCCCGCAAAGCGCTGCGCGCCCAAGCGCGTGCCTCGCGTGCCGTGGCCATTATCGACTCCTTCCCAGTCGGCGACCGTCAGGTGAAGTCCGAACCGCCGTCGACATTGATGTTCGCTCCGGTCATGTATGAGTTGCGGCGCGACGCCAAAAACGCCACCACAGAACCCATTTCGTCCGGCAACCCGGCCCGTGGCAGGTGGGCCGGATGCCCGAAGTGCTTAGCGATGGCGTCCATCAGCGCATACGGGTCGTTGCCGTCGACCCCGACCGACTTGGCCCAGCCGACCAGCGACTCGGACGCGATGCTGCCCGGGGAGACCACGTTGACCAGGATCTCGTCCTTGGCCAGCAACAGCGACAAATTTTTGGAAACGCTCGTCAGTGCCGCCTTGGCCGCGGTGTAGGCCGGTAGTATGACACTTTGTCGCTGAGTGGAGTGCGCCGAGAAGTTGACGATCCGCGCCCACGCCGCCTTCCGAAGCAGCGGAAGCGCCGAACGCACGCACCGCACCATGCCCATTACGCCGTCGTCGAAAGCCTGGCCCCATTGCTCGTCGGTCAGGTCTTCGAAGCTGCCCACCGCGCCCGGGCCGACCGCGTTGATGAGCACATTAAGTTCGCCGTTCCACCGGCCACCGATCTCGGTGAACACACTGTTGACCTGATCGTCGTCGCGGATATCGGCTACCAGCCCGAGAGCGTCGGGGCTCCCGCGGGTGGCGAAGTCCTCAGTCGCGCGGTCGAGGTCAGCTTGGGACCGGGCGACGATCGCAATACGGGCGCCGTCGTCTGCCAGGCAGCGTGCGGCGGCCAGTCCCATGCCGCGGCCACCGCCGACGACGACCGCGGTGGCGTTTGTCAGCCCTAAATCCATGGCAAATGCCCGGTTATCCTTCGCTTACCGCCATGCGTATCAAAAAGCCTACGGTGGGTATTACAGTAGCAGACGGGAATGGCGACACGGCTGCGTAATCGCAGATCACCGGGCAACTCCCGGTAGATTCGACTCCGCCGGTCGCGAGACCGGAACGGCATGCGAAGCATTGATCTTGATGGAGGTTTCTTTTTTGGCCGAGCAGGCAACCGCCGAGAAGCGTCAGCGACGCGAACGCGGGTCCATCAACCCCGATGACATCATCAGCGGCGCGTTCGAGCTCGCCGAGCAAGTGTCGATCGACAACTTGAGCATGCCGCTGCTCGGCAAGCATCTCGGCGTGGGGGTCACCAGCATCTACTGGTACTTCCGCAAGAAGGACGATCTGCTCAACGCGATGACCGACCGCGCCTTGC
>JAFAID010000195.1 GCA_019236925.1 Mycobacterium sp. | reverse complement strand
GAAGTTGTGCCCTCGCTGGACCATCTCGCCGGCCTCGTAGAGGTTGTCGATGCCGAGCTGGTCCTCGACGAACTCCACGCCGAGCTCGTGCACGCCGACGGTGCGCTTGCGCAGATCGACCTCGTAGTGGACGTCTTTTTCCATCAGGGGCGCCAGCCGGGCGAACTCGCCGTACCAGTTCGAGGACCCGTCGGCGGGCCCGGAGATGATCAGCGGGGTGCGAGCCTCGTCGATCAGAATCGAGTCGACCTCGTCGACGATCGCGAAGTTGTGCCCGCGCTGGACGCACTCCTCGAGCGAGTGAGCCATGTTGTCGCGCAGGTAGTCGAAGCCGAACTCGTTGTTGGTGCCGTAGGTGATGTCGGCGGCGTAGGCGACGCGCCGCTCGTCGGGCATCATCTGGGCGAGGATCACACCGACGTCCAGGCCGAGGAAGCGGTGCACCCGGCCCATCCACTCGCTGTCGCGTTTGGCCAGGTAGTCGTTGACGGTGACGATGTGCACGCCCTTGCCGCCGATGCCGTTGAGGTAGGCCGGCAACACCGAGGTCAGGGTTTTGCCTTCACCGGTCTTCATCTCGGCGACGTTGCCGAAGTGCAGCGCCGCGGCACCCATCACCTGCACGTCGAACGGGCGCTGGTCCAGCACCCGCCAGGCCGCTTCGCGGGCCACCGCGAACGCCTCGGGCAGCAGGTCGTCGAGGCTTTCCCCGTCAGCGTGCCGTTTCTTGAACTCGTCGGTCTTGGCCCGCAGTTGAGCGTCGGTGAGCTTCTCGATGTCGTCGGACAGGCTATTGACATAGTCGGCCACTCGCTTGAGGCGCTTGACCATGCGACCTTCACCAATGCGCAGCAACTTATCCAGCACAGCTTTGTCCCCTACGGATCGGAGTCTTTTGCGTCCCCCATCCTAGGCGACGAGCAGGCTGAACCCCGATTGCCCGACTCTCCCCGGGCCGCTCACGGCCCGCATCCTCGCCGGGCGAGCCGCTCTCGTCAGGCCAACCGGATCAGGCCATAGTCATAGGCGTGCCGACGGTAGACCACCGACGGTCGTTCGGTCTGCTTGTCGTAGAACAGGAAAAAGTCGTGGCCGACCAGCTCCATCTGGTAGAGCGCGTCGTCCACCGACATCGGCTTGGCCGGATGTTCCTTGGTGCGCACCACCCGGCCCGGCTGGTGGTTCCCGTCGGCACCGTCGGGTTCGGAGGCGCCGTTGGTTTCGGCCTCGAAAGCCGGTTCCGGCGGCACGGCCGGCACAGTGGCGGTTGCGGCGGCCAATGAGACTGGGGTCTTGTCGCCGTAGTGGACTTTGCGGCGATCCTTGACGCGACGCAGCCGGCTTTCCAGCCTGGCGACCGCGGATTCGAATGCGGCATAGAAGCTGTTTGCGCACGCTTCGCCGCGGACCACCGGCCCACGGCCGCGAGCGGTGATCTCGACATGCTGACAAGACTTGCGCTGGCGGCGGTTGCGTTCGTGGTCGAGCTCGACGTCGAACAGATAGACAGTCCGGTCGAATCGCTCCAAGCGGGCGAGTTTTTGCGAGACGTAGATGCGGAAGTGGTCGGGTATTTCGACGTTGCGGCCCTTGACGACGACCTCGGCGTGCAGTGTCGGTTCGTCTGGCTCGTCGGCTGTTGCCGGTAGTTCGGCGATAAGCTGACCGGATTCCACGGTTTGCCTTGACATACTTGACAACTCGTTTCTCTCGCGTTGCACGCCTGAGGCGTGCCGACTTTTAGATACACGCGCCGACGGGGTGGTGGTCATCTGTGGCCGCCCGCCGGTGCAAGGTGTCGAGAACTCACCCCCTACCCGTCTTCGGTCTCGTGGCGGCTGGCAGTATCCCAGCTGCGCCACCTCGAGGCGTTCATGGTGCTTGACCCTGACGGTAGACCGTGTTCAGGTGGAAGTTCCAGTGTTTTGACCTACCTGTTGCGAGTTCTTCACGAATGCTCACGCGGCTGCTAGCGCGAGCACAGCGGACACCCGCGCACCCGCACTTTGCAGGACACGAACCGACTCACGGGCGGTCGCGCCGGTCGTGACGATGTCGTCGACAAGCAGAACCTCATGGTCAGCCTGCACACGTCGGCTGGTCAGCAAAACCCGTCCGGCAATGTTGCGCTCGCGGGCGGCGCTGCCCAGACCGGCCGAGTCGCGGGCCAGCGCTTTCATCCGCAGCGCCCGGACCACGGTGATGTGCGGGTGGGCTGCGGTTGCCAGCGTGGCGATCCGGGTGACGGGGTCGCCGCCGCGGCGTCGCGCCGCCCAGCCGCGAGTCGGCGCCGGCACGATCGTCAGCGGGACGTCGAGCAGGCCCCATAGGAGTAGC
Source organism: Mycobacterium sp. (assembly GCA_019236925.1). GTDB lineage: Bacteria > Actinomycetota > Actinomycetes > Mycobacteriales > Mycobacteriaceae > Mycobacterium. The sequence continues at coordinate 477 of JAFAID010000195.1, read as the reverse complement.
CGGTGCACACCGAGTGCCAGCACCCCGGCCAGCGGCGCACTGAGGTCGATTCGGCCACGGTCCTTCATCGCGACAATCGCTTGTCGGCGCGGACCCGCGTAGCGGCCCAGCGCCAACACCGGAACGCCGGGGTCGATGCGCGGGCTCGCCACCCGCGGCGCGTCGGGACCCACGGCGAGCTCTCGCGCGCAGACCTCGCACCAGCGGGTCGACGGCGCCCCGCAGCCGCCGCACTCCATAGGCAGGATGAGGTCGAGCACAGGGCAAGTGTGGCGGCTTCGGGTGACATTGATTCTGTTAAAGGGCCCGGGCAGGTCAGGGCAGAACCAGGTTGAACACGCCGCGACTCAGCTGGGTGACGATGTCTTCCAGGCTGCGCAGCGGCAGTTCCATTCGCCATTGCGGCAGCAGGCCGGACACCTCCAGGGCATCCGATCCGAGGCGGACGTCAGTGACCAGCAGCCCATGCGGCAGGTC
>JAFAID010000184.1 GCA_019236925.1 Mycobacterium sp. | reverse complement strand
GTTCGAGCAGCTGCGCAAGGAAGGCCAGTCCGGCCAGGCCAAGATGACCCAGTACACCCGCTACCTGGCGATTGCGCTGGCCGTCCTGCAGGCCACCAGCATCGTCGCGCTGGCCGCCAACGGCGGACTGCTGCAGGGCTGCAACCTTGACATCATCGCCGATCAGTCGATCTTCACGCTGGTCGTCATCGTGCTGGTGATGACCGCGGGCGCGGCGCTGGTGATGTGGATGGGGGAGCTGGTCACTGAGCGGGGCATCGGCAACGGGATGTCGCTGCTGATCTTCGCGGGCATCGCCGCCCGCATCCCCGGCGAAGGGAAGATGATCCTCGACACCCGCGGCGGGCTGGTGTTCGCCGCGGTCTGCGTCGCGGCGCTGATCATCATCGTCGGTGTCGTCTTCGTCGAGCAGGGCCAGCGCCGGATTCCGGTCCAGTACGCCAAACGGATGGTGGGCCGGCGCATGTACGGCGGTACGTCGACCTACTTGCCGCTGAAGGTCAACCAGGCGGGCGTCATCCCGGTCATCTTCGCGTCGTCGCTGATCTATATTCCGCACCTGATCACCCAGCTGATCCGCAGCGGCAGCTCCACACCGCGTAACACCTGGTGGGACAAATTCGTCGGCAGCTATCTGTCGGACCCGAGCAACTGGGTTTACATCGCCATCTACTTCGGGTTGATCATCTTCTTCACGTACTTCTACGTGTCGATCACGTTCAACCCCGACGAGCGGGCCGACGAGATGAAGAAGTTCGGCGGCTTCATCCCGGGTATCCGGCCCGGGAAGCCGACCGCGGATTATCTGCGTTATGTGCTGAACCGGATCACCCTTCCCGGTTCGATCTACCTCGGTGTGATCGCGGTGTTGCCTAATCTCTTCCTTGAGATCGGCAATAGCGGCGGCGTCCAGAACTTGCCGTTTGGCGGCACGGCGGTTCTGATCATGATCGGGGTTGGTTTGGATACGGTCAAACAGATCGAGAGCCAGCTCATGCAGCGCAACTATGAAGGGTTCCTGAAGTGAGAGTTGTTTTGCTCGGCCCGCCTGGCGCCGGTAAGGGCACCCAGGCTGCGAAGCTCGCCGGCAAGCTCGGGGTCCCGCAGATCTCCACCGGTGAGCTGTTCCGACAGAACATCGAGGACGGCACCGAGCTGGGCCTTGAGGCCAAGCGGTACCTCGATGCCGGCGATCTGGTGCCGTCGGACGTGACCAACAAGCTGGTCGAGGACCGGATCAGCCAGCCCGACGCCGCCACCGGTTTCATCCTCGACGGCTACCCGCGCTCGGTCGATCAGGCCAAGGCGTTGCAGCGCATGCTCGAGGCCCGCAACTCCAAGGTCGACGCGGTGCTGGAGTTTCAGGTCTGCGAGGACGAGTTGTTCAAACGGCTCGAGGAACGCGGGCGCGCCGACGACACCGAAGAGGTCATCCGCAACCGGATGAACGTCTACCGCGACGAAACCGCGCCGCTTTTGGACTACTACCGCAACGTGCTCAAGCCCGTCGACGCCGTAGGCAGCCTCGACGAAGTCTTCGCGCGCGCCGTAGTGGCCCTGGGCCGCTAGCGTGATTGCCCTGCCGGGGCTGCGAAACCGCAAAGCGGTCGCCCAGCGCAGCGCCGCTGAACTGGACGCGATGGCAACCGCGGGGTCGCTGGTGGCCGCCGCGCTCGACGCCGTGCGACGGGCGGCCGCCACCGGCGTGTCGACGCTTACCCTCGACGAGATCGCCGAGGCGGTGATCCGCGACGGCGGGGGCATCCCATCGTTTCTCGGCTACCACGGCTATCCGGCAACGATCTGCTCATCGGTCAACGACAGGGTGGTGCACGGCATCCCGTCGGCGTCCGAGATCCTGGCCCCGGCTGACCTGGTGTCGATCGACTGCGGCGCAATCGTCGACGGCTGGCACGGCGACGCGGCCATCACGTTCGGCGTGGGCACCCTCATCCCGATGGACGAGGCCCTGTCCCAGGCGACCAGGGCGGCGATGGAGGCCGGGATCGCCGCGATGCGGCCGGGCAACCGCCTCACCGACGTCTCGCACGCGATCGAGCAGGCCACCCGCGCTGCCGAGCAGCGCTACGGCCGTGCGTTCGGCATCGTCGAAGGCTACGGCGGTCACGGCATCGGCAGGCAGATGCAC
>JAFAID010000153.1 GCA_019236925.1 Mycobacterium sp. | reverse complement strand
GAGCGCCTCGACGGGCGCGTTGCCCGCCCCGGCCCCGAACCGACGGCACGAGCCATCGATCTGCTTGGCACCTGCGCGGACGGCCTCCACCGAGTTCGCCACGCCCAGGCCCAGGTTCTCGTGGCCGTGGAAGCCGACTTGGGCGTCGTCGCGGAGCTCGGCGACCAGTGCCGAAACCCGATCGGCCACCCCGTCGAGCACCAGGGCCCCGGCAGAGTCGACCACATACACGCACTGGCAGCCGGCGTCGGCCATGATGCGCGCCTGCGCGGCCAGCTTCTCGGGCGGAATCGTGTGGGCCATCATCAGGAACCCGACGGTTTCCAGCCCGAGCTCGCGGGCCAGGCCGAAGTGCTGGATCGACACGTCGGCCTCGGTGCAGTGGGTGGCGATCCGGCAGATCGACCCGCCGTTGTTCTGCGCTTCCTTGATGTCCTCCTTGGTGCCCACCCCGGGCAGCATCAGGAAGGCGATCTTGGCCTCCTTGGCCGTCTCGGCGGCCAGCTTGATCAGTTCCTGCTCGGGCGTCTTGGAGAACCCGTAGTTGAAGCTCGAGCCGCCCAGCCCGTCACCGTGGGTGACCTCGATGACCGGCACACCCGCGGTGTCCAGGGCGGCCACGATGGCGCCGACCTCGTCCTTGGTGAACTGGTGGCGCTTGTGGTGGGAGCCGTCCCGCAACGACGTGTCGGTCATCCGGACGTCCCAGATCGGGTTGAAGAAGATGTCGGTGGTCATTGGCGCCACTCCTCCTCATCGCGTCGTCCCCCTCGCCGCTGCGCGGCTGGGGGTGCCCCCACTGCATCGTCGACGGCGCGCGTCATGCCTGCGCTCCTCCGGCCGTCGCGGACAAGGATTCCTTCGCGATCTCCTCGCCGACCTTGGTTGCCGCGGCGGTCATGATGTCGAGGTTGCCCGCATATGGGGGCAGGTAATCCCCGGCGCCTTCGACCTCGACGAACGTGGTGACCAGCGCCTGACCGGCGGAGTTGATCGACGGGTCGTCGAACTGCGGCTCGTTGAGCAACCGGTATCCCGGCACGTAGGTCTGCACCTCGGCGACGACGTCGTGGATGGATTTGGCGATCGCATCGCGGTCGGCGTCCTCGGGGATGGCGCAGAAGATGGTGTCGCGCATGATCATCGGCGGGTCGGCCGGGTTCAAGATGATGATCGCCTTGCCGCGCTTGGCGCCGCCGATGGTCGCGACACCCTTGCTGGTGGTCTTGGTGAACTCGTCGATGTTGGCCCTGGTTCCCGGTCCCGCAGACACCGAAGCCACCGATGCCACGATCTCGGCGTAGGGCACCTCCACCACCCGCGACACGGCGTACACGATGGGGATCGTCGCCTGCCCTCCGCAGGTGATCATGTTGACATTGGGCGCGTCGAGGTGCTCGCGCAGGTTAGCCGGCGGGATCACCGCCGGGCCCACCGCGGCCGGTGTCAGGTCGATGGCCCGGATGCCCGCCGCCGCGTACTTCGGGGCCGCGTCGCGGTGCACGTATGCGCTGGTCGCCTCGAACAACAGGTCGGGTTTCTCGAGCTGGGCGAGCAACCAGTCGACGCCCTGGTGGGTGGTCTCCAGACCAAGCTTGCGTGCCCGCGCCAGACCTTCGCTCTCCGGGTCGATACCCACCATCCAGCGCGGTTCGAGCCACTCAGAGCGCAGCAGTTTGTACAGCAGGTCGGTGCTGATATTGCCCGACCCGACAATTGCCGCAGTCATCTTCGACGGCATGGATACTCCTTCTTACTCGAAAGACAGCCGGACGGACCCGAGGCCGGCGAATTCGGCGACGAAGTTGTCGCCGGCACAGGCATCGAAAGCCCGGGTGCACGAACCGGGTAGCACGATGTCACCAGCCCGAAGCCGCACACCAAAGCTTTCCACCTTGCGGGCCAGCCACGCCACCGCGGTCACCGGATTTCCCAAGACGGCGTCACTGCGGCCCTTGGCCACCACCTCGCCGTTGCGGGTCAGCACCGCGTCGATCTGGGTGATGTCGATGTCGGTTGGCGCAACCCGCCCGGCGCCGAGCACGAAACCCGCCGAGGAGGCGTTGTCGGCGATGGTGTCGCACAGCGCGATCTTCCAGTCGGTGATTCTGGTGTCGATCAGCTCGATGGAAGGGACGAACGCTTCGGTCGCCGCCAAGACATCGTCTTCGGTGCACGCCGCGCCCGGCAGGTCGTGGGCCAGGATGAAACCGACCTCGACCTCGACCCGCGGGTAGAGGTACTTGTCCGCTCTGACCGGGGTGTCCTCGAACACCTGCATATCGTTGAGCAGATGCCCGTAGTCCGGCTCGTCGACGCCCATCATCTGCTGCATCGCCAGCGACGAGAGGCCAACCTTGTGCCCCACCACCCGGGCGCCCTCGGCGACCCGCTGACGGATGTTGATCAGCTGGATTTCGTAGGCGTCGACGACGTCGATCTCGGGGTGCGCGACCGTCAACGGCGCGATCGGCTGGCGGCTCCGCTCAGCCTGCGCGAGATCGGCGGCCAGTACATCGCGGGTGGCTAGCGGGATCATTTAACCGAAGTCCCCTCGTTCGTGTGACCGGGGCAGTAGCGCCCGGCCCCGGCAATTCTATAACGTGTTCTACATGACAGCTCAGGAGTTCGACGTCGTCGTGGTCGGTAGCGGCGGCGCCGGCATGGTTGCTGCCCTTGCGGCCGCCCACCGGGGTCTTTCGACAATAGTCATCGAAAAAGCTGCCCACTACGGCGGCTCAACCGCACGTTCGGGCGGCGGCGTGTGGATTCCCAACAACGAGGTCCTCAACCGCGACGGCGTCAAGGACACAGCCGAGGCGGCCCGCACCTATCTGCACGGAATCATCGGCGACATCGTCGAACCGGAACGCATCGACGCCTACCTGCAACGCGGGCCCGAAATGCTGTCGTTCGTGCTGAAGCACACGCCGCTGAAGATGTGCTGGGTGCCCGCGTACTCCGACTACTACCCGGAGGCCCCGGGCGGCCGCCCGGCCGGCCGATCCATCGAGCCGAAGCCGTTCAACGCCAACAAGCTCGGCCCTGATCTGCCCGGGCTGGAGCCACCCTACGGCAAGGTCCCACTCAATGTCGTTGTGATGCAACAGGACTACGTGCGGCTGAACCAGCTCAAGCGCCATCCGAGAGGTGTGCTGCGCAGCCTGAAAGTGGGCGCACGGACCATGTGGGCGAGGGCGACCGGCAAGAACCTTGTCGGGATGGGACGCGCGCTCATCGCGCCGCTTCGGATCGGGCTGCGCAAAGCCGGCGTCCCAGTAGAGCTCAACACTGCCCTGACCGACCTCTACATCGAGGACGGTGCTGTCCGCGGCGTTTACATGCGCCACACCGAAGCGCCTGAATCCGTTGAGCCACAGCTGATTCGGGCTCGAAAGGGCGTGATTCTCGGCTGCGGGGGGTTCGAGCACAACGAGCAAATGCGAGTGAAATACCAACGTGCTCCGATCACCACCGAGTGGACTGTCGGGGCGAAGGCCAACACCGGCGACGGCATTCTCGCCGCCGAAAAGCTAGGCGCGGCACTGGAAATCATGGAGGACGCCTGGTGGGGGCCGACGGTCCCGCTGGTGGGCGCACCGTGGTTCGCGTTGTCGGAGCGCAACTCGCCCGGCTCCATCATCGTCAACATGTCTGGCCAGCGATTCATGAACGAATCCATGCCCTACGTCGAGGCATGCCACCACATGTACGGCGGCGAGTACGGTCAGGGTCCCCGTCCGGGAGAGAACATTCCGGCGTGGCTGGTGTTCGACCAGCAATACCGTAATCGCTACATCTTCGCTGGATTGCAACCGGGACAACGCATTCCGCGCAAATGGCTGGAATCCGGCGTCATCGTTGAGGCCGATACGCTCGAGGAGCTGGCCACCAAGGCCGGCCTACCAGTCGACGAGTTCGCCGCCACGGTTGAGCGTTTCAACGGCTTTGCCCGATCGGGTGTCGACACCGACTACCACCGCGGCGAGAGCGCCTACGACAGGTACTACGGCGACCCGACCAACAAGCCGAACCCCAACCTCGGCGAGATCAGTCACCCGCCGTACTACGCCGCGAAGATGGTGCCCGGCGATCTGGGCACCAAGGGCGGCATCCGCACCGACAAGCACGGCCGGGCACTGCGCGACGACGGCAGCATCATCGAAGGCCTCTATGCGGCCGGCAATGTCAGCGCTCCGGTGATGGGACATACCTATCCCGGCCCGGGCGGCACCATCGGCCCCGCGATGACCTTCGGCTACGTGGCAGCTCTGCAT
>JAFAID010000148.1 GCA_019236925.1 Mycobacterium sp. | reverse complement strand
TCGGCAACCCGGCCGTCAGCCTTTTGTGCCGCCTGCAGGTCTGTGGCGGCACCGGTCTCGAGTGTTTCGTCGGTGGCGGTTGCGCGGTGCTGGGCCAGCCGGTCAGCGACGGTTGCCAACTCGGCACGTTGGGTGGCCAGTTTGTCGTTCGAAAGAGTTGCCTTGGTGGACAGTTCGGTGAGCTTCACCCCCGCGGCGGCTGAGACCCGGCGGTGTGTCTCGAGGTCGGCGCCCGCTTTGACGCGCGCGCCGTCGGCCTCGTCGAGCTCGGCGCGGGCCGTGGCGAGGTCCATCGCGATGTCGTCGCCGTGCGCCTTCGCGCGCAGCTCGGCCAGCTTGGAACGCAACTGCCCGGCCTCGTCGTCACCGCACAATCCGACCAGGGTCGCGGTCAAGCGGTCGCGGCCGCCCAGCAGCTCGCGGCGGCGCTGATCGGTCAGCCGCGCCGCGGCCACGTCGGCGACCTGCGCTGCCGCCACCGCGGCGGCCAAGTCCTGTTGCGCTGTAGCGTATTCGGCCTGAACGTCGAGCGCCGTCACGCCGGGAGTGAACCGCGCGGTCAGCACACCGGGAACCTCGACCTCGGTGGCGCCACCCGCCGTGGTCGACCAAGTGTGGCCCGCGGGCAGCGACACTCGCTGGTCACCAATGACAAGTTCAATGTCAGCGGCCGCAACGAATTCCACCGTCGCCGAGACCAACGCGAGTTGGCTCTCGGCCTGTTCGACGGCTGGGGCGGCACGCTCAATCTGCTTAAAAAGATCGTCGGTCAGCGCAATTGCCGACAACTCGTCGCAGATCAGGTCACGGTCCCGCTGAGCGGCATCGATCTTGGCAAGCCGGGCTGCCAGCCGGTCGGCCTCGCCGCGGCGGACAAGTTCGTCGACGATGCGCCGCGCATTCTCGGCTCGCTGTCGGGCGGCGCCGAGGAGCTGGTCAGCCTCCGCGACCACGGCGTCAGCCGCCACGGTGACTTCTTGGGCCCTCGCCTGCGCTTCGGCGGCCTCGTGGGTTTGGGCTTCCAAGGTCGCGACCGTGGCCGCGCGGGTGTCGGTTTCGGCCCGCAACCGTTGCCGTTCGGTGAGCGCGCTTTGCGATGACGTGCTGTTCGCCGTCGCGGCGGCAGCGATCAGCTCGGCTTCTTTCACCTGTTCGGTGAGCTGAGCGATCTTGTCGGCGGCGGCTTGAGCGGCGCTCTGTCGGACGCCGGCGGCCCGCTGAAGCGGCGACAACTCGGCCAGCTCGGTGCTCAACGCGGCGTGCCGATTTACCCGCTCGTCGACCTCGGCGACGTCCGCGGCGCATCGCTGGACTTCCTCTTCGGCGTCGCGCAGCGCCACGATGGCCGCAGACCACTCTCCGGTGGCCCGACCGGTCGGGGTGAAATAGCGGCCGTATTCGGTGTCGATCCGTTCGATCAGCAGCGGCTCGGTGCCCGACAGCGCAGCGGTGTCCCCCGCCGCGACGTCGAGCGCCCGGGTCAGCGCGTCGCAACCCGACAGATTCACCGCGGCCGTCGACGCCGACTGCAATACCCGTTGGGCATGCCAGAGCTCGGTGTCGACGGTTTCGGCCAGCATGGCCTGCACCCGGTCGTGCGCCTCGTCGCCGCTGTGCTGTTCGCGGCGTGGCTCCAGCACCGTGAGCTGCGTCTCAGGCCTCTTGTGGAAGCGCTTATGATAGAGGAAACGATAAGGGCCAGTGCTGATCTCGGCCGTGATCTCGGACTCGACGTCAGCGTTGGTCGGCTTTACCTGCTTGACTTCTTTTTTCGTCGAGCGGTCCTTGGATTCCAGCAACAGGTCCAGCGCCTCGATCATCGACGACTTGCCAATTTCGTTGGCGCCAGACACCACAACCACGCCGTGGTCGGGGAATTCAATCTCGCGGTGGTCGATGCCGCGGTAGTTCTCCAGGATCAGCCGGTGTAACTTCATGCCGCACCCCGACCCTGGTGGCCTTTGTCGGTCAGCCGCAGCAGTAGCGCCAACGCTGCTTGTGCGTCGCCGGCGGTCTCGGCATCCCCGGCGCGTGCCGTCTCGACCAGCTCCTCGACCGCCGCCGCGGCGAAGCCACCGATGCCGAGGTCGGTGAACTCGCCGTCGGCCGGTATGACCGCCAAATCACTGTGGCTGTCCCACACGCGCAACGATGCGAACAGGCGCGAGTATTTGTCCAGGCAGGCGTCCAGCGCAGCGCGGTCGGTGACCGTCAACGATCCAATCAAAGCCAGCCGCAACACCGTTCGGTCCTTGTCGGGCATCAGATCCAAGTTCAGATCCAAGTCGGCGATATCGCGACTGTCGTCCACCTGGCGGCCCATGGTGACAAATCGCCAGCGACCGACCTTTGCGGCCTCGACGGTGACCGAGCGCCGCGGATCGGTTTCGTCAAGGTCGACGACCAGCACATGGCCGGGATCGGGTTCGACGTCGTCGTAGTTCGTAACCTCGGGTGAGCCGGAGTACCACACCCGTCCGCTGCCGCCGACTTCGGTTACCGAATGCTTGTCGCCCAGCGCCACATAGTGCACCGCGCCGCGGGCCACCGCGTCCTCAAGGCCGGCCAGCCGGATCAGCGAGGGCTTGGTGGGATCGGGGTCCAGTACGTCGACGCCGCCGTGGGCGACGAGCACCCGGGTGACCCCGTCGGCCGCCAGGCCCGCAAGGACGTCGGTAACCAGGTCGGTGGTCGGCGCTTTGGATCGCCATGGTGCAGCGATGATCTGCACGCCGGGCCGGATCTCGTGAACACCGGCCCGATCGAGCACCGTCACGTTGGCCGGGCATTCAGCCTTGAACAGCGCACTGGTGTACACCGATGACGCGTCCAGCGGGTCGTGGTTGCCGGGCAGCAGGTAGACCGGAATCCCTATGGCGCGCACGGCTTCCAGCGACTGACTGATCACCCGGGGTTCCAACTGGTTGTCTTCGAAGACATCACCGGCCACCACGACGAACTCGGCACCCACCTCGGCGGCCAGCGAACCCAGACCGGCCACTACGTCGCGACGGGCCGCCGAATACCGGGGCTGGGCTTCGCCCGCGAGGAAGTGACGGGTCATGCCGAGTTGCCAGTCGGCGGTATGCACGAATCGCATTGCGATCCCGTCCCTTCTGCTTCATGTCCGGCCGGTCTTGCGACCGGGCACCGCGAGTGTAGGACCCGGCGCCGACAAGTCCGGGGACGTCGATCGGCAGGTCCGGCATGCGTCGGAAGTTGACCGGCACGGGTCGCTCCATCGAAACGCACAGGTCACTTTTGCCACAGCAGTCCCTGGGAGTGCCCGCCTCTGAGCGGGAGTGCTGCCGGTAACCTCGGTCGAGTGAGCGCGCAAAACCATACTCTGGTGCTGCTGCGGCATGCGAAGTCGGCGTATCCCGAAGGGGTGGCCGACCACGACCGGCCGCTTGCGCCCCGCGGCCGGCGCGAGGCGGTGCTGGCCGGGGACTGGCTGCGGGCCAACCTGCCGGCGATGGACGCGGTGCTGTGCTCGACGGCCACCCGGGCGCGAGAAACCCTGGCACACACCGCCATCGACGCGCCAGTACGCTACGTCGACCGGCTCTACGACACCGTCCCAGGGACTGTGATCGACGAGATCACCCGCGTCGCGGACGACGTCGCCGTCCTGCTCGTGGTCGCGCACGAGCCGACGCTGACTCAGGTGGTGCTGGGTTTGGCCGGGACCGATAGCTCCAACACCGCTGCTGCCGAACGCATCTCGACGAAATTCCCGACCTCGGCGATGGCGGTGTTACGACTCAGCCGCAGCTGGAACGATCTCGAACTCGGTTCCGCCGAGCTAGTCGATTTTCACGTGCCGCGTTGAGTCGGGCCGAACCCTACTTCTTGCAGATCTCCACCGTGGCTTTGATCTTGTCGTCGAGACTCTGCCGCAACTCATCCTGAGCGAAATCCGCCGCGCCGGCCATATAGCCGATAGCTAGCTCCTCGAGGTTTGAGGCCATGGCATTGACCGATTTGGCCAGGTCGGGCGGGGTCGCGGGTTCTTGGGTCACGCGGTCGCGCAAAAATGAGCCACCGCTATAGAACGCCAGTCGCGCGGCGGTCGCCACCGAAAGCGCGCCAATTGGCCCGCCGTTGTCAGGGTTCTTCAACCGAGAGTTCCTGACCACCGCTCGGTCGACGACCATGAACGTCTCGCAGATGTGCTTTTTCGCGTCTTTGGTTTGTTGATCGGTGTAAGTGGGCGCGGACGTCGCGCTCCTGTGCGGGTAAAACCAGCCGACGACGCCACCCGCTATCGCGATCACGGCAAGCAGCAGGGCTGCTGGTGCGAGCCAGCGTGACAGCCTCGACGCACGGGGGGCGGGAGAATCATCCTTGGCATGCGACACCGGCTCAGACTCGGCGGCCGACGCGATGGTCTCGGACTCGGACGAAGGTTCGGCGGAAGGTTCAATAGCATCCGTCGCGGCGGTTGGCTCGGTATGAGGCGTTTCAGACATTGGACGATGGTATCGTTCGCCTCCAGCGACCGGTACCTATTTCGGTGTCAAAAAATAACTCTCTCAATCGTTTTGCTGAACGCTTCGTGTCGAAGAGGAAACGTCCGACGCCGGTGTGTTGGCCATCACACTAGGCCCTTGCTAGCTGATGCCGATAGCGTTTGAGGGCAACGACTTTGGTGGCGTCGTCAGACGGGCACAACCTCGGACGCCATGTGCGCGGGAGTTTCTGCGATCAACTTAGCCGCCGGGCTTACCATTTGCGCGTTACTGACCGTCGCCGCCTGGCGTGGCCACCCGGCCGGCCTCCCGACCGACAGCGCCGCACGCCCTCGGCGCCGGCTTCGCCGGGTAACCAAGCCGTTGGGCGAACAAAGGCGACCCGCTGTGCCGCCCACGCCACTGATCACGAACGTAGCGCTAACACCACAGGCCCCTCCAGTATCCACAGTCCCACTGCCCCCCACCTGAACCGTCAGCACCTCGTTACCCGGGTTGCCATCACGGCGAGATTAGGAGTTGGTGGAGAGCGTGAGCTCCATGAGCTTGATGGCCTGCGCGCAGGCGTCGATACCGGGCGCCTGCGGATTGACCCACCAGCCGACCACGCCCGCGGCATCGCTGGCGACACCACACGAGCCGTTGGGGTCGTTGGTTCGCATCACGATCGACGCCACACCGGAGATCGATCGGTTCTCGATCTGATACTTCAGGTTCTCGGCAACCTTGCGCTCGTTGTCGAGGCTGCCTTGCTCGAACCAGAACCGGGTGATGTCGATCAGGCCGCCCGGGTTGGCCGCCTGCCAGCGGCATATCGCGCCGACGAACGTGCTCTGAATGTCTTGAGGATCGGCGCCTACCGTCTTGGCCAGGACGTCGGTGGTCAGTACCTCACATTCCTTTTGCAGATTGGGGTACTGCTGCTCGGAATTGTTGTTGCGGGGTTCGTCGCCGATGCCCGCCTTGTGCGGGGTGCCGGCCACCGACCTGGTGCAGCCGGTCAGTACGGACACCGCGGCGGCCACGACCGCCACACCGATCAAGACCCGCTGACGCAATGTGGCGCTCATTTCGAGTTCGCAATCGACTGGCGCGCAAGTTCTTTGGCGACGTTGCACGCATCGGGGAAGGGCTTCTGACTGAAGTTCACCGACCATTCGATGAAGTCGTCGCCGAACTGGATGCCGACCTCGCATAGCGAGTCACCCAGCGCCGGATCGTTACCGATGGCGACGAAACCGCTGTGGCCGTTGATGTTGATGTCCTCCACACTCGACCGCGACAAATCCTCGGTCTTGCGTTCGCGGCCGATCGGGCTCCCGCGATACCAGGAGAAGGAGAAGTGCGGGCCTAGGATTCCGCCGCCCGCGAGCCATTGGCAGCCAACGGAATTCTTGGCGGTGTTGACCAGCCCAGTAACCTGCGTCAGGCTCGTCACCGTCTCGTCGCTGATGCCACCGCACTGCGGGAACATCGGCCCGTGATGCCCCCGGCCAGACGCCGGCGCAGATGACTCGGGCGACTGGGATTGGTTAGAGCCGGAATCGGAGCACGCGGCCATCACGGGAATCAACGTCGCTGTCGCCAGGGCCAGCGCCGCCACGTTACGCCGCACGGCTACGCGAACCTTCTGCTGATCACACGATGCACTGTAGCGGCAGCACCTTGGCGCAACCATTGCACGCGCGGTGAACAGGGTTTTCGCTTCTTGGGGTCGTCCGCCGCTTAGTCACGTCCTTCGCGACATGACCGGGAATTCCCGCGTGCTCGCCGCGCTATCGGCGTGCCTACTGATTGACCGACACCCATGCGGGCAGCCGCCGTTGTTCTCGCCGGAGACCTCCGCGGTCTCCGAATAAAATGACCGACCTGCTCCTGCGGTGGGGATCAGCCGCCGAAACGGAGGGTGATCAACAGGCCGATCAGCGCTAGCACGCCGGCTAGAAGCATCGCTGCCCTGGGATTGCCGAAGTTGAGTGTCCATCCCAGACCGAACCGGCGCGGAACCAGCAGCGCGTGGTCTTCCCGGTTTATGTAGAACAAGCCACCCCGCCAGTACTTGTCATCGTCTCGGTGGGTAAGGCCGGTGTCCTCCTCGCCCTCATCCCGCTCGCGGTTGTTCCTGGCCAGGACCACGACGGCCACCACGACGGCGGCCAGGATCGGGAGCACGATTACCAGTGGAGCCCACGAAGTGACCGTCCCGGTCCACATCAGCACCGATGATCCCAGCATTCCCACGTCGATCATCGCCACCAGCCCGAGCAGTGCCTGGGCGCTCAATGACATGTATTGACGGTGCCAGCGCGCGGAGCCCATTGGGTGCGCCGGGTCGATGTCGGACCGGCTGCTACGGAAGATGGCGGCCGCGATGCCCACAAGCAGCGCGGTCACGCCGATCTGCACAAACACCAGCGAGAACGCCGTGCCGACCGACTTCGCGACCAACCGATTCGGTACGCCGTTCGCGCCGTAGTGCACGACGAGTATCGGGGGCATCGACGGGTAGCTGATCACGCCGATCACCACCGTGGCGACCGTGACGACCAGCGCCGGCGCCAGCCACACCCAGGGAAACCGCGGTGGATCCGTTCGCAATCCGGTGTCTACCGCGATGCCCTGGTGCAGCCCCTCGTACCAGCCCCCGGCCGCTTTCGCGGCCCGGATCTCGTGGTTGGCCAGGAAGAAGCAGCCGTACCATACGGCGACCTGCACCAGCACCGATAACGGCAGCAGCAGCGCCAACCCGGTCACCCGGTAGATGACGGCGCCGACGCCAACGGCGACAATCCCGCTCACGAGCACCCGGCGTCGGTAAATCCGGACCTGCCGGACGATCGTCGGGTCGTCGACATGACGGGCCGGTACTCGGACCCCGAAGGGCACGGTCGGACTGTTGATCGAGGGCAGCACCAAGGCGATGAGGAGCAGCAGTGCTGACAATCCCAAACTGACGACGATGGCAATGGTCATGGCGTGTCCCCTGGCTGCGTGTTATCGAATGAATCGAGCACAGACCGACAGGTCTTGAGAACCTCGTCGGCCGGTATTCCTTTGGCGACGGCCTCGGCTAGCAGGGTCCGTACCCTCGCGGTCCATTCCGCGCGGAACGGGGAGTCCGCGGCCGTCGGGGTCACCACCGCGCCGGTCTTGCGGTTGAGCCGGATCAGGCCCTGCTGGCGCAGGAGGTCATACGCCTTGTTCACGGTGTGGAAGTTGATCCCGAAGTCCGCGGCGAGCGCCCTGGTGGCCGGCAGTGAGCTTCCCTCGGTTAGCACGCCGTCGGCGATCGCCTCCACGATTTGGTCCCGAAGCTGCTGGTAGATCGGCACCTCGCTGGTCAGGTCGACATTGAGGATCATGTATCCACCTCCGGTTTGATCTACTTGTTATAGAACAAACCATCTGTGTTGGCAACACCAGACCGCGATGCCTGCCCTACCGGCATTTCAGGTTGCCTCTGGCGGTGCTGACGTGGCTGCTGGGGCGCCCACACGGACATTTCAGCAAGACAACTCGACGTCTGGCGGTGTGCAACAGTTACCAAATGCTCCTGGCACTGCTGCGCCAGTACGTCCGGCCGTATCGACGGCTGGTCGAGGCAGTGATGACGCTGCAGTTGGTCAGCACGCTGGCTTCGCTGTACCTGCCGACTGTCAATGCCACGATCATCGACGACGGCATCGCCAAGGGCGACACCACCACCATCGTCCAACTCGGCGGGGTGATGTTCGCGGTGACCGCGCTTCAGGTGGTGTGCGCGGTCTTCGCGGTTTACTTCGGCTCGCGGATCGGGATGGGGTTCGGCCGCGATCTCCGCTCGGCGATTTTCCATCAAGTCACGACGTTCTCCGAGCACGAGACCGCCCGGTTCGGCGCGCCGTCGCTGTTGATTCGCACCACCAATGACGTCCGCCAGATCCAATTCCTGGTGCAGATGACCTGCACGGTGCTGGTCACCGCTCCGATCATGTGTATCGGCGGAATCTTCATGGCCATCCACCAGGACGCGGGGCTGTCGTGGCTGCTGCTGGTCAGTGTCCCGGTGTTGGTCGTGAGCAACTACTGGATAGTCGGGCATACGCTGCCGCTCTACCGCAGCATGCAGAGGTTGATCGACAACATCAACCGGGTGATGCGCGAGCAGCTGTCCGGTGTGCGGGTGATCCGGGCATTCGCCCGCGAACCTTTCGAACGTCAGCGGTTCGCCGAGGCCAACCTTGCACTGTCGAATACCGCGCTCAGCGCGGGCAATTGGCAGGCGTTGATGCTGCCGGTAACCACCTTGACCATCAACTGCTCTAGCGTCGCGCTGATCTGGTTCGGCGGTCTGCGCATCGACAGCGGTCAGATGCAGGTCGGCTCGCTGATCGCGTTTCTCGTTTATTTCGCGCAGATCCTGATGGCGGTGATGATGGCGACGATGACCTTGATGGTGTTGCCGCGGGCCGCGGTGTGCGCGGAACGGATCAACGACGTGTTGTCGCTCACTCCGGCAGTCCGCAGCCCGGACAATCCGGTTCGGCCGGCCACCGGTATGCGAGGTGTGGTTCGACTCGATGGCGCGACCTTCCGCTACCCCGGCGCTGATCGTGCTGTGCTGCAAGATATTTCGCTGACCGCACTACCCGGTACCAGCACGGCGATTATCGGCAGCACCGGTTCGGGGAAATCGACGTTGGTGTCAGTGATCTGCCGGCTCTATGACGTGACATCCGGCGCCGTCCTGGTCGACGGCGTCGACGTGCGCGACCACGACATCGAAGAGCTGTGGTCGGGCATCGGGTTGGTACCTCAGCGCGGCTACCTGTTCTCCGGGACCGTCGCAGACAACCTGCGTATCGGCGCGGCCCCAGGGCAGGAAATCACCGAGGAACAGATGTGGGACGCGCTGCGGGTGGCGGCCGCCGACGAATTCGTGCGAGCACACGATGACGGGCTGCAGATGCGGGTCGCTCAGGGCGGTATCAATTTCTCCGGCGGGCAGCGGCAGCGGCTGGCGATCGCGCGGGCGGTGATCCGCCGTCCGGCGATCTACCTGTTCGACGACGCGTTTTCCGCACTCGACGTGCACACCGATGCGCGGGTCCGCGCTGCACTGGCCGAAATCGCCGTCGATGCGACGGTTATCGTTGTCGCGCAACGGATCTCGACGGTTGTCCAAGCCGACCAGGTGATCGTCGTCGACGACGGCCGCGTGGTCGGTGCCGGTACGCACGAATCGCTGCTGGCGGATTGCCCCATCTATCGGGAATTCGCCGAATCGCAGTCACTGGACTCTCACGTGGGAGGGCAGCTATGACAAGCACGACGCAGCGCACTCCCCAGTACCCGAATCAGCGGTCCCGCGACTTCAAGGGGTCTGCCGTCCGCCTGGTGAAGCGCCTGGCGCCGCAACGGCGGACGGCCATCGCGGTAATGGTGCTGGGCATCGCCGGAACGGTAATCGGCGTCGCGGTTCCGCGCATGCTGGGCCATGCCACCGATCTGCTGTTCAGCGGTGTGATCGGCAAGCGGCTGCCCGCCGGCATCACCAAGGCTCAGGCCGTCGCGGCGGCGCGGGCCCGCGGCAACAACACCTTCGCCGACCTGCTGTCCGGGATGAATGTGGTCCCGGGCCGGGGTGTTGACTTCGGCGCGGTCGCCCGCACCCTGGTCCTGGCTCTCGTCATGTATCTGCTTGCAGCGCTGCTGATTTGGGCGCAGGCGCGGCTACTGAACGTCACGGTGCGCCGGACGTTGCAGGCGCTGCGCGCCGATGTCGAGGAGAAGCTGCACCGGCTGCCGCTGGCTTACTTCGATTCCCGGCAGCGCGGTGAGGTGCTCAGCCGCGTCACCAACGACATCGACAATCTTCAAACGTCGCTGTCTATGACGATCACCCAACTGCTGTCCGCGGTCCTGACGGTGGTGACGGTGGTGGCGATGATGCTGACCATCTCGCCGCTGCTGACCGGGATCACCTTGCTGACCGTGCCGCTGGCGCTAGTCGCGACTCGGGCGATTGCCCAACGCTCACAACGACTGTTCGTCGCGCAGTGGACCAACACCGGTCGCCTCAACGCCCACATCGAAGAGACCTATAGCGGTTTCACCGTGGTCAGGACGTTCGGCCGGCGCGCTGCGGCCGAAGACGAGTTCCGTCGGCTCAACGACGATGTATACCAGGCCAGTTTCGGCGCGCAGTTCATCTCCGGCCTGGTGTCGCCGGCGACGGGGTTCATCGGCAACCTCAGCTACGTCGCGGTGGCGGTGGTGGGTGGCGTGCAGGTGGCGACCGGACAGATCACGGTGGGCAGCATCCAGGCGTTCATCCAGTACGTCCGCCAGTTCAACGCGCCGATGAGCCAGGTGGCCTCGATGTACAACACCATGCAGTCCGGGGTGGCCAGTGCCGAGCGGGTTTTCGACCTGCTCGATGAACCTGAAGAATCACCGGACAGCGAATCGGTCCTGCCCTCGCCCAACGGTGAGAGACCAAGCGGGCGCGTGGAATTCGACCACGTGAGCTTCGGCTACCACCCCGGCAGCACGGTGATCGTCGACCTCTCCTTTACCGCGGAACCCGGCAGTACGGTGGCGATCGTCGGACCGACCGGGGTGGGCAAGACCACGCTGGTGAACCTGCTGATGCGGTTCTATGACGTCGACTCCGGCCGGATCCTGGTCGACGGCGTCGACACCACGACAATCAGCCGACAGTCACTGCGATCCCGCATCGGCATGGTGCTGCAAGACACGTGGCTCTTCGGCGGGACGATCGCGGAGAACATCGCCTACGGACGACCCGACGCCAGCGACGACGACGTGATCGAAGCGGCCAAGGCGGCTTACGTCGACCGGTTCGTGCACGCGCTGCCCGACGGATACCAGACCCGGGTGAACGACGCCGGCAGCAACATCAGCGCCGGCGAGCGGCAGCTGATCACCATCGCGCGCGCGTTCCTGGCCCGGCCGCAGCTACTGATCCTCGACGAGGCAACCAGCTCGGTAGACACCCTTACCGAGCTGCTGATCGCGAAGGCCACCCACGAGCTTCGTCGTGATCGGACGAGTTTCCTGATCGCACACCGTCTTTCGACGATCCGAGACGCTGACGTGATCCTGGTCATGGAGTCGGGCAAGATCGTCGAGCAGGGCAACCACAGCGAGCTGCTGGCCCGACGAGGTGCGTATTACGCGATGACTCGGGCTTAAAGCGGCCTAGAGCTCCGGCCCCTCCGCACGCAGGTCGTCGACCGCGGACATGGCGTCGCGAAGCTTGGCCAGCCACTCTTCGGTGTGCTCGCCGACCAGTTTCACCGACCAGGCCAGCGCATCGGAGCGAGACCGGGCCACGCCGGCGTCGACCAGGGTGTCGAGCACCTGGCGCTCCGGCTGCTTCAAACGCGTCATGACCGGAACCGCGATGTGGGTGAACAGGATCCGCTCGCCACCGACCTCTACACCCCAAGAAACCTTGCGGGCGTAGCGGTCCTGCGCCTCGTCGGCGATGTTCATCCGCTCCGACCGGGTCTCCTCGCGAAAACGCGAGACACGACCCGACGCACGAGCTTCGCTTTCTTCCTTCGTCGTTTCCCCCGTGCTTTCGGGCTCGGGTAGCTTGCCGATGACCGTGATCTCTTCGCGGTCGATGACGACGGACGGGTCGCCGTCGAACCAGGCGTCGGGCAGGCGTCCGGCGAACCAGTCCGCGGCGTCGCTGGCATCGGGTTGGCCGGCTTGCTGCCAGCCACCCGGGCGGCCGTAGCGCCGCCCATGTCCATGATGGTGCATCATGCTTACATAATTACACCATTTCATGCCTTGCAGAAATGGTTTCGCCGGCAGCGAACGCCGCTGGGTCGCCGAGTCGGGGCTTAGGGCACGTTTTTCGTCGGAATCCGTGACAAAAGCCCAGATTCGGCGCAGAACAAAACCGTTGATCTGGCCCGTGCGGAGTTGTACCTTTAAGAACGAAGCAGGCCCGGAAAGCGACGAAATTCCAAAGAGCCGGTCAACGGAGTGCAAACCGGCCACGCAGGATGTACGAGACGTCTCCCACCGTCCGCCGGGCCTGCCCCTATGTGGTTTCGCTGATGCTGTCGCCGCGCCGGACGCGGAAAAGCTTCACTTCGCCCTTGATGCCCTTGAGGTGGCGCGCGCCGGCGAACGACCAACTGAAGCCGGCGTCATCGCCGAGCTCAGCCTGCGTCGATTCGGCCGCCAGCACCGCGCCCGGCCGGGCCACCGATGTCACCCGGCTCGCCATGTTGACCGGGCTACCGAACCAGTCGCCGGCCCGGCTCACCGCGGGCCCCGACGCGATGCCCGCCCGCAGCCGGGGGAAGTCGTTGTCGCCGTCGGTGATCTCGACGAGTTTGATCACCGCGTCCAGCAGCGGCGCCGGCTCCGTGCAGACGAACATCACCGCGTCGCCGATCGTCTTGATGAACCGCACCGGTGGCACCGCAACGTCGCGGGCGAGGTCGGCCAGCCGGTTGGCCAGCTGCCCGAGCTCCTCGGGCGGCACCTCCTCGCCCAGCCGGGTGAAGCCGACCAGGTCGGCGAACGCGACGGTGATGTGGCGCGCCCCGGGCAGCGGGGCGCCCTCGGCGCGCTCGGTGGCGTTGACGGCTTCGGTCTCCAGCATGTGCCGCAGCTGCATGAACAGCATGTCTTCGATCATCGGCCCGAGCAGCGGCACGATGCGGGTCACCAAGGCCTGGGACGCCTGGGCGATCTGCAGTTCACTGGCCCCGGGCTGCAGGATGGTCGACAACGCGGTGTACCGCATCACCTCGGCGGCGTGCGAAAGTCCTTCGGCGAGAACACGAACGACCTGCACCACCTGGTCGGGAGCTATGCCCAGCTCGATGAACTCCTTGGCGTGTGCGGCGGCTACTCCGTCGGCCCGCAGATGCACAACCGCGTCGGGATCGTCCACCCGCACCAACCCGATCGCGCGTTGCACGCGTTGCAGCAGCTCCAAGTCGATACCGGCTGCCTCGGCGATCTCGCGCGTCGAGACGTAGTTGCCGTCGTCACCCATCAGCCGGCGCGTTGCCGCCAGCATGGGAACCGGCGAGCTTTGGATCTCATCGGGAGTGATGCCCTGCTCGAGCAGCCACTCGACCAGCTCAGCACGCTCGGCCCGCGCGCTGCCCTCCAGACCGTCCAGCAGCTTTTCGACGGCCGGGTCGACCCTGTCGTCCACGTCGCCAACGTATAACGCGGCGGGGCATTATGTGAGTCGATGACCACACCGCTCCTGGAAGGGTTTGCACCCGTCGTCGACGACACCGCCCGGCTGCTAATCCTGGGATCGTTCCCCAGCGTGCAATCGCTGGCCGCCGGCCAGTACTACGGCAACCCGCGAAATGCGTTCTGGCCGATCACCAGTGCATTATTCGGCTTCGACGCGCAGGCACCCTACGAAACCCGGCTGGTCGCAGTGCAATCCCATGGCGTGGCGCTCTGGGATGTGCTGCACAAGTGCCGTCGTGCCAGCAGCTCAGACGCCAAGATTGACCTAAAGAGCCTCGTGGCCAACGACTTTGGTCAACTCTTCGCTACGTACCCCTGTATCACGCGGGTGTACTTCAACGGCCACACCGCAGACAAGCTGTTCCGCCGGCTGGTCAACGTTAGCGCGCCGGTCAGCTATCAGCTGCTGCCGTCCACCAGCCCGGCGCGTGCGATGCCATCGGGCCAGAAGCTGGACGCTTGGCGGGTGATCGCGTCGTCATGACACGGGCGGTCGCCGGTCCGCCCACGGCCGCCTCGCCTCGATCTGCGCGCCCAGCGTCAGCAGCG
>JAFAID010000382.1 GCA_019236925.1 Mycobacterium sp. | reverse complement strand
AAACAGGTTGACGCCGAGCGGGCCGGTGGTCGCGGCGCGCGCGGCTGCAATGTCCTCGGCGAGGCGCTCTGCACTGATGTAGCCGCTGGCCAAGAAGCCAAAGCCGCCGGCGTTCGACACCGCCGCCGCCAGCGCCGGCGTTCCCGGGCCGCCCGCCATCGGCGCTCCCACGATCGGCACCTCGAGATCCCAAAACCCCAGTACCATGCCGCTACCTTGCTATCGCCCGAAGCTGTTGCGGCAGCGACCTTTTCGACTGGTGCGGGCCAAGAACTGCCACGCCGCACGGGTTGGCGAGCAGTCGGCGGGCCGTCGCGTTAACCTCGTCCACGGTGACCTCGTCGAGCTCGTGCAGTGTGCGGTCGATACTTCGGTGCTCAGCGTAGTTGAGTTCGCTGCGGCCGATGCGGTTCATCCGCGAATTGGAGTCCTCCAGGCCGAGCACCAACCCGCCGCGCAGCGAACCCTTGGCGATCCGGCACTCCGCCTCGCTGATCCCGTCGCGCGCCACCGTCTCGAGCACCTCGGTGGTCACCCGCGCCACTTCGCCGAAACGCTCGGGCAGGCATGCGGCGTACACGGACAACGCACCGCTGTCGGAGAACATGTCCAACGACGAGTAAACCGAGTACGCCAACCCGCGGGACTCCCGAACCTGTTGAAACAAACGAGAACTCAAGCCACCGCCGAGCGCGGTGTTGAGCACCGACAGCGCCCAGCGATGCTGCCAATGCCGGCCCGGCGTACGCACTCCCAGACAGACGTGAGTCTGCTCGGCATTCCGGTTGGCCAGCGTCAACTGCGGGCGACCGGTGATCCGGCCGGTGCCTTTGCGCGGCGACACCGGCCGCCGATCCCTGATCAGCCGCGGACCGAAGTGCTCGCGGATCAACGCCACCACGTCATCGTGATCGACATTGCCGGCCACGGCGACGACCATCCGCTCGGGCGTATAGCGCCGCATGTGAAACGAATGCAGTTGAGCGCGGGTCATTGCCGACACCGATTGCACGCTGCCGATGACCGGACGGCCCACCGGGTGGTCGCCGAACAGCGCCGCCAGGAACATGTCGCCCAGAGCGTCCTCGGGGTCGTCGTCGCGCATGGCGATCTCCTCGAGCACGACGTCGCGCTCGAGCTCGACATCGTCGGTGGCGCAGCGTCCGTTGAGCACCACGTCAGCGACCAGGTCGACGGCCAGCTCCAGATCGCTGTCGAGCACATGCGCGTAGTAGCAGGTGTGCTCCTTGGCGGTGAACGCGTTGAGCTCACCGCCGACGGCATCCATCGCCTGCGCGATGTCGACAGCTGTGCGCGTCGGCGTGGACTTGAACAGCAGGTGCTCCAGGAAGTGCGCGGCGCCGGCCACGGTCGCACCCTCGTCGCGCGATCCGACGCCCACCCAAACCCCGACCGATGCCGAATGCACCGCCGGCAGGTATTCGGTGACGACCCGCAATCCCCCGGACAGGGTCGTGCGGCGGAACGCCGAAGACGGCTCGGCGCTGTGCCGGCCGCGTCGCAGAGGCTGCGTACCCGGGCTAACTGCTGGCCGTGGCGGCATCGGCTGGCGCGGTCTCCGAAGCGGTAGGGGCTGCGTCACCGTTGCCGGACTCGCCGGCTTCTTCGTCGACAAGCACCAGCGAGATCTTGCCGCGCTTGTCGATATCGGCGATCTCCACGCGCAACTTGTCACCGACGTTCACGACGTCCTCGACCCTCGCGATACGCTTGCCCTTGCCGAGTTTGGAGATGTGCACCAGTCCATCGCGGCCGGGCAGCAGCGAGACGAACGCACCGAAGTCGGTGGTCTTGACCACCGTCCCGAGGAATCGTTCGCCGGTCTTGGGCAGCTGCGGGTTGGCGATCGCGTTGATCCGGTCGATCGCGGCCTGCGCCGAAGGTCCATCGGTGGCGCCGACGAACACGGTGCCGTCGTCCTCGATGGAGATCTGCGCGCCGGTTTCCTCGGTGATGGCGTTGATGATCTTGCCCTTGGGGCCGATCACCTCGCCGATCTTGTCCACCGGAACCTTGATCGTGGTGACCCGCGGCGCATAGGGGCTCATCTCGTCGGGTGCGTCGATGGCCTCGGCCATCACCTCGAGGATCGTCAGGCGCGCATCTTTGGCCTGGTCTAACGCGCCCGCCAGCACCTGCGACGGAATCCCGTCGAGCTTGGTGTCCAGCTGCAGCGCGGTGACGAAGTCCTTGGTGCCGGCGCACTTGAAGTCCATGTCGCCGAACGCGTCCTCGGCACCCAGGATGTCGGTCAGGGTGACGAAGCGACGCTCGGTCGATTTTGTGCCATCTCCCGCCTCAACTTCTATGTCGTCGGAGACCAGACCCATCGCGATGCCGGCCACCGGCGCCTTCAGCGGCACACCAGCGTTCAGCAGCGCCAGCGTGGACGCGCAGACCGATCCCATCGACGTGGAACCGTTGGAGCCCAACGCTTCCGACACCTGACGGATGGCGTACGGGAACTCCTCGACGCTTGGCAGCACCGGGAGCAGGGCCCGCTCGGCCAATGCGCCGTGACCGATCTCGCGGCGCTTGGGCGAGCCGACGCGACCGGTTTCGCCGGTGGAGAACGGCGGGAAGTTGTAGTGGTGCATGTACCGCTTGGA
>JAFAID010000250.1 GCA_019236925.1 Mycobacterium sp. | reverse complement strand
GGCATGGCAATCAACCTGATCCGTTACTCCACTGCAGACGGAATCCCCCGCTGGGGAGTCGTCCAGGCAGACATGATCCTGCCGCTGCCCGGCGAGTACACGTCCGCCGCCGAAGTCATCCACGAGGGTTCTCAGGCGGCCCGCAGCCTGTTGGCGGATTCCGGCAACTCCGGAATTCCGCTGGCAGGAGTCACCATTCTGAACCCCTTGCCGGGGGCGCGCGTTCACTGCCAAGGGGCGAACTACGCGGCCCACATCAAGGAGTCCGGAATGGACCCCGACCGACCGTACAACCTGTTGTTCACCAAATCGACGGGCTCGCTCAGCGGAGCGAATGACGACATCGTCACTCCACGCAACGTCCGCCTACTCGACTATGAAATCGAACTGGGCATCGTTCTGGGCAGGCCGATAACCAGCCCGATCACCGTTAGCGATGACAATGTCGAGGACTATGTTGCCGCGTTTGTGGTAGCCAACGACGTCAGTGCACGCGATATTCAACTTCCCCAGGGTCAGTACTACAAGGGCAAGAGCTATCGCACGTTCTGTCCAGTCGGACCGTACTTGTGCGTTCCTGATTACGACGAGTTCGGGCGCTGGCGCGACCTCCGACTCACCCTCACGGTGAACGGCGAGGTTCGCCAGCAGGCTCTGGCCGGCGAGATGGTCTTCACGCCGGCACAAACGCTGACCGAGTTCTCTCAGCTGGAGAACTTCGCCATCGGCGATCTGCTGCTGACCGGTACGCCCGGCGGCGTGGCTATCCAACCGCCGAGAGCATTCGTACAGCGCATCGCCGGCCTCCTGCCGGAGTCGGTGAAGTGGGATCTGTTCATCAAGAACCAGGCCGGAAACCCGCGGTACCTCAAGCCGGGCGACCAGGTCGTCGCGACGATCCGCACCGACGACGAGAAGCTCGACCTCGGCACCCAACACAACACGGTACGCGCGTTGTAAGCACCCCGACTCCCACCAACGGCATCGACAACGTCAGCCAAATCATGAAAGACAACAAGAAATGACACACACCAACGGCCCTTTCTACCTCGCCCACTGGGTCGTCAAGACCGCTCGCGCACAGGAGATGATCGACTGGTACGGACACGTGTTCGGTGCCCACGTGGTGCACGAAGACAACAGCATCGCCTTCTTAACGTGGGACGAAGAAAGCCATCGTCTGGCGCTGATCAAGGTGCCCGGACCCGTCAAGTTCGCCTTTCCGCTCGCCAAACTGCGTCGCAAGGTCTACGGCGTCGATCACCTCGCGTTCACCTTCGACTCGCTCTCCCGACTGCTGCACAAGTGGGAGGAATTGAAGGAGATCGGAATCGAGCCGGTCTGGTCGATCAACCACGGGCCGACGACCTCGCTTTACTACGAGGACCCGGACGGCATTCGTCTGGAGTTCCAGGTGGAGAACTTCGCCACGGCTCAAGAAACCATGGACTACTTCGGCACCCGAGCCTTCGCGGACAACCCCATCGGCGTCAACGTCGACCCGGGCTACCTGCTCGAGCAGCTTCGCGCCGGCACGCCCGAGCACGAACTCCTCAAGCAGGGTGCCGGCACCCGCCCCGGCACCGTAGCCAAAGCCAACCGCTCAACCATCAACTTCAGGACCCTGTGATGACAAAGGCTTCAATGGCCGACGTGACCATCGTCGGTGCCGGCGCAACCGGATGCACCCTCGCGTTGCTGCTGTCCCGGTACGGCATCCCCAGCACCCTCATCGAACGCCGAACCGACGTCTTCAACCACCCGGCGGCGCACGTCATCAATGCCCGCTCGCAAGAGATCTGGCACCGGGTGTCCCCCGACCTGGCGCAGCGCATCGCGGCCCTCGCCGCGCCCAGCGACGAAACTGGCGTCATCCGCTGGTACACCGATATCCGCGAAACCCCGCTCGGCGAGATCGACCTGCTTTCCGACGCCGCACGAGTTGCCCGAGTCAAGACTCACAGCCCCTACCTCGTCTCGCATATCGGGCAGCACCTGCTCATGCCCGTGCTGTGGGATGCGGTCGAGAAGGACCCGCTGGTCGAGTTCCGGCGCGGATTGCGGCTTCGATCGGTCACCACCGACACGGACAGCGCAACCGTTCGCGCGCAGAACGCGGCCGGCGATCGGGTCGGCTTCTCCTCTCGATACGTCGTCGGCACCGATGGTGCCAACAGCGCCGTACGCGAGGCTCTGGGCGTCACGATGCGGGGTCCGGTCTTGGCGAACATGGGCAGCGTCTTCTTCAAGGCGAAGATTCCGTTCGCTGATGGAGCGAGACCGCTGCTGAGCTGGATCTACGCGCCCAACTTCGTCGGCGTCCTGATCGCACACGCCGACGACGACTACGTCCTGATGACCCCGTACCTGAGCGCGAAGCAACAGATTGCGACCGACAGTCGCGCCTTCTGGGCACGCACGCTGCCCGCGGTGATCGGCAAGGACATCAACGTCCAGATCCATTCGACCGGCACCTGGACGATGACCAGCCAGACCGCCTCCAGTTTCGCCACCGGAAAGGTGATCCTCGCCGGCGACGCGGCCCACAGATTCCCGCACACGGGTGGTTTCGGGCTCAACAGTGGCGTTCAGGACGCTCACAATCTCGCCTGGAAACTGGCCGCCATCCTCGAGGGCCGCGCACCAGCGGCGCTGGTGGACACCTATGACATCGAACGCAGGGCCGTCGTCGAGCGATTTGCCGAACAGAGTGTCAGCAACCACTTCAAACTGGACGAAGTCACCGCGGGCATGGGCCCCGGCAACCGCGACCTCAGCCGCGTGACCAGTGCGTTCGACCACCGACTTATGCAGATGGTTCCCGCAGCCATTGCGAGGCGCGTCGCGGACGGGCTCATGACACTCGCAACTGGCCGAATGGAGCGCTGACGGGCGACACCCAAGCAGCGCGGTACCGCCGCGCCACCCTCCGGCGGCGGATCCCCGCCCAGCTGGAACACTTCGCATCGGCTGGCCTCGAGTTCGGATACGCCTATTCCGGACCACTCGTCCACTCCGAGCCGACACCGCAACCGACTTATGGGGACGGAGTGATCGATTACCGGCCGACCACGTGGCCGGGCGCGCGCGTTCCTTACGCGGCCATCACCCACGACGGTGTCGCGACCTCGACCCACGACGTCCTCGACCTGCGCGCCTACACGTTGTTCACCGGCGACCCGTCGGGATGGCGCGATATCGATCGCTCACTGCGTGTGGTCGGACTCGAAACAGCCGCCGCGGCCGACCGCGCAACGCTGATCGACCTCTTCGAGGTCGGCGAACAGGGCGCGGTACTCGCCCGCCCCGACGGCCACACCGCCTGGCGCACGTCCGATCCCGCCGGAATCGCGGCCACGGACCTCACCCGCGTACTGCGCGAGTTCGGCATCGGAGCGGCGGTCCCGATCGGCAGTCCCCGATGACCGTCGATACGCGCGAGGAATCCGACCTGGCCGTCCTGCGCGAAATCGGAGACCGTGTCCTGTGGTTGTCCACCGCGATGATTCATCACGCCAACCGGGTGCGCCCGAACCCGACCGGTATGAAGGTCGGCGGGCACCAGGCGTCGTCGGCATCGATGGTGGGCATCATGACGTCGCTGTACTTCGGGCAACTGCGGGCCGAAGACCGGGTATCGGTGAAACCTCATGCGTCCCCGGTGTTGCACAGCATCAACTACCTGCTCGGCACCCTCGACGAGCGCTACATGACGACCCTGCGCGAATTCGGAGGCCTGCAGAGTTACCCGAGTCGGTCCAAGGACCCCGACCCCGTCGACTACTCCACCGGATCGGTAGGAATTGGTGCGACCGCCCCGATCTGGGCTACCTTCGCGCGACGCTACATCGACACCGTATACGCCAGCGCCGGGTCGGGTCGGCAATACTCGCTAGTCGGTGACGCCGAACTGGACGAGGGCGCGGTGTGGGAGGCCGTGATGGATCCCGCGGTGCAGGAGTTGGGGGAGACCGTCTGGATCGTCGACATGAACCGCCAATCCCTGGATCGCGTCGTGCCCCATATCGCCTCCGGGCGCTTGCAGGACATGTTCGCCGCCGCGGGCTGGCAGGTGCTTACCGTGAAGTTCGGCAGACTGCTCGAAGGATTGTTCAGCCGGCCCGGCGGCGAGGCCCTACGCACCCGCATCCTGACCATGCCCAATCCGGAATATCAACGCTTGCTGCGCTGCTCGGCCGAGGAACTGCGTTCGCGGCTACCTGGTGAGGGCTCGCAGGCCGCCGCCGTTGCCGCCCTGATCGAGC
>JAFAID010000096.1 GCA_019236925.1 Mycobacterium sp. | reverse complement strand
CGGACGGTATGAGCGGCATGTTGATGATGTGGGCGAGCGCGCGGCCAGGGTCGATGCGTATGTAGTTGGCTTGTCCCCATTGGTATTCCTCGCCGGTTATCTCGTCTCGGACCCAGAACCGCTCGTAGTGCTCCATACCCAATGCGGCCATGTCCAACCACAACGTCGCCTCCTCCGGCCCAAACGCGTTGAGCGTCACCACCACCAGCACGCAGTCGCCGGTGATCGGGTCGAACTTGCTGTAGGCCAGCAATGCGTCGTTGTCGATGGCGTGGAACGTGATGTTCCGCAGTTGCTGAAGAGCGGGGTGGAGTCGACGAATGTTGTTCAGCCGCGCGATGAATGGCTCCAGCGATCGTCCTGCCGCCAGCGCGCCTGCGAAGTCCCGCGGTCGGAGCTGGTACTTCTCGGAGTCGAGATATTCCTCACTGCCCTCCCGCACCGCGACGTGCTCGAACAGTTCATAGCCGGAGTACACCCCCCAGGTCGGGCTCAGGGTCGACGCCAGCACCGCCCGAATCGCGAACATCCCGGGCCCATTGTGTTGCAGAACGGCATGCAGGATGTCCGGGGTGTTGACGAACAAATTGGGACGACGGAAGTCGGCGACATAGGGAATCTCCTGGCCGAATTGGGTGAGCTCCCACTTCGACGTGCGCCAGGTGAAGTAGGTGTAGGACTGGGTGAAGCCCAGCTTGGCGAGCCCGAACTGGCGGGCGGGCGGTGTGAATGCCTCAGATAAAAACAGCACATCCGGATCGATTGCTTTGACCTGACCGATCAGCCACGCCCAGAAGTCGGGCGGCTTGGTGTGCGGATTGTCGACCCGAAAGACCTTCACCCCGTGGTCCATCCAGTGCCGCACCACGCGCAGCACCTCGTCGTAGAGTCCGGCGGGGTCGTTGTCGAAGTTGACTGGGTAGATGTCCTGGTACTTCTTCGGCGGGTTCTCGGCGTAGGCGATGGTGCCGTCGGGCAATTCGGTGAACCACTGCCGGTGGGCGGAGGCCCACGGGTGATCGGGCGCGCATTGCAACGCCAGATCCAGAGCCACTTCCATGTCCAAGTCGTGCACCGCTGCGACAAACTCGTCGAAGTCGTCGATCGTGCCCAGCTGCGGATGCACCGCATCGTGGCCGCCCTCGTCGCTTCCGATCGCCCAGGGCGATCCGACGTCACCGGGCACGGCGGTCGCGGTGTTGTTGCGGCCCTTGCGGTGCACCTTGCCGATCGGATGGATCGGCGGCAGGTACACCACGTCGAAGCCCATCTCGGCGATTCGCGGCAACGCCGCGGCCGCGGTGGCGAACGTACCGTGCACCGGGTTTCCGTCGGCGTCCCAGCCGCCGGTCGAGCGGGGGAACATCTCGTACCACGAGCCGAAGCGAGCCAGCGGCCGATCCACCCAAACCCCGTATTGCTCGCCGCGGGTGACCAGCTCACGCAGCGGGTACCGGGTCAGCAGTTCGTCGATCTCGGGGGCCAGCGCGAGCGCGGCCCGGGTAACCGGATCGCCCGGCGTCTGCAGGGCGGCGGCGGCGGCGCGCAGCGGATCGCGGTGACTCCGTGGAACACCGGTCGCGGCGCGTTCGAGTAGCTGTGCTCCCAGCAGCAGGTCGTTGGACAGTTCGGTTTCGCCCTGGCCGGCCTCCAACTTCGCCTCGATGGCGTGCAGCCAGGTGTGAATCGGGTCACCCCAGCCGTCCACCCGAAACGTCCACAACCCGACGCTGTCCGGGGTGAACTGACCGTGAAAAACAAAGGGCTCCGCGCCCATACTCATCGGCAGCAGCAGCGGCTTGATCCGAGGGAGCGGCTCGGCGGTTTCAGTGAATGCAGGGGCCTGCACCGCCTTGACCCGACGGGTTTCGCCCACCTGCGGGTATCGCGGCCCGAGGTAGCGCACCACCAGCGTCGCCGCGACCGCGTCATGACCTTCCCGCCATACCGCCGCGCGGACCGGAACTACCTCGCCGACCACAGCTTTTGCCGGATATGCGCCGCACGATACGACGGGCGCGACGTCATCGATCTCGACTCGACCGGGCACCGCCACTTCCTTCCGGTTCGCTAGTCCGTTGTCGTCCTGGACGCGGCCACACTGCAGCGTGCTTGTCTGCGCGAAGTTCTCTGCCAAAAGCCCTGTGCGCCCAATACCCACCGTAGTGTGGGGCCACACCTGACGACGGGATGCGCTTTCGCTTGGGGAAGCGAACCCCGGTGTGTGGTCAGTAAGGTAGTGATGCGTGAAAGCCCTCCGTAGGTTCACGGTCCGTGCTCACCTTCCGGAACGCCTGGGGGCGCTCGAACAACTGTCGATCAACCTCCGCTGGTCGTGGGACAAGCCGACGCAGGAGCTCTTCGGGGCGATCGACCCGGCGCTGTGGGTGCAATGCGGTCACGATCCCGTTGCGCTGCTGGGCGCGGTGAGCCCGGCGCGGCTTGACGAGCTGGCGGTCGACGGCGGGTTCCTGGACTGGCTCGATCACCTGGCGGCCGATCTGAACGACTATCTGAGCCGCCCGCGGTGGTATCAGCAGCAACAAGACGACGGCGCTGCGATGCCCAACGGCATTGCTTACTTCTCGATGGAATTCGGGGTCGCCAAGGTGTTGCCGAACTACTCGGGTGGCCTGGGAATCCTGGCCGGCGATCACTTGAAGTCCGCGTCGGATCTCGGACTACCACTGATCGCGGTGGGCCTGTATTACCGTTCCGGCTACTTCCGGCAGTCGCTGACCGCCGATGGCTGGCAGCACGAAACCTACCCGGCGCTCGACCCGCAGGGGCTGCCGCTGCGACTGCTCACCGACGGTGCGGGCACTCCTGCACTGGTTGAGCTGGCACTGCCGGACGCAGCCCGGCTGCACGCGCAGGTCTGGGTGGCCCAGATCGGTCGGGTTCCGCTGCTGCTGCTGGACTCCGACATTTCGGAGAACGAGCACGACCTGCGTGGAGTCACCGACCGCCTCTACGGCGGCGATCAAGAGCATCGGATGCAGCAGGAGATCCTGGCCGGCATCGGCGGTATACGAGCCATCCGGGCGTTCACGGCGATCGAAGGTTTGCCGGCGCCCGAGGTGTTCCACATGAACGAAGGGCACGCCGGATTCCTCGGTGCCGAGCGGATCCGCGAATTGGTCGATGCCGGTTTGGATTTCGATACCGCGCTGACCGTGGTTCGGTCCAGCACGGTGTTCACCACCCACACCCCGGTCCCGGCCGGGATCGACCGGTTTCCGATGGAAATGGTGCAGCGATACTTCGCGGACAACCTCGCGGACTCCGATGGCCACGGCGGCCTCGGCGGCCAGCCGCTGCTGCCAGGCGTGCCGCTGGCCCGGATCCAGGCGCTGGGCGCCGAGGACGATCCGGAGAAGTTCAATATGGCCCACATGGGCCTGCGGCTGGCTCAGCGCGCCAACGGCGTTTCACTGCTGCACGGTCGGGTGAGTCGCGCCATGTTCAACGAGCTGTGGCCCGGATTCGACCCCGACGAGGTGCCGATCGGCTCGATCACCAACGGTGTTCATGCGCGCACGTGGGCGGCGTCGCAATGGTTGGAGCTGGGCCGCGAACTGGCTGGGCCGGACGACGCGGCGTTCAGTGACCCCGGCGTGTGGCTGCGACTAAACCAGGTCGACGTCGGGCACCTGTGGTGGATCCGCGCGCAACTGCGCGCGCTGCTGGTCGAGGACGTCCGGGCGCGGCTGCGCCGTTCGTGGCTCGAGCGCGGCGCACCCGAAGCCGAATTAGGCTGGATTGCAACGGCATTCGATCCTGACGTGCTGACCATCGGGTTCGCCCGGCGGGTGCCGACGTACAAACGGCTGACGCTGATGCTGCGCGATCCGGACCGGCTGGAACAGCTGCTGCTCGACGAAAACCGGCCGATCCAGCTGATCGTCGCCGGCAAGTCGCACCCCGCTGACGACGGCGGCAAGGCGTTGATCCAGCAGGTCGTGCAGTTCGCCGACCGGCCCGAGGTGCGCCACCGCATCGCGTTCCTGCCCGACTACGACATGTCGATGGCACGGGTGCTGTATTGGGGCTGCGACGTCTGGTTGAACAACCCGCTGCGCCCGCTCGAGGCATGCGGCACGTCGGGGATGAAGAGCGCGCTGAACGGCGGGCTCAACCTGTCCGTTCGCGACGGGTGGTGGGACGAGTGGTACGACGGCGAGAACGGCTGGGCGATACCGTCGGCCTCCGGGGTGGCCGACGAGGGCCGTCGTGACGACCTGGAAGCCGCGGCGCTCTATGACCTGCTGCAGAAGTCGGTGGCGCCGACGTTCTACGAGCGCGATGAGAGCGGCGTACCGCGCCGGTGGGTCGAGATGGTCCGCCACACCATTCAGACGCTCGGCCCGAAACTCCTGGCTTCCCGCATGGTTCGCGATTACACGGAGCGCTACTACGTGCCGGCGGCGGAGTCGCTGCGCCGCACCGTGACGTTCGACGACGACGGGCAGGCGGCGTTCGACCCGGCCCGCGAGCTGGCCGACTACCGCCGACGGGCGTTCAACGCGTGGCCGCACATCGAGGTCACCGACGTCGACAGCACCGGGCTGCCCGACATTCCAGTGCTCGGCTCGAAGCTGACCCTGACCGCGACCGTCCAGCTGGCGGGACTGCGGCCCGGCGAGGTCACCGTTCAGGCGGTGGTCGGCAGGGTGGACACCAGCGACACGCTGGTGGGCCCGGTCACCGTCGAGATGCCGTACACCGGCACCGCGTCTGGCGGCGACCACGTGTTCGCCACGACGACGCCACTGCCGGTTGCCGGCTCAGTCGGCTACACCGTGCGGGTGCTGCCGCATCATCCGATGCTGGCTTCCGCGGCCGAGCTCGGATTGGTGGCGCTGGCGTCACCCCGCTGAGCGGGCGTCCTGGGCGGTGCGCAATCGCTCCAGCGCCTGGCGCACGGCGGTGCCATCGGTTGTCGGCCAGAACGGCGGCAGCGAGGCGCGCAGGTAGCCGCCGTAGCGGGCGGTGGCCATCCGGGAGTCCAGCACCGCGACCACCCCCCGGTCGTCGACGCCACGCAGCAGCCGTCCGGCGCCCTGCGCCAGCAGCAGCGCGGCGTGGCTGGCGGCGACAGCCATGAATCCATTGCCGCCGCGGGCGGCCACCGCCCGCTGCCGGGCGCCGAGCAGCGGATCGTCGGGCCGCGGGAACGGAATGCGGTCGATGATCACCAACGACAACGACGGGCCGGGCACGTCGACGCCCTGCCACAACGACAGCGTGCCGAACAGCGACGTCGCCGCGTCGGCGGAGAACTGTTCGACGAGCGCGGCGGTG
>JAFAID010000529.1 GCA_019236925.1 Mycobacterium sp. | reverse complement strand
CCCCGCCAGCGGTGCTCCGGTTGTCACCGCAGTTCCGTTGCGAGAGCGGCGATCATCTCGCGGGTGCGCTGCTTGGAGGCGATGAGCTCGTCGCGGTTGTGGCCGATCGGCAGCAGGCTCACCGACAGATCTGTGACACCGGCGTCGGCAAATCGGCGCATGCGCGACAGGATGCCCCCTTCGTCGCCGGCCGCACACAGATCGCCGATATCGCGGGCATCGCCGCGTTCGAGCAGGCGTTGGTAGTTGGGCGATACCTCGGCCTCACCCAGGATGCGGTTGGCCCGCTCCTTGGCCTCGTCGACTTGAGAAGGCGCACAAAGGCATACCGGGATACCCGCAACGATCCGCGGCGCGGGCCGCCCCGCATCTGCGGCGGCCTTGGTGATCTTCGGCGCGATGTGATCACCGATCGCACGTTCGTCGGCCATCCACAACACGGTGCCGTCGGCCAGTTCACCGGCAAGCTGCAGCATCACCGGCCCCAGCGCGGCGACCAGCACCGGCATCGGGGTATCGGCCCCGATCGCCATCGGATTGTGCACCGTGAACGAGTCATTCTCGACGTCGACCGATCCCGGACCAGCAATGGCGGCGTTGAGCACCTGCAGGTAGTCGCGGGTGTAGGCGGCCGGCTTCTCATACGGCAGGCCGAGCATGTCCCGAATGATCCAATGGTGCGACGGCCCGACACCCAACGCCAGCCGTCCACCAGCCACCGCATGCATCGAGAACGCTTGGCGGGCAAGAGCAATCGGATGCTGGGCCTGTAACGGCACCACCGCAGTACCCAGCTCGATGCGCGAGCTGTGCGCCGCCATCAGCGATACCATGGTCAGACAGTCGAAGTCGTTGGGCACCTGCGGCATCCACGCGGTGTCCAGTCCCGCAGATTCGGCCCACTCGATATCGGAGGCCAACTTGGCGACCTTGCGGGCCATATCGCCACGCTCGGCGCCGATCATCACTCCGACGCGCACGGTTCCACTGTTCCCTTCAGGTGAGGTTCGGGGTTGCTGCCGGTCAGCGTGCGGATCTCCCGCACCAGCGCATCCAGCGGGGTCCCGGTCGGAAACACCGCAGCCGCCCCAGCGGCCAGCAGCTTGGGCACGTCAGCCTCGGGTATCGTTCCGCCGACCACCACGGCGATGTCGGCGGCGTCGGCCGTGCGCAACGCCTCGACGGTGCGGATGGTCAGCGCGACATGCGCGCCGGACAGAATGCTCAGCCCGACGACGGCCACGTCTTCTTGTACGGCGATGGACGCGATGTCCTCGATGCGCTGCCGGATACCGGTGTAGATCACCTCGAATCCCGCGTCGCGCAAGGTGCGGGCGACGATCTTGGCGCCGCGGTCATGTCCGTCGAGACCGGGCTTGGCGACCAGGATCCGCACTGCCATCTAGAACACCACCGGCTGCTGGAATTCGCCCCAAACCGCTTTGAGTGTGGAGACCATCTCACCGACCGTGCAATAGGCGTTGGCGCAGTCGATCAGCTTGTGCATCAGATTGTCGTTGCCTTCAGCTGCGCGCGACAGCGCTGTGAGGCTGGATTCCACTGCGGCCGAATCTCTTTCGACTTTCACTTTGGAAAGCCGTTTGAGTTGCAGATCGCGTCCTTCGGAATCGAGCTCGTAGGTGACGATTTCAGGGGGCGGCTCCTCGGAGACGAAGCGGTTGACCCCGACGACGGGGCGCGTGCCGGCTTCGATGTCCTGGTGGATCCGAAAGGCCTCGTCGGCGATCAGCCCTTGCAGGTAGCCGTCCTCGATGGCGCGGACCATTCCGCCGTGTTGCTCGAGGTCGTGCATGATCTCGATGATGCGGGCCTCGGTGGCGTCGGTGAGGGCCTCGACGAAGTAGGAGCCGCCGAGCGGATCCGCGACGCGCGCGACACCGGTTTCATGGGCCAGGATCTGTTGGGTGCGCAGCGCCAGCGTGGTGGACTCTTCGGTCGGCAGCGCGAACGGCTCGTCCCAGGCAGCGGTGAACATCGACTGCACACCGCCGAGCACGGCGGCCATCGCTTCGTAGGCCACCCGCACCAAGTTGTTCTGCGCCTGCGGGGCATACAACGACGCCCCGCCGCACACGCAGCCGAAGCGGAACATCGACGCCTTGTCGGTCGTGGCGCCGTAGCGTTCCCGCACGATCGTTGCCCAACGTCGCCGTCCGGCACGGTATTTGGCGATCTCCTCGAAGAAATCGCCGTGTGTATAGAAGAAGAACGAGATCTGCGGCGCGAACTGGTCGATGGTCATACGGCCGCGTTCCACCACCGTGTCGCAATAGGTGACGCCATCGGCCAGGGTGAACGCCATCTCTTGCACAGCGTTGGCCCCGGCGTCACGAAAGTGCGCACCGGCCACCGAGATTGCATTGAATTTGGGAACTTCGGCCGCGCAGAACTCGATGGTGTCGGCGATCAGCCGCAGCGACGGCTCCGGCGGCCAGATCCAGGTGCCGCGCGAGGCATATTCCTTGAGGATGTCGTTCTGAATAGTCCCGGTGAGCTTGGCGCGCGGCACGCCTTTTCGCTCGGCGGCCGCCACGTAGAACGCCAGCAGGATCGCAGCGGTCCCATTGATCGTGAAGCTGGTGCTGATCTTGTCCAGCGGAATGCCGTCGAACAGGATCTCGGCGTCGGCGAGGGTGTCGATCGCGACACCGACTCGGCCGACCTCCTCACCGAACTCGGGATCGTCGGAGTCGTATCCACACTGGGTCGGCAGGTCGAGCGCCACCGACAACCCGGTCCCGCCTTGTTCCAGCAGGTAGCGGTACCGGCGGTTGGATTCCTCGACGGTGCCGAATCCGGAATACTGCCGAAACGTCCACAGCTTGCCTCGGTAGCCGCTGGCGAAGTTGCCCCGGGTGAAGGGGTAGGCGCCCGGTGGCGGCGGCTCGGTACCACGGTCCCCCGGCCCGTACACGGGCTCCAGCGGGATGCCGGATGAGGTTTCGGTGTGGTTATCCATCGACTGATAACGTACTTGCAAAAAAAGAGAATGCCAATACCGCAGCTTGACCGTGCTAAAGGAGAGCTGCGGTCACCACTACACCCGGCACAAGATCTCGCCATGCGGGATGGCCAGCCAGCCATTCGGGGCCGCGGCCCAGTCCAGCCACGCCGACGAGATCTCGTCGAGCTCCGCGGTGGTCGCCATCCCCGAGTCCACTAGCTGACGGGCCAGGGCCGATTCGACGATCCGGTCCGCCCACATCCGGCCCCACCATTCGCGGGTCTCCGGCGTCGCAAAGCACCACATGCTGCCGGTGGGTGTGATGTCGTCGAATCCCGCCTCCCGGGCCCACGACAACAGCCGCCGCCCCGCGTCGGGTTCGGCGCCGTTCGTATGAGCCGCCTCGTCGTACAACTCGCGCCAGCGATCCAGCGTCGGTAGCTGCGGGAACCAGATGAATCCCGCGTAGTCGGCGTCGCGGACCGCAACGATCCCATTCGGCACACACACCCGCCGCAGCTCGCGCAGTGCCTGCACTGGGTCGGCCACGTGTTGCAGCACCTGATGGGCGTGTACGACGTCGAAGGTGTCGTCGGGGAAGTCGAGCGCGTGAACGTCAGATCTCGCGAAGTCGATGTTCGACTGATTGCGTGCGTGCGCCTCTGCGCGGGCCAGATCCAAAGCTTCATCGGTGATTTCGACAGCTGTGACCCGTCCGGGCGCGACCCGGGCGGCCAGGTCGACGGTGATGGTCCCGGGTCCGCAGCCGACGTCGAGCACCGACATCCCGGGTCGCAGGTGCGGCAGCAGGTAGCCGGCCGAGTCCTCCGCGGTGCGCCTGCGGTGCGCACGCAGTACCGACTCGTGATGCCCGTGGGTATAGACGGCGTGGGGTTTGTTGTTCATCGTGCGGCTCCTTGCTGTCGAACCATGCTCGGATCCAGGCTACCGCTGCATATTTCATGATGCGAAACAGTTATCCCATATTCTGGGACAGCAATTGGACCGCTCAGTCGACCGGAACGTCGAGGATCGGGCGCCCCACCCCGGCGCCCGGGCCGTCGAAATGCCACCACTCACCGGAATACACCGACAATCCGCCGGCACTCATCGCGTCGCGCAACCGGGCGCGGTTTGGCCGCTGGTCCGCGCTGACGCCGTCGGTGGCGAAAGCAAGTGCGCGGGGCGAAAAGTCGTCGAAGTCGGTTCCCATATCAGCGAGGCATCGGCCGGCCAATTGCCGCGCGGTGGGGCATGGCTGTTGTGCGCTTGCGATCGTCACGTCAACCGAACGCCCCGCCTCGTGGCTGCGGGCAGAGGAACCGGGCTTGGCCACCCAGGCGGGATTCGGTACAACGTTGAACATCTTGACCTGCACATCGTGCGGTCGATAGCAGTCCCAGAAGACCAGCACCTCTCCGTGCGAAACCAAGGCCTTTTCCGCCGCGGCAAGCCCGGGAGCCATGGATTCGTGCACCAGGCAGCGGGCGTCGGGCGGGTACAACGGGGTGCCGGTGAAATTGTTCGCCGTCGCATAGCGCAGATCGATCACCGCGCTGGGAACGACGGAGCGAACGTCGACAAATCCCGCCGAGCGCGCGGCAGCGCTCAGCGGCGGCACGTCGGCGCTGGCGGGTGCAGTCCAGCTGGTGGCGAAGACGACGACAAGCAGCGCGACCAGGAACCGACGCGTGGCGGCTGTCATCGCCTCATTATCCGCGACTGATACGTCAGCTCCAGTCAATGGCCGCGGCGCGCTGCCGGACGTCCTCCACCCTGGCCGCGACTTGGGCGGCGACCGCATGTTGATCGTGTTCCATTGTCTTGGCCAGGGATTCGGCTTCCGCCACAATCTGTTTGAGCAGGTCCCGGTGATCTTCGATCATCGCGATCGTCGCGTTTCTGATGGCCACCACCGCCTCACCCCGAGCCTCGGACGGCAAGAAGTTGCCGGAAAGCAGCGGGGGGAGCGTCTGGCGCTCGAAGTCGGTCATGTCGCGGGTGAGGTGCACGTTGAAGGTCGCTCGAAAAGGATCCCGATCGTCGAGTTCAACACTGGATATTTTGAGTGGGTCCATATGCCGTTCCTTTGGTCGGCGAGGGCGAACTTCGCCCGCGTCACGCCGAATTACATCCCTGTAGTTTACTTGCGTCTACGGGCAGCTGCGGAGGTCGACGAAATCGAGGTCAAGGATGGAACCGCTAAACTATCGCCGTTAGACCTACGGAGGAACATGAAGCGCCTTGTATTCGGAATTGCGGTCGCCGCGACGATCTTGACCGCGCCTCTTGCCCACGCGCAAACCAATGTTCAGGATCAGTGCGCGAGTTCCGGCGGCCAGTACACGTCGGAGGAGGTAACGCCTCACTTCGGCCAGGCCCCCACCCTGATCGAGACCTGCTGCATCGGGACTGGGACATCACAGAAATGCACTAGCTACCGCGACGGCGTGCAAGGGCCCACATACGGGGGTTAGGCGTCTCGGCGCCTGGCGACACGGCGTTCTAGGCTTCCTCATCCGCGATGCGCTCCATCGCTTTGGTGAGAGGGAATGATGAATGACGGCGAGCGAAGACCCGATGGCGCCTAGCGAGGACTCTGAGGCCTTGCTCGAACAACAAAAGCCGTCAGACGAAGAACGCAAACCCAGACGCCGCGGCGTCATGCAATCCCTCACCGCGCTGTGTGTCCGGTATGTCGAACGGCTCATGCCCGACCCCTATTTGTTCGCCGTCATCCTCACTGTCATCGTCGCTGCGCTGGTCGCGCTCTTGGTGAAGGGCGCCTCGCCGAGCGGGATGCTCAAGGCGTGGTACGGCGGTGTGTGGGGATCGCAGAACATCTTCACGTTCGCTTTCCAGATGGTCTTGATACTCGTGACGGGCTACACGCTCGCCGAAGCGCCGGTTCTGAAGCGGGCCATCGTCTACATCGCGAGCAAGCCGAGGGACCAGGTGCAGGGCGCTCTCCTGTGCTTCGGTGTCAGCGCTGTACTCTCCCTGCTGAACTGGGGACTCGGGTTGGTGGCCGGTGCGCTGGTAGCCCGCCAGGTCGCGAAGCGCTTCACCGACACGCACTTTGGCTATCTGATCGCGGCGGCGTTCATGGGCTTCATTGTGTGGACGCAGGGGCTGTCGTCGTCGATCGCGCTGGCGAACACCGACGATGGCAGCCCAATCAACGTGATCCACAAACTGACTGGCATCACGGTGCCGCTGAAGCTGACGATCTTCCAGCCCTACAGCTGGCTGTCGGTGATCGTCGTGCTGGCGCTGCTCGCGCTCGCGATCTGGCGCATGGAGCCGGCGCAGAGCCTTGCGCCCGATCCCGCGGTCTTCGAAGACCAGGACCAGCCGGAGGTTCAGGCCGAGGGCAAGAAGACGTTTGCTGAATGGCTGGAAAATCTGTGGATCCTGAACGTCCTCGTGTTCGCCGCGGGCATTACCTATTTCTGCATCAGCGGTTTCGCGCTGAACATCGCATCCATGATCATGTTGTTCACGATCACGAGTGCATTGCTGCACCGCACGCCGATCCGGTTCATCCGGGCATTCACCGGCGCCGCGAAGGTGTCCGGTCCACTGCTCCTGCAATATCCGCTATACGGCGGCCTGGTCGGCTTGCTGGGTTATCTGCCCTCGCACGCGGCCCACGGTGCCAAGCCGCTGCAGACGCTGCTGGCCCAGGCGGTCGTGGGCGGCGCGACGCAGTACACGCTGCCGTTCCTGACCTTCATCGGCTCATTGGTCATCAGCCTGTTCGTGCCGTCCGGCGGCGGGCACTGGGCCGTGCAGGGCCCGATCGCGGTCGACTCGGCGCTGGCGATCGGCCAGCGCTCGCCGGCCTATCTCGGGTTAATCTCCATGGCGGTCGCCGTCGGCGAGGGGGTCGCGAACATGATCCAGCCGTTCTGGTTGCTGCCCCTGCTTGCGATCGCGAAACTCAATGTCCGTCAGGTGATGGGCTTTACGATCGTCGCATTCGTGATCGGGTTGGTGGTCTTGGGTGCCACCACTCTGATCGCGCCTTACCTAATTTGACGCCCTCTAGGACGCTCGATACGCGTCGGGGTTCGACGCGCGAGACTGGGCAGAACAGCGGGGACGTCGGCGAGGACGACTAGTGAGACTGCCGCCGCTGATCGCGGTGTCAGTCGCCTCTAGAGGGCAGTCAGAAGCCGCTCTCGGACCGGCGCCCTTGTCGCCTCAACGACCTCCGGGAGCAATCCGGCGGGGCCTCGCGTGCGCCGTCGTTGCGCGAGCCGGGACTGATCGGCATCGGGAAGGAGTTCGAATCGGTTGGGCGTTTTCCATAGCTCGATGGTTTGAATGACCCAATAGACGGTGAACTCGAGGATCAGCGCGGTCTCGACAACGATGACCCAGTGGTTCCAACTGTCGAGCACGAGGTGCAGCACCACAACAGCGATCAACGTTACGATCATCGCCGCTGCAATGCCCACGTAGAACACGTAATACAGGTGCCGATGTGGAGATTTGGCGTCATCTTGACGGCTGACCAGGAATGCCGTGGTGCCGACGGTGGCGATGATCGCCAGGAACATGATCACCGCGGCATAGCCGTGTGCCTTCGAATCGAAGAGGTTTCGGAAGAAGATCAGTGCGATAAGGCCTACGGCCAAGATCACCCGCAGGAGATACATCGACACCGTGCCCCAGACGCTCTTGGGCTGGGTGGTGTTCGTGCCTCGGTACAGCGACCACGACACTACGCGAGCGATCACCAGGGTGATCACGACGGCCCACACATTGTTCGTGATTGCGTGCTTGACGGCGTAGTCGGCCGGCAGACCGTAG
>JAFAID010000384.1 GCA_019236925.1 Mycobacterium sp. | reverse complement strand
TGTCACGGGCGATCCTCAGCGCGGTCTGCGACAAACAGGGCCGCTCCGCGTCGAGGGTGAACCCAATCCGAATGTCGAACACGCCAATCGCGGTAAGCGCAGCATCGGCCTGGACATTTCGAAGTCCGAAGGCAAGGCCATGTTGATGGAACTTGTCCGACACGCGGATGTCTTCTTAACGAGCTTCCTTCCTGGGCACCGCGAAAAGTTCGGCATCACAGAAGGCGATGTCCGTGCAATGAACCCAAATATCATCTACGCCAGAGGTAGTGCCCTCGGACCTCGCGGAGACGAAGCGGTCAAGGGTGGCTATGACATGACCGCATTCTGGTGCCGGGCTGGCACGGCGGCCACCATCACCCCACCGGGTTGCGAGGGCATGATAAGCCCACCGGGGCCAGCCTATGGCGACACCATCTCGGGAACGTACTTGGCCGGCGGTATCGCTGCGGCCCTGTTGCGGCGCGAACGTTCCGGGGAACCAGCGACGGTGGACGTTTCGCTCCTCGGCAGCGGCCTCTGGTCACTGGGCCATACCATCGCCCTGACATCGCATCTTAATCAGTTGATGGTACAGCCGATCCCGGGCACCCACGGCTCACCGATCAATCCACTGGTCGGCCTCTACCCGACCGCTGACAACCGCTACATCTCATTCGTCATGCTGCAGCCAACCAAGTTCTGGGCCGATGTCTGTCACCACATGGACCTGCCGGACCTCGCCGAAGATCCCCGGTTCACCACCACCGACGCGATCGCAGAGAATACCGCGATCGCTGTCGAAATCTTAAGGGAGGCAATGGCAACGCGGACACTGCCCGAGTGGAGTGAACGGTTCGCGACACTTTTGGGCCCGTGGGCGCCTGTGCAGGACACCCTGCAAGCGGTGAATGACACCCAGATTCGCGCTAACGACTATCTCGTCACTCCCGGAGAGTTGCAGCTTGTAGCTAACCCAGTGCAATTCAACCTTTCCGCACCAGAGAGCGGTCCGGCCCCCGGTTTCGCCGAACACACCGACGAGATTCTGTTGGAACTCGGGCTTGGATGGGACCGCATCATCGACCTCAAGACCTGCGGTGCAGTCACATGAATGGCGCAGATCCCGTGCAACCCAGAGATGCCATGAGTGCTAGGACCTTTCGGTAATGAGTCCCGCCGGGGGACTATCTCGCTAACGCTGTTTCCAGCCTTTTCCATTAGTAGGTCTCGGCCGCGGGCCTGGTTCGTCGGGAAGGCCGGAATCGAACACTGATCTGTGGTCGGTGTCTGGTCGGTGAATCCGCGACACGCCGTGGTTTCGGGTGGTGCCGATTGGCACGAAATTGCCAGTTCAGGACACCTTTCGCAGCCACGACTAGGAGGGCCTGCAGGCTCTCCTAAAGCCGGTGTCGCAGGTTCGAATCCTGCCGGGGGCACAGGTCAGCGGCACAGGTCAGAGACCATAGTTAGCTAAGCTTAGCAAGTCCTGTTTACGGCGCGCGGCCCAGCAAGTCGGCCGCTGCGGTGTGGAGATACCGAAGCCACCCGGAGAGCGGACAAGACGGTCATGACGGGGTGCCCAAGCCGTGACGATGGCCTGGGCAACCCGTCATGTGCGCTGGCGAGCACGACCAGCACTAGCGACTCAACCGAGCGGTCTTTTGGGGTGCGCGTTTGCGCGGCGGCGTATGCACCGGCGACTCGACGCGCGGTTCCTCGCTGTGACGCTCCTCGCCGAGGAAGGGACGGCGCTCGATCTCGTGTTCTATGCGTTCGATTCGTTCACCGATCTGATCAATCTTTTGCAGCAACCGGACGTCCTCGCCACGCCTTGTCTCCCCGTTATGGTGGCGCATCGATTCGGCGCCCACGTCCGCCCGTTCTTCGCGTCTGATGAAGGGACGGTGCTCGATGTCGTGTTCGATGCGTTCGATTCGTTCACCGATCTGTTCAATCTTCTGCAGCAGCCGGACGTCCTCGCCGCGCTCATTACGCCAAGGCACGACGATGAGGTGTTCGAACTGGTCGTCGCGGTCGTGGCGGCGGTGGACGTGGACCTCGACTTCCTCGCGTCTGATGAAGGGACGGTGCTCGATTTCGTGTTCGATGCGTTCGATTCGTTCACCGATCTGTTCAATCTTCTGCAGCAGCCGGGCGTCCTCGCCGCGCTCCTCACGCCACGGCACGACGGCGAGGTGTTCGAACTGGTCGTCGCGGTCGTGACGGCGGTGGACATGGACCTCGACGGATTCGGAGGCGATACCGTTGGCGATCACCTCCAGCCGATACTCGCCAAGCGGCAAATCATCAGGCACGCGGAAATGCGTGTGATGGATGGCGGCGCCGGTGGCCACGGCCATCGTGGAATGATCGAAAGTGCGGCAGAATACGTCGCCGACGTTGGGACGCCCGCGCAGCCGTACCAGCGGATAGTTGGTTGCCATCTGCTGATCGTCGCCATAGGCGCAGGCCTGCGAGAGGCCGTTCAACTGGCGGCCGTGCAGGCGGTAAGCCTGACCGGGCTCCAGACGCCGGGGCACGTGAGTGATGTGCGGCCGCCACGCTGGCCGGGGTCCGCCCGACGGAGTATAGATCTCCAAGTCGTTGGTGGACGTGGAGAGCATTACCTGGCCGGTGGGCAACAACATCAGGCGGCAGTTGTACGTGTAGGCGGCGCTGGCAGTAGCGACACCGGGCACGGGATTAAGTGCAACGCCGTCGAACTCGAAGAATTGCACGCCGAACGTTTGCCCCGGCTCGGAAGCGGCGGCCCCTTGGACCGTGCCGACGAGGCAGAGGACGTTGCCGTTCGGCAGGAGGCAGGCCGGCGCGTCGACGGCAGCGAGCAAGGTACCTGTGCCACTGGAATCGGCAGGGAAGTCCGGCCCGTTGGCCCACGATCCGGGATCGGTCGGCACGGTGTTGGGCGGCGTGTAAATGCCCGTATGGCCGTTCGCGCCGACTACGAATACTTTGCCATCGGTCATCAGGACCTGGGGTCCCATCTCGTAGATGGTGCCGCCGATCGCCGCGGGGTCCGGATCTCCTCCCAACAATGTCAAAGTCGACCCAGCACTGACCCATTCGTTGGTGGCGATGACATACTTCTGAGCGTTGGGAACGTCGGTGCATTGCACAGCAAGCACCGTGCCATCGGGCAGCAGAGTCCAGCCTTCCTCGGAGTTCAAATCGAGGCTGTTGCCGCCCACGGACCAAGCGGCCGATTCGGGATCCCAAATGGCGGTAGCTTGGGGAAGGGAATTTCCGTTGTCGTTGCCCAGCAAGACCCGGCCATCGGGCAACACACAGGAGGATGCATCGCCGATGCTGGTCCAACCGACCGGCGTCGCTATCGGGGTCCAGGCGTCGGTTTGAGGATCGTAGATCTCGGCTGCCAGCAACTCGTCCGTGTTGAAAGCGCCGTTATCCTCGCCGCCGGCGCAGAAG
Organism: Mycobacterium sp.; assembly: GCA_019236925.1. Lineage (GTDB taxonomy): Bacteria > Actinomycetota > Actinomycetes > Mycobacteriales > Mycobacteriaceae > Mycobacterium. The sequence goes on along the minus strand of JAFAID010000384.1, from coordinate 3,619 downwards.
ACTTTCCCGTCGCGCAGCACCGCCGAGGCAAAATAGAGCGGCGCGTTGGTGGGACCGTTCTGGTAGGCCGGAGCGTTGTTGGGCATCGAGGCCACGGCATGCCAGGTGCCCTTTGCGTAGTCGGAATGTTCGTTCGGAACCAGCCGATGCCAATTGGCCGTGAGGTATTCATGGCACAGGATGCTGCCATCGGTGAGAAGGAGCATGGCATCAACATTGAACGTGGGCTGATTCTGCAGAGGTTGCCAAGATCCGGGCATGGGTCATTCCTTTCCAAAGTGTCGCGATCGGATGGACTATCCGGTCGTCATGCAGACGAAGACGCGGCAGATCGCAGCAGCAAGAGTGCTGTCCGCTGAGTGGACCGACCGCGACGCGTGCAACCGCCGATAATGCGTGGTGCACCAGCCGGATGTGTCTGCCCGCGGCGTGCAGTCGTCATGCTTGCGGCGCGTAGCGCCTCCAATCTCCTTGAGTCACTTGCTCGTCGGGGGGACGCCCAAAAGTCGACGGTCCGGACACCCTAGGCAAGTCAGCGTCTCTCTCCTTTAGCCGCCAACGAAAGCGAAACACTTACCCGGAGCACGCCGCACGAGTAGCGCAGTACTCGAATTAGCGAAGGCGCGCTACGCAAGACAGGCACGACGGCGTGGCCTTTCAATGCGACCGGCGCCTCGAACACCGCCATGATCGCGTCCCCGGCGAACTACCCCCGGCTGCCGCGCAGTATCGAGCGCGATCTTGCGGCAATCATTGCGATTGCTCGACTTCTAAAGCCGATGTCGCAGGTTCGAATCCTGCCAGGGGCACTCTGTGATGTCTCAAGACATCGGAATAGTTCCGAACCTGCGTTAGGTTCGGAACTTTTTCCGTTTGGGGCCTTTTGGTGCGCCGGTGGGTTGGTAGTCCGTTGTGGGGTCGAGGGTTAGCTCGCGGAGTAGTTCGCCGGTGGCGGCGTGGATGATTCTGATGTTGAGGTCTTGGATGAGGACCAGGACGCGGGTGCCGGTGTAGGTTCGGCCGACGCCGATGTGGTGGAGGCGGCCGGCTAGGCGCACGGTGATGACGCCGGCTTGGTCGATGCGGTCGCGGCGGACGCGGTTGTGGGTGTCGGTGCGGTTTGCTGGGTCGGCTTTGGGTCTGGTGGTGTAGGCGGTGGCTGGGGTGGCTTGGTGGGGTAGGGATCGGTGTGGGCGGTGATGGTTGTAGATGTGGACGAAGGCGTCGAGTTGGGTTTGCGGCGCGGGGATGGTGGTGGCGCGGGGTTGGCTGGTGAGCCATTTTTTGAGGGTCTGGTGGAAGCGTTCGACCTTGCCGCAGGTGGTGGGGTGGTTGGGGGTGGAGTTGATCTGGGTGACGCCGAGTCGGCGTAGTTCGTTTTCAAAGCCGTTGCGGCCGCCTTTGCCGCCGGAGAGTCGGGTGGTGAACACCATGCCGTTGTCAGTCAATGTTGAGGCTGGAATGCCGTGGGCCGCGCAAGTTTTGCGGAATTCTGTCAGCACGATGGGGCCGGTGACGCGCCGGTGGGCGGTGACGGAAAGCGCGTAGCGGGCGTGGTCGTCGATCCAGTCGAGGATTTCGACGTGGGTCTTGTCGGCGAGCCACCAGTGCGTGAAATCGGCTTGCCAGCGTTCGTTGGGTTGTTCGGCGGCAAAACGAATGTATGAGGACTTCGGACGTCGTTGTGGTGTCGGGGTGATCAAACCTGCGGCGTGTAAGTGCCGGTGGATGGAATTGACCGATACTGTCCGGCCGTGGTGGTGGGCTAGGTGCCAGGCGATGGTGTGGGGGCCGTGGTCGAGGCCTTTGCTGGCTAGTTTCTCGCGTTGCTCGATGATCAGGTCGATTGTGGTCTGCGGCAGCCGGGTGGGGCTGGTGTGCGGCCGCCGTGAACGTGGGGTGAAAGCGGCCTCACCGTCGGTCTGATACCGCGCGACCAGCCGAGAAATCCAGGACTGCGAGACCCCGTAGGCCCGAGCAACCTCGGATTGGCTACGCCCTTCGATGACAACTGCGGTGATGACCAAGCGCGCCTTCGACACCCCTTGACACTCACGCCGCCACCTATTCGGATGTCTTGAGACACGCTATGCGCATGTCCTCGAACCACACACTGCCAGGGGCACTCTCGTGAAATGATGCTCGATGTGTACGCGCGTTCAACTCTCGTTGCGGCTGCCATCGCCACGGCCGCCATCGGCTGTGCGACCCCGGCCGCCGCAACGCCGGGGCCAGGTAATCACAGCCCGTCGTACCAGAACGGCTACGACACCGAGCATCAGTACTACTCGACGCCGCAGAACCACACGTTCCTGAAGGGCGAGATGAAGAATGGCTATACCACCGCGACGGTCTGCCAGCTCGAGATGAGCGGCGGGGCGCCACCTCCCAACCCGACCGACTGGATGCGCGGCTGCATGGACGCACTGCACGATCTGGGATTCGCGCCATAGAGTGACGCGGTGAACGCACGCGCTCAAATCCTGATCACCGCCGCACAGTTGAGCGATCTCATCCGCGCCGAGCGCCCCGTCACGATCCTCGATGTGCGCTGGCGACTCGATCAGCCCGATGGTCGCGCGACGTACTTGCAGGGCCACATCCCGGGCGCGGTGTACGTGTCGCTGGAAGACGAACTGAGCGACCACGCCGTCACCGGCCGCGGACGACACCCGCTGCCGTCAGGGCGCAGCGTCGAGGCGTCGGCGCGACGCTGGGGCATTCGCGCGGGCGTGCCCACCGTCGTCTACGACGACTGGAATCGGGCGGGTTCGGCGCGGGCCTGGTGGGTCTTGACGGCGGCGGGGCTGACCGACGTGCGCATCCTGGACGGCGGCCTGTCCGCGTGACGGTCGGCGGGAGGCAGCCTCGCCACCGGCCCGGTGACGCCGCCAGCGGGCAATGCGGCTGTGCTGCACGATGATCTGTACACCGGAGCGCTACCTACGTTGACGGCGGAGCAGACGCTGGCCGCTGACCTGACGCTGCTCGACGCACGCGCACCGGAACGCTTCCGCGGAGAGGTTGAGCCGGTCGATCCGGTTGCCGGTCACATCCCCGGCGCGAAAAACCTGCCCAGCGGAAAGGTGCTCGCCGACGACGGCACATTTATCGCTGAGGACGCGCTGAGCCAGTTGCTCTCCGACCACGGGATCGACCGCGACGGCCGGCTCGGCGCCTACTGCGGCTCGGGTGTGACCGCCGCCATCACGCTGGCCGCGCTCGCCACGCTCGGACACCACGCGGCGTTGTTCCCGGGGTCGTGGTCGGAGTGGAGTTCGGATTCATCGCGCGCCGTGGCGCGTGGATCCGAGTAGCCGTCTGCGACTACAAGGTTTGTCAATCGCCGCCGACGGTAATGCGGCTTAGAAGGCGGGCTCGTTGGTCGACCTGCGTGTCCGCTCAGGTCTCGTCGGTTCAGCCGAGAGCCGACGGGACCGTTTCAAGTTTCTGGTACGAGAGTCCAGCAATCCAGCCGTCATGTCCGGCCAACCGGACATGGTGTCACTCTTTTAGTTGTAGTAACGTGCGGCTATGGACACCGACGTCTGGATTCTTGGCGGCTACCAAAGCGATTTCGCCCGCAACCTCACCAAAGAAGGCCTCGATTTCGCGGATC
>JAFAID010000376.1 GCA_019236925.1 Mycobacterium sp. | reverse complement strand
TTCGGAAGTCGATAGGCACGCGTGTCGAAACCCGCGCCAAGGATGACAAACTGCGCAACGTCGAGCAGGTGCCGGTCGACGGCCGCGTCGAAAAACCAGATGCGTGCCGAGGCCTCGTACTGCGGGGAAATGTCGCCCTCGAAGGGGTATCTGGCCGCCCGCGGCACGTACCCGGTCAGCCGGTGCGCCAGCAGCACCGGACCGGCCGCCAGGCGCAGCCCTAGGCGCGGGACGCCGGGCAGTGCCCGTAGCAGCCGGTCCGCCGCCTCGTCCTGCCTTGTCCCGACGTTGTGCTCGAAGAACCGGGCGGTCAGCGGGCCCTGTGCCGTCCCGGACACACCCGAGCGACCCGTGGCGATGGCCTTGCCCACCCACACGATGTAGCCGATCAGAATCAGCGGGGACATCAGGGTGCAGAGAATGTAGTAAGCGACAGCCGAGACAAGCTTGCGCATGTGCCCCTCGAGTTATCTTCGCCGGGTGTGAGGCCAGCCGATCCGACGATTCTGTTCGGTGGCGTGACTGGTCATGGCTTCCTCTCTGTTGTTAGGGTGCTGGCTTCTTTTTCGTGCGCGAGGGAGGCGTCGAACATGGTCGAGTCGGCTATCACGGCTTGGGTTCAATAGTTTCGTGGCAGTGCCGCGACGAGCGTCTGAACTTGGGCGCGGGTCAGTACGTGGATGCTGCGGTCTGCCAGCCCCAGGATGCGGTCGATCGCCAGGGCGTGAAGCCTAAACCTGGTGGTAAGAGCGTCGATTGCCTGGTTTCTGGCGGATTCGTCGGTGGCGTCGACGACGTCGAGGAAGTTCGAATTGGTGCGCGCGGCAAGGGCTTGGATCATGTCACCCACACCTTCGGGGTCGAACGTGTCGAAGATCCCTTCGGTCACCCCCTCCGAGATCACCCGGGTCAGCAGCGGGCCCATGAGCTGCTCGCTCGCGGCGACGATTTGGCCGTACAGGTGCGCATTGCCGGGCCTCAGCAATGAGGTCATCGCCGCGAGCTGTTCCGGGACGCCCATTTTGACCTTGATGTCGTACCCGGCCTGCAACACGGCGTTGAGCCGCTCCAGCGCATTGCCGTGGCAGCCGGCCACCGCCTCCTCGACCGCCACGACCCCTTCGCGAGCGCTGCGGTCGGCCATCGCCGCGATCAGTGCCTCCTTTGACGGAAACCAGTGGTAGAAAGCGCCTTTGGAGACTCCGGCGTCGGCGATCACATCGTTGAGGCTGACATTGTCGTAGCCGTGACGCAGAAACAGCGCGAACGCGGCATCGAGCATCTCGGCCCGGCGGATATCGGGGTGTTTAACCACCCGCGGCATGCGGGCGATCCTGGGCCGTGTTCGCCAGGGCCCCTGGCGTGCGGGATTCCGGCTTCCAGCCGACATAGGTCAGATACAGCCCGGCCACCGCGAGGCAGATGAACACCACCCAGATCGCCGCTGTCGCACCCGAGCTGTAGACCGCGTTACCGGCCGCCTCGTAGGCCTGCGGGACCGCCAACAGCAGCAGTCCACGCACCAGCATCACCCAGCCAATGACAGACAGGATGATCGCCGCGGGGCCACGCCAGTATTGGTGAAACGCGATGATCAGCAGCCCGAACATCAGCAGAATCGCGCCGAACAGCCACGGCCATATCGGGTTGGCCTTGAATTCGGTGAACAGCGTTTGCATGTATGACCCGCGGCTGACGACGATGGTGGGCACGATCACAAAGAACGGGCCCAACACCCGGGCGAACATGCGGGTGCGCAGCTGCGCCTGCTCCGGTGTGCTCACTGCTTCTCCTCGGTATGGGTGCGTGGGTCACTCACTACACCACCCTAACCAACCACTGGTCGGTATGCAAGACCGTCAGTCGATATAGCAGTCCGTTGGTTTACAACAGCGCTGTCGACGGGACGGCTCCCGTCCATCCCGTCCAGGGACACGGTCGGCATTACATCGCCATTCTCAAAAAGGGTCGCCTTAGCAGCCGAACGAATCTGAGTGTTTTCGAAGGCCCGTAAGGGGATCCCGTTACGGGCCTCCGCAGTCACCCATATCGCGCCGGATTGTCATTGGCCGATCCACCCTCCCGACGGCTCGCTACCTTATAGGGTAGCATCGTGGTATGGCTGATATTGGCCCTCGCAGCCAGCGCAGCATCGATGCGTGGGCGGGAAACGTGCTGCGCGTGGTCCGCGCCAAGACGGGTCTGACGCAGCGTCAATTGGCCGAGAAAGCCGGTGTTCCGTACAGCACGATCGCCAAGATCGAGTCCGGTACTCGCCAGCCGACACATCCCACCATGGCGAAAATTCTTGCCGCGGTGGACATGTCGCTATCGAC
>JAFAID010000314.1 GCA_019236925.1 Mycobacterium sp. | reverse complement strand
ACCCGCCGCGCTCGGCGCGCACCTTCGACATCGTCTCCAGCACGCCGCTCGGCAGCACCAGGTCGTCGGGCAGCAACACCGACACCGCATCCTCATCGTCGGACAGCACCGGCTCCACGCAGCTGATGGCGTGCCCCAGACCGAGCGGCTCGGCCTGCACGACGGACTCGACCTTGATCAGCCCCGGCGCGCGACGGACCTTCGCCAGCATCGCCTTCTTGCCCCGCGCTTCCAACGTGCCCTCGAGCACCAAGTCCTCGACGAAGTGCGCGACCACACCGTCCTTGCCCTCGGAGGTGATGATCACCAGCCGCTCGGCGCCGGCCTCGGCCGCTTCGGCGGCCACCAACTCGATGCCGGGCGTGTCGACGACCGGCAACAGCTCCTTGGGCACCGTCTTGGTCGCGGGGAGAAAACGCGTGCCCAATCCGGCCGCGGGAACGATCGCAGTGCGCGGAACCGGAACCTGTGAGGTTGACATCGTGCAAACCATAATCGCAGCAGATTCTCCTGGCCGCTGTGGCGGGGTGAAAGCCGGGACTGTAATCGTTGTCCGTATGGCAACCGCAGGCAAGGCCGCATTGCGGGAACGGCTGCTGGCTTCCCGCCGCTCGGTCGCGGACGACGTCAGGGCCGGCGAGGCGCGGTCATTGGCCGATCATCTCGACGCCACGGTGAGCAGCGGCGGCACGGTATGCGCGTACGTGCCGGTCGGTGCCGAGCCGGGGTCGATCGAGATGCTGGATGTGTTGCTGCGACGAAGCGGCCGCGTGTTGCTGCCGGTCGCGCGTACCGCTGCCGGCGACTCGCCGGTGGCCCTGCAATGGGGTGAATACCGGCCAGGACAACTGGTTGCCGCGCGGTTCGGACTGCTCGAACCGGCCGAGCCGTGGCTGCCCGCGACGACCGTGGCCGAGGCGAGCGTCGTGCTTGTTCCCGCGCTCGCCGTCGACCGCATGGGCGTGCGGCTGGGACGTGGCCTCGGATTTTACGACCGCACGCTGGTGCACCGGGACCCGCGGGCGCGCCTGATCGCCGTGATCCGCGATCAGGAGCTGCTCGACGAATTGCCGCATGAGCCGCACGACGTCCCGATGACCCATGCGCTGACCCCCGAACGCGGCTTGATCGACCTGGGCGGCGGTGCTGGTTAGCGACCGCGCTCAGCAGCCCCGCAGCACCCGCCGCATGGCGTCTTTCTCGCGGCCCGACACCCACAGCTGGTAGTCCGTCTTCACCTCGACCTGGCGGGCGACAAACGCGCACCGAAATGCCAGGTTGGGCGGCAACCAGGAGGCGGCGTCGCGAAACGCCTTGTCGAAGTTGGCCTGACGGGCCACGGCCAACAGATTGCGCGGGTCGTTGGCGAAGTCGCGGCGGCGTTGGTCGTCCCAGCCCCGCGCGCCCTTGTACCAGGCATCCGACAGCGACACCACATGGTCGATCTGCACGGCGGGAGAGGTGTCCGGGCCACGCACGAAGACGATGGTCGTTCCGGTGTAGGGGTCGTGCAGGATGCCGCGCTGCGCAAAGCAGGTCCCCGGCCGCACCTGCAGGTCGGCCAGATCGCGACGCAGGATGTCGTCGCGGGTGTTGCAGCCGTTGTGGCCGAACTCCACGTTGACGTCGTCACTCCAGGGCTCGCCGAACCGTGCGCGGTTGAAGTCCTCGAAGCGGTCCCAGCCCTTCACGGGCAGTGCGTCGAGTTCGCGACGGGCCACGTCGTAGGCCGGTGTCGCGGGTGACGTGGACCCGGTGGATGACGCGGTGGACTCCTGGCTTCGGACGTCGCGGAAGTAGCGCCAACCGACGCCGACGGCGATGACCAGGATGATCAGCAGCGCCAGCGCATCCCGCCACCGGCCGCGCCTCCCTCTACCGCGTCGGGCGGGAATGACACGCGCCACATAGCGGTTCTAGCACTTGAGACTGTAGAGTGCTAACCGTTTAGACCATCACGGAGGTTTCTGTGCCGACTTACAGCTACGCGTGCACCGAGTGCGGCAACCGCTTCGATGTCGTTCAGGCCTTCACCGACGACGCCCTGACGACATGCGAGCAGTGCTCCGGTCGGCTGCGCAAACTGTTCAACTCCGTCGGCGTGGTGTTCAAGGGCAGCGGTTTCTACCGCACCGACAGCCGTGAGTCGGCACGGAGTTCGACCAACGGGTCGGCCAAGTCCGGCTCATCGGAAAAGTCGAGTACCTCCTCTAGCTCTAGCGACAAATCAGACTCGGCCGGCTCGAAGGCCCCGACGTCAGCGGCGGCCGCCGCAAGCTAGCCGGTTATCCACAAGCGGCTTGCCGACGGCCGCGGGTAAGACCGGGCCGCACGTACCGTTGCGGCGTGGGGGATTCCCGGAAATCGTTGAATCCGTCGCTGCCGACCCGGATCTCCCAGTGGTTGCACCCGGACTGGTCGCGAACCCTGCTGGCCCGGCGGATCGCCGCAGCCGGGCTCGTCGTCCTTGCCGGCGTTGCGGCGCTACGGCCCGACCCCGGCGGTGAGCGAACCCAGGTGGTGGTGGCGGCCCGTGATCTCAGCCCGGGCGCGGCGCTGACTGCCGATGACCTCCGAGTCGAAAAACGGTTGGCGCCAACGATTCCCGACGGGGCGCAATCCGACATCGACACGGTTGTCGGGTCGACCTTGGCCGGGCCGACCCGGCGCGGTGAAGTGCTGACCGACGTCCGGCTGCTGGGCCGCCGACTGGCCGAGTCGGTCGCCGGGCCAGATGCCCGGATCGTGCCGGTGCATCCGGCCGACAGCGCGCTGGCGGATCTGGTCCGACCGGGGGACGTCGTCGACGTCGTTGCCGCGTCAGAGACCAGCTCGCCGTCCAACCCGACGGTCCCCAGGGTTATAGCCACCAACGCGATCGTGGTCCTGGTTTCGGCCAAACAAAAGGCTCAGGCCGCGACGAACGATCGGGTGGTCCTGGTGGCGCTGCCGGCCGCCTCGGCCAATGCCGTGGCCGGCGCCGCGTTGACGCAGACCGTGACCCTCACCCTGCATTGAGTGCGGGCAAGAATGTTTCAAGCGGCCGCCTGGTCGCTGGCACAGTACTTGCACTTGTGTGCGGGCTCTGGGATGTCGGAGCAGCACTCCGCGCATGCCTTGGTCGCCGGCTCCTCGCCGAACACGGTGACTCCGCGGCGTTTCTGGATCTGCCGGTAGGGCACCACGATCGCCAAGTAAATGGTCGCCATAAAGACGAAGAAGTAGATGAATGCCCCGATCAGCGTTCCGATGTCGAGGAAGGTCGTCTTGTTGCCCGGATCGCCGAGCTGCACGCCCAATCCGAGGGCGGCATGGGGCTGGACCGCCGCCACCAGTGGGTTGATCACGGTTTCGGTGAAGGCTTTGACCAAGTTCGAGAATGCCAAGGCCACAACCAACCCGACAGCGACGGTGATCACGTCACCCCGCATTATGAAATCTCTGAATCCTTTGAGCACGCGAGCCACCTCCGTCGATACGAATTACCGGGGCAATGAAGGATCGCCCGCAAAAAACCGTATGTCCGGTCGTCCGCGATTGCTCGCTTTGCAGCGAATTAGTCACAGGGTATTCATGCCGTGACATCGGGAAGCGGTTCAAATGTGGTGCGGGGGTACGTTCTCCCCCAGCCACTGCTCGCGATCATCGGCTTCGTCATCACGCTCGTCGGTCGACTCTTGAGGCAGCTCTGTCCCGAATACCTGGTCGATCAAGCTTCGGGCGTCGCCGCCGCGCCTGGTCATGCCGGCGTCAAATCTCCAAGCTCGACAGCTGGCCGATTATCCCGACCGCCAGCGGATTCAGAGTCGCCATGCCATCGCGCACCGCGTATCGAGAACCGGCGAGGTTGACCACCAGGGTGCTGCCGGAGATCCCCGCCAAGCCACGTGACAAGCCGGCATCCATGATGCCCGAAGACAAGCCCGACGCTCGGATGGCTTCGGAGATGCCGAGCAGTTCGCGATCGAGAATCTCCAAGGTGGCTTCCGGGGTTACGTCGCGCGGCGTCACGCCGGTGCCGCCGACCGACACCACCAGATCCACTCCCCCGATCACAGCGGTGTTCAGTGCGTTGCGGATCTCTACCTCGTCGGCGGCGACGGCCACCACGCCGTCGACAACGAACCCCGCTTCGGTGAGCAGCTCGGTGACCAGAGGCCCGCTGTGGTCCTCATCCCCGTGCGCGGTCCGATCGTCGACGACGACGACAAGTGCCCTGCCGACCAACTCCGCGCTCTGTTCCATGGTTGCAACCGTATATCTGGCGTCCGACCACGATGCACCGGCTCTCATCACTGCTGCGCCTTGCCCAAAGTGACCTGCACGGTCTTGCTATCTCCCGATGGATCCTTATACGTAAGCGTCACCTTGTCGCCGGGCGCCTTGGATCGCACGGCAGCGACCAAGGCGTCGGCGCTGTTGACCGTGCGGTCGTCGACCTTGGTCACTACGACCCCGCCGGGCAGACCGGCGGCCGCCGCCGCACCATTCGGTACCACCTCGACGACTTTGGCGCCGGGTGTGCCCTTGTCGTTGGTGACCTGAACGCCCAGTGACGCATGCGACGCCGTTCCAGTGTGGATCAACTCGTCGGCGATGCGCTTGGCCTGGTCGACCGGAACGGCGAAGCCGAGTCCGATCGAACCGCTCTGCGCGTCGGGCGAATCGCCGCCCAGCGTGGCGATCGCCGAGTTGACGCCGACCAACTGTCCGCTCATGTTGACCAACGCGCCCCCGGAGTTACCGGGGTTGATCGCGGCGTCGGTCTGAATCGCGTCGAGAACGGTGTTCTGGTTACCGCTCTCGCCGGTCGTCGACACCGGCCGGTTGAGCGCGCTGACGATGCCGGTGGTCACCGTGCCTTCCAGGCCGAGCGGCGACCCGACCGCCATCACCGGCTGACCGACGCGCAAGTTCGCCGAGGACCCAAGGCTGATCGGCGTCAAGCCGGAAACACCTTGTACCCGAACGACTGCGATGTCGGTGGTTGGGTCTGCCCCCACCACGGTGAACTCTGCGGTGCGTCCGTCGGAGAAAGTCACCGTGGTCTTCGGCGTCCCGCCGGGGCGGTCACTGTCTGGGTCCCGGGGACCACCTGGCGGCTCCGCCGGGCCACCCGGCTCCCGGGGGCCGCCCTCGCGCGGCGGAGCCGGGTGACCGGGATTGGCCGCGGTGGCAACGACGTGGTTGTTGGTCAGGATCAGCCCGTCAGAAGACAAGATGATGCCCGACCCCTCCTCGGACTGACGACCGAGATCGGTCTGGAGCATGACCACACTGGGTACCACCTTGGCGGCGACCTGTTCGACGGTGCCTACCGGAGCGTTCGCGGCGGGCACGCTGGGAGTGGCACCACCGAGTGTCGTCCCGTCACTGGCGATCGGGAGGTGTCCGTTGTGCTCGACCACCGATGCCGCCGCACCGCCGATGCCCGCCGACACGACTGCGATGGCCAATGCACCGACAGCTAATGCGCCTGCGCGGGGACGCTTTCGCGGTACGCCCGCTTGTGGCGGCGGACTGCCGGCGGGGCCGGGCTGACCGCTACCGAACGACCCGTACGGCTGCTGGTACTGCGGCTGCTGGCGGTAGCGCCAGTCATAGTGCTGAGGGTATGTTTGCTGCTGCCCATGGCCGGAATAGCCTGGAGCCCCACGCTGATCGGAGACCGGGCTGTACCCGGGCTGCTGCGGCGGTGGCGAATACCTCGGGTGATTCGTCATGTCGCTAGGTCGCTCTTTCTTTGAACAGTCGGTTCAGGCTCAGCAGCCACTGGATCACTACCCTGCCTGCGTTGTCTGAGAATCGACTGAAATAACGTTCGCCGGACGTAATGAGTTCCCCGGATTTGACGATGCGTTAACATCCGCCGCAGCTTCCTCAGGAGTCGGGTACTCCGACGTCGGGATCGGCCGTCCAGGCAACAACACATAGATCGACGTCCCCGGCGGCTCGCCACCCGGATCGGTGTCTTCGACGCGCAGCGCCCCGCCGTGATTGAGGACGACCTGTTTGACGATCGCCAGCCCGAGACCCGAGCCGGGCATCGCCCGCGCCGAGGTCGAGCGGAAGAACCGCTCGAACACCAGCTCACGCTCGGCCGTCGGGATGCCCGGTCCGTGGTCGGACACCACCAACTCGGCGTGGTTGGCGTTCAGCTGCCGGAGCCGGATACCGACGGTCTCTCCCGAAGGACTCCACTTGGCCGCATTGTCCATCAGGTTCAGCACCGCACGCGACAGGCCGGCGGAGTCGCCGTAGACCTGCCAGGGCGTCACGTCGACGTCGAACTCAATGTCGTTGCGGCGCCGCCGGACTCGCTCCAGGCTGCGGTCGATCACCTCGCCGATGTCGACCGGCTCGTGTATTACTTCGCCGGCGTCGCCTCGGGTGAGATCTACCAAATCGCCGACCAGAGTTGATAATTCCTCGATCTGCGCGATCACATCGGCACGCAGATCGGCCATTTCCTGTTCGGGTATTGGCGGCGCACCCGGCTCCGTCGACGCCATCAGCAGCTCGACGTTGGTGCGCAGCGATGTCAGCGGGGTGCGCAGTTCGTGACCGGCATCGACGACGAGGCGGGCCTGGCGTTCCCGAGATTCGGCCAGCGCTCGCAGCATCAGATTGAACGCTTCGGTCAGCCGGGCCAGCTCGTCGCTCCCGTATACCGGGATGGGCCGCAGATTGTCGGTGCGCGCCACCCGCTCGGCCGCCTCGGTCAGCCGGCCCACCGGGCGTAGGCCGGCCTGGGTGACCATCCCACCGGCAACCGCGGCGACGGCGACGCCGACCCCGCCGACGATCAACAGCACCCAACGCAGCTTCGTCATCACCGCATCGGTCGGTGCCAGGCTCTTGGAGATCAGCAGCGAGCTGCCGTTCGGCAAGTGAACGGCCAACACCCGCTGACCGGCCGCCGTGCGCCGCGACATGAACAGGTCACCGCGGACGACGGCCTTCTCCGGCGGTCCGACCGGCAGCGTCTGGCCCTCCTGGTTGGCCGTGAAGATCGATCGGCCGGGATTAACCAGCATCGCGTTGACATCCGAATATGCGGTGCCCTCAATGGCTTTCGCAGGATCAGCCGCCAACGATCCGCTGGCGATCAATAGCTGGGCCCTGCTCTGCAGCTGGTTGTCGATGTCCTTGTACAGCGCCGCGGAGATCACCGCGTACACGGCGACGGCCATCAGGACGACCACCATCGCCACCATCGACATCGCCAGCAGCATGACTCGCCACCGCAGCGACAACGAGGTGCTGCCTCGCGGCTGCGCTCGACTTCGCCGGTGGAACGATGTTCTCAGCGGCATCAGGGCGGTGTTTCGCGAAGCACGTAACCCACTCCTCGCACGGTGTGGATCAATCGCGGCTCGCCATTTGCCTCGGTCTTGCGACGCAGGTATCCGACGTACACTTCCAGGGCGTTGCCTGAGGTGGGAAAGTCGAAGCCCCACACCTCCTCGAGAATCCGGCTGCGGGTCAATACCCGTCGCGGATTGGCGATCAACATCTCGAGCAGAGCGAATTCGGTGCGGGTGAGGCTGATCTGCCGTTGCCCACGAGTGACTTCACGGGTCACCGAATCGAGGGTGAGGTCCGCGAATGTCATGGCTACGGATTCGCCTGAGTCATCGATTTTCGTGCGGCGTAGCAGGGCCCGCATCCGGGCCAGCAGCTCTTCGAGCGCGAACGGCTTGGGCAGATAGTCGTCGGCGCCGGCGTCGAGGCCGGCGACCCGCTCAGAAATCGTGTCGCGGGCGGTCAGCACCAGGATCGGCAGATCGTCGCCGGTGCTGCGCAGCTGACGGCATACCTCCAGGCCGTCCAGCCGCGGCATCATCACGTCGAGAACAAGCGCGTCGGGTCGATCGGCGGTGATCATCTCCAGGGCCTCGAGACCGTCTTCGGCTAACGCGACAGAGTAACCATTGAAGGAAAGCGACCGGCGCAGTGACTCACGCACGGCTCGATCGTCGTCAACGACAAGAATTCGCACGGCCACCAGTTTCGTCCAATCGCCTGAGAGCGCGCTGAGAGGCGCAGGGGCTAATTGCCCAGCTCTTCAACGGGCCGCGGCGCGGCCCGCGTCGTTGCGGGGCGACAAGACTCATGGCGAAAAAGTTAGCGGCGATCCAGGTCGATCAGTCCGAGGCGCGCCGCCTTGAGCAACCGGCGTGGCACCTTGTGCTGCTTGCCGGCAACCGTGACACCGACGAGTTCGGGCTTTTCAGCCTTCCACTGCGCGCGCCGACTCCGGGTGTTCGCGCGCGACATCCTGCGCTTTGGCACAGCCATGATCGGGCCTTACTACTGGTAGGGGGTTCGCCGCTCAAGCAGCCTCGACGGCGAAGTTAAGACCAATAATAGTTGGTGACCTGCTGCTCACAAAAATCGGCTCCCTGCGCTTCGCCGCCCCGTCGGGAGCATCCTTGACGTGACACCCGCGGTACCCGCTAACCTACCGGTTGGTTGGTACGTCCGGCTGGAGGGAGGAGGACAGGTGTGACTGCTTCTTCTGGCGCGTCCGCTGCGCCGGTCCGGATCGGGAACTGCTCGGGGTTCTACGGCGACCGGCACTCCGCGATGCGCGAGATGCTCACCGGCGGCGAGCTGGACTACCTCACCGGTGACTACCTGGCCGAACTGACAATGCTGATCCTCGGTCGCGATCGGATGAAGCACCCTGATCGCGGCTACGCCAAGACCTTCCTGACGCAACTCGAGGAGTGCCTGGGTCTGGCACACGACCGCGGGGTGCGCATCATCGCCAACGCCGGCGGCCTGAACCCTGCCGGCCTCGCCGAGGCGATCCACACCCTGGCCGAGCGAGTGGGCATCCCGGCCCGAATCGCCCACGTCGAAGGCGACGACCTGCTGCCGCGCGCCGAGGAACTGGGGCTGGGCACGCCGTTGACCGCCAATGCCTACCTCGGCGCTTGGGGCATCGTCGACTGCCTGGCCAGCGGCGCCGATGTGGTGGTGACCGGCCGGGTCACCGACGCGTCGGTGACCGTCGGGCCGGCTGCCGCACATTTCGGCTGGGACCGGACCGACTACCACCAACTGGCCGGCGCCGTGGTCGCCGGCCATGTGATCGAATGCGGCATCCAGGCCACCGGCGGCAATTTCTCGTTCTTCACCGAGATCCCTGATTTGACCTACGCCGGCTTCCCGCTGGCCGAGGTCCACGCCGATGGCTCCTCGGTGATCACCAAGCACCCCGGTACCGGCGGGCTCGTCAGCGTCGACACCGTCACCGCGCAACTGCTCTACGAGATCGCCGGCGCCCGCTACGCCAACCCGGATGTCACGGCCCGGATGGACACCATCGAACTGTCCGCCGACGGCGCCGATCGGGTGCGCATCAGCGGGGTGGTCGGCGAACCGCCGCCACCCACCCTGAAAGTCTCGCTGAACAGCGTCGGCGGGTTCCGCAACTCGATGACGTTCGTGTTGACCGGCCTGGACATCGAAAAGAAGGCCGAGTTGGTGCGGCGCCAGTTGGAGGCGGCGCTCACCATTAAACCTGCGGAGTTGGAGTGGACCCTGGCCCGCACCGAGCACCCCGACGCCGACACCGAAGAAACGGCCAGTGCGCTACTGCGCTGCGTGGTCCGCGACCCCGACCCCGCCAATGTAGGACGCCAGTTTTCTTCGGCCGCAGTCGAATTAGCGCTCGCCAGCTACCCGGGCTTCACCGTGACCGCCCCTCCCGGCGACGGTCAGGTGTACGGGGTGTTCACCGCCGGCTACGTCGACGCTGCGAAAGTGCCGCATGTCGCCGTGCATGCCGACGGGACCGGGACTTATATCCCTTGCGCCACAGAAACTCTTGACCTGACGCCGGCCGGCCCGCCGCCGCTGCCTGAGCCGTTGCCGGCGGGACCGACTCGGCGCGTGCCGCTGGGCCGGATCGCCGCGGCCCGCAGCGGCGACAAAGGCGGGTCGGCCAACGTCGGCGTATGGGTGCGCACCGACGAGCAGTGGCGCTGGCTGGCCAACACCTTGGCCGTCGAGCTGCTCAAGCGGCTGCTGCCCGAGACGGCCGAGCTGCCGGTCACCCGGCACCTGCTGCCCAACCTGCGCGCGGTCAACTTCGTCATCGACGACATCCTCGGCCAGGGCGCCGCCTACCAGGCGCGATTCGACCCGCAGGCCAAGGGGCTCGGTGAATGGCTGCGTAGCCGACATGTCGACATTCCGGAAAGGCTGCTGTGAACATCTGGGCGACACCCGAGCGCGACCAGCTTCGCAAGACGGTGCGCTCCCTCGTCGAGCGGGAGATTTTGCCCCACGTCGACGAGTGGGAGCGGATCGGTGAGCTGCCGCGCGAGTTGCACCGCAGCGCCGGCGAGGCCGGCCTGCTCGGCGCGAACTTTCCCGCGTCGGTCGGCGGTGGCGGCGGCGACGGGGCCGACGCGGTGGTCATCTGCGAAGAGCTACACGAGGCCGGTGCGCCCGGTGGCGTGTTCTCGTCGCTGTTCACCTGCGGCATCGCGACGCCGCACATG
Source organism: Mycobacterium sp. (assembly GCA_019236925.1). Lineage (GTDB taxonomy): Bacteria > Actinomycetota > Actinomycetes > Mycobacteriales > Mycobacteriaceae > Mycobacterium. The sequence continues at coordinate 29,513 of JAFAID010000314.1, read as the reverse complement.
ATCGCGTCCGGCGACGCCCGGCTGATCGACAAGTTCGTCCGCCCGACGTTGGCCGGTGAGCTGATCGGCGCGTTGGCCATCACCGAGCCCGGCGGCGGCTCCGATGTCGGGCATCTGCGGACCACGGCGACGCGGGACGGCGATCACTACGTCGTCAACGGCGCCAAGACCTACATCACCTCCGGGGTGCGGGCCGACTACGTCGTCACCGCGGTGCGCACGGGTGGTCCCGGCGCGGCCGGGGTTTCGTTGCTGGTGGTCGAGAAAGGCACGCCCGGCTTCGAGGTCACCCGCAAGCTGGACAAGATGGGCTGGCGGTCCTCGGACACGGCGGAGCTGTCCTACACCGACGCAGTCGTGCCGGCGGCCAACCTAGTCGGCGCGGAGAACAGCGGCTTCGCCCAGATAGCCCAGGCATTCGTATCCGAGCGCATCGCGATGGCCGCGCAAGCGTATTCGAGCGCTCAGCGGTGCCTGGACATCACCGTGCAGTGGTGCCGCGACCGCGAGACGTTCGGCCGGCCGCTGATATCCCGGCAGGCGGTGCAGAACACGCTCGCCGAGATGGCCCGTCGCATCGACGTCGCCCGCGTCTACTCCCGAAATGTGGTGGAGCGCCAACTGGCCGGCGAGACAAACCTCATCGCGCAGGTGTGTTTCGCCAAGAACACCGCCGTCGAGGCCGGTGAATGGGTGGCCAACCAAGCCGTCCAACTGTTCGGCGGCATGGGGTACATGGCCGAATCCGAAGTCGAACGCCAGTACCGCGACATGCGGATCATCGGCATCGGCGGCGGGACCACCGAGATCCTGACTTCACTGGCCGCCAAGACACTCGGGTATCAATCATGATTGCTCCGCCTCCTCCTCATCGCTTCGTCCCCCTCGCCGCTTCGCGACTGGGGGTGCCCCCACTGCATCGTCGGCGGTGGCTATGACCGCCCTGCAGTCCACCCTCGATCCGAAAGCAGCGGCCTACATCGACGCGGCTGCGGCGGCGACGTCGAGGCTCGACGAGATCGACGCCGAACTCGCCAAAGCCCTTGAGGGCGGCGGCCCCAAGTACGTCGAGCGTCACCACGCCCGTGGCAAGCTGACGCCACGGGAGCGCGTCGAGCTGCTGGTCGACCCCGACTCCCCATTCCTGGAGCTGAGTCCGCTGGCGGCTTGGGGCAGCGCGTTCAAAGTCGGCGCGAGCCTGGTCACCGGCATCGGCGCGATCAGTGGGGTGGAATGCATGATCGTCGCCAACGACCCAACGGTCAAAGGCGGCACCAGCAACCCGTGGACGTTACGAAAGATACTGCGGGCCAACCAGATCGCTTTCGAAAATCGGCTGCCGGTGGTCTCGCTGGTGGAATCCGGCGGCGCGGACCTGCCCACCCAGAAGGAAATTTTTGTTCCCGGCGGGCAGATGTTCCGCGATTTGACCCGCCTGTCCGCGGCCGGAATTCCCACCATTGCCTTGGTGTTCGGCAACTCCACCGCGGGTGGCGCGTATGTGCCCGGGATGTCGGATCACGTGGTCATGATCAAAGAGCGCTCGAAGGTTTTTCTGGCCGGCCCACCACTGGTGAAGATGGCCACTGGCGAGGAATCCGACGACGAGTCGCTGGGCGGCGCCGAAATGCACGCCAGGATCTCGGGTTTGGCCGACTACTTCGCCGTCGACGAGCTCGACGCGATCCGGATCGGCCGTCGCATCGTGGCGCGGCTGAATTGGGTCAAACAGGGTCCGGCACCCGGGCCGGTGACCGAGCCGCTGTTCGACGCCGAGGAGCTGATTGGCATCGTGCCGCCGGATCTGCGCATTCCGTTCGATCCGCGGGAGGTGATCGCGCGCATTGTCGACGGGTCTGAATTTGATGAATTCAAGCCGATGTACGGGTCGTCGCTGGTGACCGGCTGGGCACGGTTGCACGGCTATCCGCTGGGGATCCTGGCGAATGCGCGCGGTGTGCTGTTCAGCGAGGAGTCGCAGAAGGCCACCCAGTTCATTCAGCTGGCCAACCGGTCCGACACGCCACTGTTGTTCCTGCACAACACCACCGGCTACATGGTGGGCAAGGACTATGAAGAGGGCGGCATGATCAAGCACGGCGCGATGATGATCAACGCCGTCTCCAACTCGACCGTCCCGCACATCTCCCTGATCGTCGGCGCATCCTACGGCGCCGGTCACTACGGCATGTGCGGACGCGCCTACGACCCGCGGTTCTTGTTCGCCTGGCCCAGCGCCAAATCCGCGGTGATGGGCGGCGCGCAACTCTCGGGCGTGCTGTCGATCGTGGCCCGGGCGGCCGCCGAGGCGCGCGGCCAAAAAGTCGACGAGGAAGTCGACGCGGCGATGCGGGCCGCCGTCGAAGGCCAGATCGAGGCCGAGTCGCTACCGTTGGTGTTGTCCGGGATGCTCTACGACGACGGGGTGATCGACCCGCGCGACACCCGCACCGTACTGGGAATGTGTTTGTCCGCCATCGCCAATGGCCCGATCAAGGGGACGTCGAACTTCGGCGTCTTCCGGATGTGACGCTCATGGGAATCACGCGAGTTCTGGTTGCCAACCGCGGCGAGATCGCCCGACGGGTGTTCGCCACCTGCCGCCGGCTGGGACTGGCCACCGTCGCCGTCTACACCGATCCCGACGCCGGGGCGCCACACGTCGCCGACGCCGACGCCCGCGTCCGGTTGCCGCGGACCAACGACTATCTCAACGCCGAGGCAATCATCGCCGCGGCCCGTGCGGCCGGTGCCGACGCGGTGCACCCCGGCTATGGATTCCTTTCGGAGAACGCCGAATTCGCGGCCGCGGTGCAAAGCGCGGGCCTAATCTGGGTCGGCCCGCCGGTGGACGCGGTGCGGGCAATGGGCTCGAAGATCGAGTCCAAGAAGATGATGGCCGCCGCCGGCGTGCCGGTGCTCGACGAACTCGACCCCGACACGGTCACCGAAAGCCAGCTACCGGTGCTGGTCAAGGCGTCCGCGGGCGGTGGCGGGCGCGGGATGCGGGTGGTACGCGAATTATCGGCGCTGCCTGGTGAAGTCGCCGCGGCCCGGCGTGAGGCGCAGTCCGCGTTCGGCGACCCGACCGTCTTCTGCGAGCGCTACCTGCCCACCGGCCACCACGTCGAGGTCCAGGTGATGGCCGACACCCACGGCACGGTGTGGGCCGTCGGCGAACGGGAATGCTCGATTCAGCGTCGCCACCAAAAAATCATCGAAGAAGCGCCGTCGCCATTGGTCGAGCGGATGCCGGGCATGCGGGCGAAGCTGTTCGACGCGGCCCGACTCGCCGCCGGCGCGATCGGCTACACCGGCGCCGGGACGGTGGAATTCCTCGCCGATGACAACGGCGAGTTCTACTTCCTGGAGATGAACACCCGGCTACAAGTCGAACACCCGGTCACCGAGGAGACCACCGGCCTCGATCTCGTCGAGCTGCAGCTCGCGGTCGCTGACGGCGACGAGCTTGGCGCCGAACCCCCTGCCGCTCAAGGACATGCGATCGAAGCCCGCCTCTACGCCGAAGATCCCGCTCGAGGCTGGCAGCCGCAGGCCGGCGTGGTGCACACGTTCCAGGTGCCGGCCGTTCGGTCCGAGTTCGCTACGCTGGCACAGCGCACGGGGATTCGGCTGGACTCGGGCATCGACCCCAAATCTGCCAGCGGCTTTGCGGTGTCGATTCATTACGACCCGATGCTTGCCAAGGTGATCTCGTACGCCCCGACCCGGCGGCAATCGGCGCTGGTGCTCGCCGACGCGCTGGCCAGAGCCCACCTACACGGCGTGCGGACCAACCGCGAGCTACTGGTCAATGTGCTGCGTCATCCCGCATTCCTCGACGGCGCCACCGACACCGCGTTCTTCGACACCCACGGCTTGGCGCAGCTATCCGCGCCGCTGGCCGACGCCGCCGTGATCCGTTTGTCGGCGATCGCCGCGGCGCTGGCCGACGCCGCGCACAATCGCGCCACCGCCACTGTCCTCGGCTCGATTCCCAGCGGATGGCGCAACCTGGCGTCGGGCTATCAGATCAAGACCTACCGCGATGACGCCGGCCTCGAGCACCGGGTCAAATACCGCTTCAGCAGAACGGGATTGATCCTGGCCGACGACGAGCCGGCACGGCTGGTCTTTGCGACCCAAGACGAAGTCGTATTGGCCGACGGCGACGGTGTGGCTTGCAGTTTCGCGGTCGCGCGCTACGGCCAAGATGTCTATGTCGACTCGGCGCGCGGCCCCGTGCACCTGGTCGCGCTGCCGCGTTTCCCCGAGCCGGGCTCGGCCGTCGAAAAGGGCTCGCTGGTAGCACCCATGCCCGGCAACGTCATTCGGCTCGGCGCCGCGGTGGGCGATGCCGTGACGAGCGGACAGCCGCTGATCTGGCTGGAAGCGATGAAGATGGAGCACACCATCACCGCCCCGACCGACGGTGTGCTCGCGGAGCTCAATGTGAACGCCGGCCAGCAAGTCGAAGTGGGCGCCGTCCTGGCAAGGGTGGAGTCGCCCGAAAACGTCCAAGAAGGAGATTCGCAATGATCGACACCAGCTTTATCGAGAACGAAGACCGCCAGGCATTGCGTAAGGCGGTGTCCGAATGGGCGTCCAAGTACGGCAGCGAGTACTACCTGAAGAAGGCGCGCGCGCACGAGCACACCGACGAATTGTGGAGCGAAGCAGGCAAACTCGGTTTCCTAGGCGTCAATCTTCCCGAGGAGTACGGTGGCGGCGGCGCCGGGATGTACGAGCTGTCACTGGTGATGGAGGAGATGGCGGCCGCGGGCAGCGCGCTGCTGCTGATGGTGGTGTCACCGGCCATCAACGGAACGATCATCAGCAAGTTCGGTACCGACGAGCAGAAGAAGCGCTGGATCCCCGGCATCGCCGACGGCTCGCTGACGATGGCGTTCGCGATCACCGAACCCGATGCCGGATCCAATTCGCACAAGATCACCACCACCGCCCGACGCGACGGCAGTGACTGGATTCTGAAGGGGCAGAAGGTCTACATCTCCGGCATCGACCAGGCGCAGGCGGTGTTGGTGGTGGCGCGCTCCGAGGAAGCAAAGACCGGCAAATTGCGGCCGGCGTTGTTCGTGGTGCCTACCGATGCACCCGGCTTCAGCTACACCCCGATCGAGATGGAGCTGATCAGTCCCGAGCGGCAGTTCCAGGTCTTCCTCGACGACGTCCGGCTGCCCAGCGACGCCCTCGTCGGTGCCGAAGACGCCGCGATCGCACAGCTTTTCGCGGGTCTGAACCCCGAGCGGATCATGGGCGCGGCCAGCTCCGTCGGCATGGGACGCTTGGCGCTGGAGCGGGCCGCCGACTACGTCAAGACCCGGCAGGTGTGGGGCACGCCGATCGGCGCACACCAGGGGTTGTCACATCCGTTGGCGCAGTGCCACATCGAGGTGGAGCTGGCCAAGCTGATGATGCAGAAGGCGGCGACGCTCTACGACAGCGGCGACGACGCCGGTGCGGCCGAGGCCGCCAACATGGCCAAATACGCTGCGGCCGAAGCCGCGACGCGCTCGGTTGACCAGGCCGTGCAGTCCATGGGCGGCAACGGTTTGACAAAAGAGTACGGCGTTGCCGCCATGCTGGCGTCGGCCCGCCTGGGTCGTATCGCGCCGGTGAGCCGGGAGATGGTGCTCAACTTCGTGGCCCAGACGTCGCTGGGCCTGCCCCGGTCCTACTGATGGACAGACTGGTCGAATATGCAATTGACGGGTACGTCGCCCGGCTGACGCTGAACTCGCCGCACAACCGCAACGCGCTTTCGGCCACTCTGGTCAACCAGTTGCACCAAGGCCTGCGCGACGCGGCGGCCGATCCCGCGGTTCGGGCCGTGCTGCTCGGCCACACCGGCAACACCTTCTGCGCGGGCGCCGACCTGTCGGAAGGCTCGGCGGCAACGGGTGCCGATCCGTTCGAGGCGGCCGCCGAGCGGTCCCGGGAGGCGGCGGCGCTGCTGCGCGCGATCGTCGAGTCGCCGCTGCCGGTGATCGTCGCTGTCGACGGCCACGTCCGTGCCGGCGGCATGGGCCTGGTCGGCGCATGCGATATCGCAGTGGCCGGTCCGCGCAGCACGTTCGCGTTGACCGAGGCCCGAATCGGAGTCGCGCCGGCGATCATCTCGCTGACCCTGCTGCCGAAGATGTCCGCCCGCGCAGCCGCCCGCTACTACCTGACCGGCGAGACGTTCGACGCCACCACCGCCGCCGCGATCGGCCTCATCACGATGGCCACCGACGACGTCGATGCCGCGGTGGCATCGCTCGTCGCCGATATCGGACGGGCCTCACCGCAGGGGTTGGCCGCATCCAAAGCACTGACCACCGCCGCCGTCCTGGACGGCTTTGACCGTGACGCCGAGCGGCTCAGCACCGACTCGGCGCGACTGTTCGTCTCCGACGAAGCCCGTGAGGGCATGCTTGCTTTCCTGCAAAAACGCCCGCCACGGTGGGCGCCCGGCGACGATGCGGGCCGCACGCCGGCCCGCTGAGGAGCCGGGCAATCAGACCCAAGCCAAGAGGTCGGCGCAACAGTTTAGCGAAGTTGCTTTGCAGCAAATTCTGATCGTCGTACGCTCGTAACTGATGAGCGATTCGGCGCATCGAGGCGCACACAACCAGCGGAACGCGGCGACGCGTGCCGCAGATACCGACCGCATTCAGGTCGCGCAGCTGCTCACTGACGCCGCCGCTCAGGGCCGCCTGCAGATGAGCGACTACGAAGACCGACTCGCCAGGGCATACGCGGCGCAGACCTACGACGAGCTGGATAACCTGCGGTCCGACCTGCTGGGATCGTCGGTGAGCCCGCAACGGGGCGGCGCTGTCAAACCCGCGCCGTCGATGCTGCTGTTGGCAATCATGAGCGCGTTCGAGCGGCGCGGCCGGTGGAATGTGCCCAAGAAGTTGACGACGTTCGCGCTATGGGGTGGCGGCGTCATCGACCTCCGGTACGCCGACTTCACCTCCACCGACGTTGAGATCCACGCATGTTCAATAATGGGCGGGCAAACCATCCTGCTGCCACCGGAAGTCAACGTCGAAATCAAGGGCCACGGTGTGATGGGCGGGTTCGACCACAGCGTTACCGGCGAAGGCACACCCGGTGCGCCGACCGTGCGGATCCGCGGATTCTCACTGTGGGGCGGTGTCGGCATCAAGCGCAAGAACCGTACGACCTAGCGATAGGGTGCGAGAACGCCCTGGTCACGGGCGCTATAGGTGAATCGCCGACGTGTGATCGTATGTGATACTTGGGCGATGGCAGACAAGTTGTGGGTGGATCCGACGGCGCTGTCTCAGGCCGGCAACGATGTGGCCAATCACGGGGAGGATCTGCTGGCCCGGCAGCAATCCAGTCACGGCGAGGCCGCAGGTGCGCAGTCCGGGTGGGTGGGCTCGTCAGCGGGAGCGTTGTCGAATCTGTTGGACGGCTGGCAGACGACCAGCGACGCCCATCTTCGCCGTTTCGGCAAGCATTCGACCGACATGCATTTCGCGGCGGCCGGATTCGCCGACATGGAGGAGCGCAATACCGAGGCGGTGCGCCGAGTGGGCGAGGCACTCGGTGGTGAGAGTCCGCGCCGGTAATGGCGTTGACCCTGGCCGACATTGAACGCTGGAGCCCAGAGGCCATCAACACCGTTTTTCAGGCGGCGATCAACCGCGCGCACGGCACCCGCACCGCCTCCGCGGCGCTTGGCCAAACCATGCAATTCCTTGATTGGGGCGGTGACAGCGCCGACGCGGCACGCGCCGCCGCGCATCGCACGATGCTGGACCTCGACAGTCATGCCGATGCGTGTGATGCCGTCGGCCGCGCCGCGGATAAGGCGGCCGGGGAGGTCGCTGCGATCAAGGCGCGGTTGAAGGGGATCCAAGACCCCGCCCGCGCTTACCACCTGACCATCGACGAGAACACCGGGACGGTAAGGCTGCCGGACAACCTGTCGTCGTACTCCGCTGCCGATCAGAGTGAGATCGAGGCCGCGTGGCTTCGGGTTGCCCAGGCGGTTACGCAGCTGCTGGCTGACGCCCAGACGGCTGACGAGGATCTGGCTGCGGCCATCCGCGGCGCCGACGGCGACTTGTCGCCGGACCAAGTCAACGCCGAAACCTCGCATGAGCCACCGAAAATGCCGAAGGTGCCTCCGCCGGGCACGACACCTGCTGACGTCAACAAATGGTGGCACTCCCTGACGCCCGCACAACAAGACCGCGTCAAAGAATGGTTCCCGCAGTCGATCCGCAACCTCGACGGCGTCCCGACCGACATCAGGAATGAACTCAATCTTCCTGTGCTGCAAAGCGAGATCGCTCGGCTGCAAAACGGCTGGCTCGACGGTAACGGCGTCTGGCACACCGACCAAGCAAAGCTGGACGACCTGACTCATCTGCGGGACACCCTCGCGCACAATCCGGACACCAGCCTGATACTGCTGGACACCACGAGTAACCCGAACAAGGTGCTTGCCGCAGTTGGAGTAGGTGACGTCGACGATGCCGAACGCGTCGGCGTAACCGTCGGTGGCCTGAACACCCGGGTCAGCTCCAGCGTCGACGAGATGGTCCGGGAAGCCGAAACCCAGCGCCGCGAGGCAAGCACCTTACGCACGAACGCGAAAATGGCTAATCCCGACGCGGTGGCGTCCATTGCCTACCTCGCTTACGACGCACCCGACAGCCTGGTGGGCGTCACTCACGACTACCTGGCTCACGACGCCGCGGTTCCTCTCAACAACTTCTACAAGGGCATAGCCGCTACCACCAATGTTGCGGATCAACACATCACCGCGTTCGGCCATTCCTACGGTTCGCTGGTCACCAGCCTCGCGCTGCAGCAGGGCGCACCGGTGAGCGATGTCGTGCTCTACGGTTCCCCGGGCACCGAACTCACCAACGTATCGCAACTAGGAGTTCAGCCAGGACATGCGTACTACATGATCGGTGTCAACGATCACGTCTCTGACATCATCCCCGAATTCGGCGCCTTCGGGCCTGCCCCGCAAGATGTGCCCGGCATGACGCAACTGTCGGTCAACACCGGCGTGGGCCCCGGTGACGGCCTCCTGCATGAACGTGCCTGGGGCCATTCGGAATACGCGCGCGATGGGAGCGACCAGCAACCGCGCATGAGCGGGTACAACATGGCTGCGGTATTGTCCGGTGTCCCGGCCGAGGACCACTATCTGGTCACGCCGCCGGCGCTACCACCGCCGACGATCCCCAGCGGACCGGGACCGTTCGGGTTGCCCATCCCCAACCCCGACTACCACCCATGAGGCTGACCGTGCGTCGGCTGGCCGCTGTGCTTCTTGGAGTCGCCGTCCCGCTCGCTGGCTGCATGAAGCCCAACACCCTTGACCCATACGCCAATCCGGGTCGCAAGGAATTGGACCGCCTGCAAAAGATCGTGAACGAGCGGCCCGATCTGGAAACCGTCGAGCAACAACTTGCCAACCTCGACAGTGCAATCGAGGCGGCGATCGCGAAATACTCACCGCAGACCCAGTTCTCGTCAAACAAGGCCGACCAGTCGACGAATGGATGCAACAATCCGTTCAATCGATCGATCGGTCGGCAAGAAAAAAGCGACAGCTACTTCGGTGAGCCCGCGCCCACAACCGGGCAATGGCTGCAGATCGTCACCGAGTTGGCACCGGTGTTCTCGGCCGCGGGCTTTCGGCCCAACAATTCGGCGCCCGGAACACCGCCGGCACCGCTGGGCGACCCCAACGACTCGCAAATCCGCGACGACGGCGCACTGATCAACCTGGTCAACCTGGTCGACGGGAACGGCAAAGGTCCGCTGGATTACTCGTACGACACCGGTTGCCATCTCCCGGCCGCCTGGCGCACCGCGCCCCCACCGCCAAATATGCGCCCCGGTAACGATCCCGACATCCACTACCCGTATCTATACGGGCCACCGGGCGGCCGCACCGGCGAAGCTTACGGATGACTTCTACCGCCGACGGCGGGCTCGCAGATAGTCGCCCACCACAGCCGCGCCCAGCCCGTCGAGATCGGGAACTACGACTCGACCCTCGACGCGGCGCGCAACCTGATCGATGAACCGGGCCAGCCCGGGATCGCTGCCCAACCGGAAGATGGTCACCTGCGCGCCCAGCCGCGCCATATCATCGAAGCCGCGCACGGTGTGAGCGATGGTCCTTGGATGCGGTGGATAGTCGAAAAACACCGCAGAACCGCCGCTTCCGTCGACGTCCTCCAGATGCGCCGTCGGCTCGCCGTCGGTGACCACCAGCAGGACGGGCTGCGCGTTGGGGTGCCGACGCAGATGCCGGCCGGCTAGCGCCAGCGCGTGATGCAGGTTGGTGCCCTGCTCGTACACCCCTTCAAGGCCCATAAGCTCCGCGGTGGTCATCGTTCGCGCATAGCGGCCAAATGCGATGATCTGCAAGGCATCCGAACGAAACCGGGTGCGCACCAAATGGTCGAGCGCCAGCGCGGTTCGCTTCATCGGAAGCCACCGGTTCTCCATCACCATCGAGAACGAGGTATCGACCAACAGCGCCACCGCGGCCTGGGTCCGGGTCTCAGTCTCGGAGACCTCGACATCGTCGACGGTGATATGAATGGCAGGGTTCGGGCCGCCGAGCGTCGCGGTCCCGGCCTGCCGCAGGACCGCGTTGGTCAGCGTCCGGGTCACGTTCCACGGCTCGGTGTCGCCGAACTGCCAGGGCCGGGTAGCGCCGGTCAGCTCGCCGGCCGCGCCGGCGCGCCGGTGGTCGCGTTCGCCGCGACGACCGGAGAGTTGTTGTGCCACATCATGCAATGCCGTTTCGCCGAGCCTGCGCATCGCCTTCGGCGACAGCCGCCACTGGCCGTCCGAGCTGCGGTCGAGGAAACCCTGATTGACCAGGGCACGCTCGAGCTCGGCGAGCGTTTGCGCGTCGATGGCGGCCTGATCGCCGAGCTGGCGTGCCAGCGCGTCGAGGTCGACGTCGTCCATGGTCGCACCGGGATAGCTCTGGGACAGCTGCTCGGCCAGTTGCTCCAGCTCGCCGATATCGGCCAGCGCCTGGGCGCCTTCGCCCATGCCCAGCGGGTTGTCACCGGAGAACTGTGCCGACCCCTCCCAGTCCTCACCGGGCCGGGCTGCCTGCAAGTGGGCATCGAGTCGATCCAAGGCCTGCATCAGCGCCGGCGATCCGAATGCCTGCTGCGCCAACGCATCTAACTCGGCACGCTGGTCCGGACTCAAGCTGTTGCGGAACCGCTGCGCGGCGGCGGCGCGCTTGGCCAGCGAGTCCAGCAACTCCTCCACATTCTGCGGGTTCTCCGGGAAGAACTCGCCGTGCTTGTCCATGAAGTCGTCGAAGTCCTGCTGGGTATCCTCGCCGCGAGAGTGCTTGTCCAACAAGTCGTTCAGGTCATCGAGCATCTCGTTGACGCGCTGGCGGTCCTCATCGGTGGCGCCCTCCAGCGCCTGCTTCATACCGGCGAAGCGCTGATCGAGCATCTCCCGCCCGAGCAGATCCTTGATCTGCTCGTATTTTTCCCGCGCCTCGCTGCTGCGCCAGTCGTAGTCGGAAAGCTCCTGCACGGCTTTGGCCGGCGACGGCGACAGTGCGTCCAGTTGCAGTTCGCCGAACCGCGCGTCGTCGTCGAGCGCACGGGCAAGTGCCTTGCGCTCCGCTAGCACAGCCTCGTCGAGGAGTTTTTTGATCTCCTGCAGAGTCCCATCCAAGTTATTGCGGCGCAACAGCTCTCGTCGTCGGCGATTGGCCTCGGTGGCAAGCCGGTCGGCCCCGGGCATGTTCTTGGTGCCCCGACGCAGCAGCTCGGACAGCGCCCGGCGCGGCGACGTGCCCGCCATGACGTCTTGCCCGATCTGCTCGAGAGCCTCGCGCAAGTCCACCGGCGGAGCCAGCGGGTCGGGGCCGCCGGTGTACGCCGAATATCGTGACGAGTGAGCTCTAGCCATAAACGGTTTCGCCTTCCCCGGAGACCTTGTCGACGCGCTTAGCCAAATACAAGGCCTCCAAAGCCAATTCCAGCGCCGCGGCGCGCTCACCCTCGGATTCGGCGCCCAGCCGCTTGGCGACCGCCTCGACGACGGGCAGATCCGGCAGCGCGGCCAGCACATCCTTTGCCGAGACACGCTCCCCCGTCGTCACCGCGGAACCGCCCTCGACCGCGGCGACCAGCGGACCGACATCGAGGCCACCGAGAGCTCTGGATGCGGTGTCGGCGGTGGCGCGGCGCAACAGGTGTTCGAGAACGGCCTGCTCGCGTCCCTCTTCTCCGGACTCGAATTCCAATTTGCCTCGCAGCACGTCGATTACGGTGCCCAAGTCGACCACCCGGGCCACCGGATCCGTCTCACCGAGCACCGCGCCGCGATGCCGAGCCGCGGCGGCAACCGTCTCGGCGGCCGCGATCGCGAAGCGCGCCGAAACCCCGGATCGCTGATCGACCGAGTTGGATTCGCGCAGGTAGCGAGCGAACCGGGCGATCACCTGGATCAGATGGTCGGGGACCTGCGCGCTCAAGTGCGCCTCTTGGAGGATCACGCCCACCTCGGCGTCGAGCTCCAGCGGGTAGTGCGTCCGGATCTCGGCGCCGAACCGGTCTTTGAGCGGGGTGATGATGCGACCCCGGTTGGTGTAGTCCTCGGGGTTGGCGCTGGCGACCACTAAAACGTCCAGCGGCAACCGCAGCGTGTAGCCGCGCACCTGGATGTCGCGCTCCTCCATGACGTTGAGCATCGACACCTGGATGCGCTCGGCCAAGTCGGGCAACTCGTTGACCGCGACGATGCCGCGATGCGCCCGCGGAATCAGGCCGTAGGCAATGGTCTCGGGGTCACCCAGGCTGCGGCCCTCGGCGACCTTGATCGGGTCGACGTCGCCCACCAGGTCGGCGACGCTGGTGTCAGGGGTGGCCAGCTTCTCGGTGTAGCGCTCGCTGCGGTGCTTCCACTCCACCGGCAGATCATCACCGAGCGTGGCGGCCCGCCGGATGGCCTCCGGGGTGATCGGCGAGTAGGGGTGCTCGCCGAGTTCGGCGCCCCCGATCACCGGCGTCCACTCGTCGAGCAGGCCGACCAGTGCCCGCAGCAACCGGGTCTTGCCCTGACCGCGCTCACCGAGCAGCACGAAGTCGTGGCCCGCGATCAGCGCGCGCTCCAGCTGCGGCAGCACGGTGTCGTCGAAACCCAAAATGCCGGGCCAGACTTCGTCACCCTCGGCCAGCCCGGTCAGCAGGTTTTCCCGGATTTCTTGTTTGACACCCCGTTCGCGGTGCCCGGCGGCACGCAGTTCGCCGACGGTGCGGGGCAGGTTATTCGCAGCGGTCACCACACCACGCTACGACGGTCATGCAAATACGGCATCGCTCGCCATCAGCTTGGAACCAAGAAAGGTCGGGCGACCCGCGTGGATTGCCCGACCTTCCAAGGTGAACGTGAGGACCGACTAGCTCAAAGTGGCGGTGGCCTTCTCGTCGCCTTCCTTCCAGGTGACGGTGCCGTGCTCGAACGTCGACTTGTAGGTGCCGTCGGGTTGCTTCGTCTCGTCCGAGGTCGGGTAACCCAGCTTGCCCTGCGAAGCCTGGTTGTCATTCCACGTGTCGCGGATCTTGCCCCACACGAAGTAGACCGGGCCGCCATTCCGATAGATCAGGACGCCATCATCGAACTGCTGGTAGACGCCACTGTTGTCCAAGGTGGGTTTCTGGTTGTCGTACGGGGCGCCCAAGTCCTTCTTCTGGTCGTCCGTCAGCGTCTCCCATTTCGCCAGGATCGGCCCTTCCACCGTGTATTCCGTGCCGTTTTTTCCGGCGATCTGCGTCGAGGTCGGCGCGGCCGCCGCGCTCGTTGACGGCTCCATGGCGGCCGCCGACGACGTCACCGATGAACTCGCAGAACTCGCAGAACTCGAAGCTTCGCTGGCCTTCTGCTTGGCGTGGCACCCAGTGCCGACCAGCGCGACCACCGCAATTCCAGCGACGAATGCCGACGTTCGTTTTGTCATCGCGCGCATTTCATTCCTCTCGAATTCGTATAGGACCCGCCGTCGACGTGCCCAATTTGCGATGTTATTCACATTCGCGACAGATCGATAGGGTTTCGTGCAGACTCCGGGCCAATGGCACGACGGGCCCGGTGCGAAGCTCACAGCCGACAATGCCCAGCTGCCCGATACCCTCGGTACCGTGAACTCTCCCGACTGGCAGGATCGCCCCGCCACCACGCACTTCGGACCTGCGTCGTGGCAGTCCAGCCTGCTCGCCCTATTGTCGGCGATTTTCGTGCGCCCGGCGCTGGCCGCCTTGACGATCATCGGCCTGATCATCAACCGTTTCCTGCCCGAGGCGATGCAGCGAGCCCGCCTTGATGTGATCGACAAGCCATTGCGGGTGATTCCGGCGCTGCCGGGTACCGACGTCACCGCGGTCGCGCTGCCGCACTGCACCGCCGAGTGGGTGGTCGCCCCGGCGGCTCGCGGCTCCGAGCGTGTCATCGTCTACTTCCACGGCTCCGCGCTGGTGACCCTTGGCCTGAATTCGCACCGCCGGTTCGTCAGCAAGTTGTCGGCGGAGACCGGGGCGCAGGTGTTCAACGTCGGTTACCGGCTCGCACCCCAAGTCAGCATCGAAGATGCCGTATCCGACGGGCTGGACGCCTACCGTTACGTGCTGTCGCGCGGTTTTGCCGCGGACCGCATCGTGCTGGCCGGTGACTCGGCGGGCGGCCTGATGGCCGCCGACACCGCGCTCGCCGCCCGCGACGCCAGGCTGCCGGTGCCGGCCGGCCAGGCACTGCTCTCACCGCTGACGTCGGCCGATATGAGCTTGAAGTATCGGGCCCTCAAGGACCACCGAGACGCGTTGTTTCCGTTCATGACGGTGAAGTTCATCTACGACGTGTTCGCCACCGCGAACGGCACCCGTCCGCCGCCGTTGATGCCGCCGGAGGCGGACCTGCATGGCCTTGGCCCGTTCCTGCTGCAGGTCGGCACCCACGAGATGCTGCTCAACGACACCTTCGCGCTGGCCGAACGACTGCGGGCGCACAACGTGCCGGTGTGGGTGCAGGTGTGGCACAAGGCCATGCACATGTTCCAGCTCAGCTTCGACGTCAACCCCGACGCCCGCCGCGCGGTCACCGAAGTGGCCGCGTTCATCCACTACGCGACGGCGGAGAAGGACTTAACGAAGGAAATCAGCGCCTAACTCGCACGGCTTTCAGTGAGCGAAGTGCCGCGCGCCGGTCAGGTACAGTGTCACGCCGGCCTTGTCGGCCGCCGCGGTCACTTCGTCGTCGCGCACCGAGCCGCCCGGATGCACGATCGCGGTGACGCCCCCGGCGGCCAGCGTCTCCAGGCCGTCCGGGAACGGGAAGAACGCATCAGAGGCCGCGACCGCGCCGTGGACCCGGTCGCCGCCACGCTCTACTGCCAGCCGCGCCGCGTCGACCCGGTTGACCTGGCCCATACCGATGCCGATGGTGGCGCCGCCGGCTGCGATGACGATCGCGTTGGACTTCACCGCGCGGCAGGTGCGCCATGCGAAGGCCAGATCCGCCAGCGTGGCCGGTGACGCCGCCGCACCGGCCACCAACGTCCAGTTCGCCGGATTGTCGCCGTGCGCGTCGATGCGATCGCGTTCCTGCATCAGCAGGCCGCCGCTGATCTGTCGCCGCTCGGTGGCGTCACCGAGCGGCTCAGATGCCACCAGCACCCGGATGTTCTTCTTGCCTGCCAGTACGTCGACCGCGCCCGGCGCATAGGCGGGCGCCACGATCACCTCGGTGAAAATCGTGCTTACGTACTCGGCCATTTCGACACTGACCTCGGTGTTGGCCGCGATCACGCCGCCGAATGCGCTCAGCGGGTCGCATTCATGGGCCTTGCGATGCGCGTCGGCGACCGAGACTGAGGAGATCGCGATCCCACATGGGTTGGCGTGCTTAATGATTGCCACGCAGGTCTGCTCGTGGTCGAAGGCTGCCCGCCAGGCCGCGTCGGCGTCGGTGAAGTTGTTGTACGACATCTCTTTCCCGTGCAACTGCTCGGCCTGCGCCAAGCCGGGCCATGCACCGGCATCGGCGTACAGCGCCGCCTGCTGATGCGGATTCTCGCCGTAGCGCAGCAATGCCGAGCGCTGCCATGTGCCCGCGATCCATTCCGGGAACGCCGTCACCGGCTGTTCGGGCGCCAGCGTCGAGCCCATCCAGCCCGCGACCGCGACGTCGTACTCGGCGGTGTGCCGAAACGCCAACGACGCCAGCCGCTTCCGCTCGGCAAGGGTGAATCCGCCGCCCTCCACCGCAGCCAGCACACCGTCATAGCCGAGCGGGTCCACCACCACCGCGACACTCGGATGGTTCTTCGCCGCCGCGCGCACCATCGACGGCCCGCCGATGTCGATCTGCTCGATACATTCGTCGACGCTCGCCCCGGAGTCCGCCGTCTCGCTGAACGGGTACAAGTTGACCACCACCAGCTGGAACGCCGCGATCCCGAGTCGCTCGAGCGCCGCGGCATGCTCGGGCTTGCGCAGGTCAGCCAGCAGCCCGGCATGCACGTGCGGATGCAAGGTCTTGACCCGGCCGTCGAGCACCTCAGGAAAACCGGTCACCTCCTCCACCGGGGTGACCGGAATTCCTTTTTCGGCAATGGTTTTCGCGGTCGAACCGGTCGAGACGATGTCGACACCGGCCGCATGCAGGCCGGTAGCGAGCTCTACGAGCCCGGTCTTGTCGTACACACTGATCAGTGCGCGCCGGATCGGCCGTCTCGAGTCGTCGCTGCTCATCCGATAGTTGCCTTTCGTCCGTTCCAGGTCACGCCGCCGGTCGCCACCGCGGCCACCACATCCACCAACAGCCGCCGTTCGGTGACCTTGATGCGTTCGTGCAGGGTCTCTTCGTCGTCATCGTCGAACACCGGGATGGGTTGTTGGGCCAGTATCGGGCCGGTGTCGGTGCCGGCGTCCACCAGGTGCACCGTGCAGCCGGTGACCTTCACGCCGTAGGCCAGAGCCTCGGCCACTCCGTGCGCGCCGGGAAACGCCGGCAGCAGCGCCGGGTGGGTGTTGAGAATACGGCCGCAAAACTGTGAAAGAAACTGCGGCCCAAGGATTTTCATGAAGCCGGCGGAGACGACGAGGTCGGGTGAATGCGCTGCGGCGGCCTCGGTGAGCGCGGCGTCCCAGCCGGCACGGTCGGGGTGATCGGCCAGCCGCACTTTGAAAGAGGGCACCGACGCCGCGGTGGCGATTTCGACGGCCCGGCAGTCGCGGTCCACGCCGACCGCCACCACCCGTGCCGGATAGTCGCCGACGGCGGCGTCCAGCAAGGACTCCAGCAGCGAACCCGTCCCCGACGCCAAGACCACCAATCGTGCCGGTGCGCTGGGAGGCACGCGGAACGGTTGCTGCACAGCGCGAGCCTAGTCGTCTGAGTTCGGCGACGATGCAGGCCGGTCGGCGGCCGGCGGCTGATCGGCGGCCTCGACGACGACGACCGGTTCGTCACCATCGGGCTCAGCGACCGGGTCGGCCGGGACACTCGGTTCGACGGCCGACTCTGCGGGCGGCCGCGCAGCCCGCGCCGGTCGAGGCTTCCTCGCCCGGTATCTCACGCCACCGGCCATAGCCACCGTGATCGCGCCGACAAGCGCGAACCAGAGAAACACCGCAAACCCGAAGGTGCCCTGGTCAGTTCCGACGTCGCCGAAGTTGCCCAACTGCCCGCCACCCGCGTAACCGAGCAGTGCCATGGTCAGCGCCGCCACCACGGCCGCGGCCACTAACTTGGCCATCGCCGGAAGGATCGGCAGCGGGCGGCGCGCACACTGCTGTCCGACCGCCACCCCAGCCGATGCGCCGATGATGAGCAGCGCAACCCACGCCGGTCCCAGCGGCGGGTGGGGAGCCGCGGCCAGTATCGGTAGCGCAGGAATGTCGCCACCGAAGACGGTGAACGAGCTGAACGTCGCAAAACCCAGATGAGCGCTGGACCCCACGGCAATCGCGGCGGTACCGACGATGACGTTGGGCGCATAGAGCACCGACAGCACGGTGAGGCTGAACTGGCCGAAAACCGAATTGGTGATCGCGTACAGATCCTGCATCGTCCCCCAATGCACCACCAGCGAACCGGCCGTGACCAGCCCGGAGAGCCCGAGCAGCGCCAGCACGCCGGCCATCGCGGCCCGGAGCGAATCGGCCAGCCAGTCCGGCAGCGGCGACCCCCCCAGAACGCGGCGGCCGACCCGAGAGCCCACGCCGATCGACGCACCGATGAGATGGACGACCAGCACATTCATGAACGCTCGCAGCGCGCTCGGCGTCTGCAGTTCGGTGATCACCGATGCCGCGTCGTGGATGACCGCCAGTGAGATGGCGGCGATCAGCAGCGGTCCGCCCAGAGCCGACGCCACAATCCAGCGGATGACGAACCAGGATGCCCTGGCCGGGGTGGCCTGCGCGGTGGTACGTGCGGTGCCCCACACCATCAACAGCACCGGCAGCAGCGGCATCACGCCCAGTTCGCGGCCGCCGATCGAGATCGGCACCTGGTGCACGCCGAGCCACATGCTCGCGATCGCACCCAACGCGCCGGTCATGTCGCTGTTGGCGATCAGCAACTGCAGCAGCGTCACCGCCGCGATGACAATCAACGCCACCAGGGCGGGCCCGAACGCGACCCGCAGTAGATCGCGAGCCTGGCGGGCGCCCGCCGCTGGACTGTCCTGCACCCGCGTCACGCTTCGAGCACGTTACCCCTCGGCCCGTCTGGGTGGCGACACGCCGCGCCCGGCTTCGCCGCGCTAGCGGTCGCCACGGGCCCGTCTGGGTGGCGACACGCCGCGCCCGAATGTCACGGTTAGGACTGTGACGGGCCCGACGGCGACGAAGGCGCCTGCGGCTGCTGACCCTGGCCATACGAGTGCTGGCCATGGCTGGATCCACCGTGGTCGGCGGAGTTTCCCTGACCCGAGCCGCCGGAGCCGGAGGTCGGCGGCGGGCTGAAGCTGGGGAAACCTGTTGGCGGGGTGGGTGATCCCTGCTGTTGTGTCTGCGGCGAGCCTGGCTGCGGTCCGGATTGCGGTGCCTGGATAGGTCCAGATTGCGGGCCGGCCGCGCTGAAGCCGCCGGTCGAAGGCCCCGATGGGTAGCCGCCGTACTGCGACCCGTATCCGGACTGCTGGGGTGATTGCTGCTGGTAGGGCTGACCGTAATAGCCGCCGTACTGTCCGTAATGCGCGTACTGGTCGTACTTGGGCCGCGGCGCCGGTGCGGTGATGACGCCGGCATCAAGCAAGAGGGCGCTGACCGCGAGGATGGCCTGAACCACTCCGCAGCCCAGCGCGAACCACAGCGCCCACCCCCGGCCGGACGCGCCGATGGTGTCCTCGATCAGCAGCAGCCCGCCCAGTACGGCAACGGCCGCCACCACGCCGGAGTAGTTCTTCGCCTTGGGCAACAAACTCACCCCGGCCAGCAGCCCCGCCAGCAATGCCAGGTCAATCGGCAAGGTGCTGCCGCTTTCGACGAGTTCGTCACCGTTCGGAAGAATGCGGGTGATCATCGGGCCGTAACTGAGCAGGTAGGTCGCCAGGCCAAGGGCGACTACACCGACGTTCAGGTAGAGCTTCAGATTGCTTTCACTGTCATCGGATTTCGCGAACGAGGTTGTGGAGGAGGTCCCGTACGCGCCCTGCGATTGCGCGGGCGGATATCCGGGACTGCCGGGCGGGTAGGTCATGGCTTTTCCTGTGCCTTCCAGTGCTGTTTGCGGCGCCACTGTCGTGCGGCGCTGGTACTCCCAAACGGCCGCTGCTCGCGACGCTACCCTGTACCGCGCTTCGAGCGCCTTGACGACTACCGCGGGCGTTGCGACGCGTGCCGATCACCCACGCTAGCGCACCTTGAGCAGTAGGCGGCGTTGACCTCAACGTGATGTCGACCCGTTTACACGACTTCGCGGCGCCCCCCGCCCTTGCCCGCGAGATTGGAACACGTTCTAATTCACTGCATGGACTACGGGCTTGTGCTGTTCACCAGCGATCGCGGTATCACCCCGGCGGCAGCCGCCACGCTCGCCGACAATCACGGCTTTCACACGTTCTACGTACCTGAACACACCCACATCCCGGTCAAGCGCGAGGCGGCCCACCCGACGACAGGTGACGAGTCGCTGCCGGACGACCGCTACATGCGGACGCTGGACCCGTGGGTCAGCCTTGGTGCGGCATGCGCGGTCACCTCGCGGGTGCGGTTGTCCACCGCGGTGGCGTTGCCGGTTGAGCACGATCCGATCACGCTGGCGAAATCTATCGCGACCCTCGATCACCTATCCGGTGGGCGAGTCAGCCTGGGTGTCGGGTTCGGCTGGAACACCGACGAACTCGCGGACCACGGCGTGCCGGCCGGGCGGCGCCGCACCATGCTGCGTGAATACCTCGAGGCGATGCGGGCGTTATGGACTCAGGAGGAAGCTTCCTACGAAGGCGAATTCGTCGACTTCGGGCCCAGCTGGGCATGGCCCAAGCCGATTCAGCCGCATATCCCGGTGCTGGTCGGCGCCGCCGGCACCGAGAAGAACTTCAAATGGATCGCGCGCAGCGCCGACGGCTGGATCACCACCCCCCGCGACTTCGACATCGACGCGCCGGTGAAGTTGTTGCAGGACACTTGGGCAGCCGCTGATCGGGAAGGCGCACCTCAGATCGTGGCGCTGGATTTCAAGCCGGTGCCCGAGAAGTTGGCTCACTGGGCCGAATTGGGTGTCACCGAGGTGCTTTTCGGATTGCCCGACAAGTCCGCGGATGAGGTCGCAGCATATGTGGAACGATTGGCCGGGAAACTCGCCGCGTTGGTGTGAGGCACCGAGGTTGAGGAAATTGATCGGAGCCGCGTCGTGACAGCCGAAAACGACCAAGGCCGGCACTTCCCCTATCGCTACGATCCTCGTCTGGCCCCGATGTGGTTGCCGTTTTGGGCATGGCCCGGCACGCAGGGTGTGACCGTGACCGAGGACGGCCGTCTGGTCGCCCGCTACGGGCCGTTCCGTGTCGAGGCGCCGCTGTCGCGCGTGCAAGACGCGCACGTCACCGGTCCGTACCGTTGGTGGACCGCGGTCGGCGCCAGGCTGTCGGCGGTGGACGACGGACTTACCTTCGGCACCAACGCCTCCGAAGGTGTCTGCATCCACTTCGAGCCACGAATCCACCGCGTGATCGGTCTGCGTGACCACTCGGCGCTCACCGTGACCGTCGCGGACAGCCAGGGGCTGGTCGCCGCAATCAAGGGCGCCGGCTAGTCAGCCCAGGGCGCAGCGGTTTCCGTAGTCGAACGAGCGCACCACGACCGACCGCCCCAGTGGATCGCCGTCGGTGAGCAGGCCGATCAGATCGTCGTCCTCGGTGGTCGCCAGAAACCGGCTGTCGTCAGCGTCGAGCCGGCCGATGACGATCCCGGTCGGCCGACCGCCGTCGCGCCGGACCGTGTAGGTCTCGACGGTGCCCGGCCCGTCGGCCTGCTCGGTCACCGGCTGGGTGCGCGATTGGCCGATCTGCTCCTGCAGCTGCGCACTGCGGTCCGGTTTCCATTTGGCAGGTGCGGTCGAGTAGACGCCGACCGAGTATTTGCTCAAGATGCCGCCGTTGGCGCCGACGAGACCGAATTGCCCTGGCACGCTTCGGCACTTGGCGATCGTCTCGGCGACGCCGTGCATCGAGTAGTTGTTGCCGGCGCCACCGAAGAACGGTAGGCCACCGGTCAGGGTCAGCCCGCGCGGGTCGTCCGGCGCGATTCCGATGCCGTCGCAAATGTTGAAGACCGGCACCGGGAAGCAGCTGTACAGGTCGAAGGTGCCGATGTCGTCGATGCCGACGCCGGCGACCGCCAGCGCTTCGCGCACCGCCATCACCGCCGACGGGGCGTGTCCGAGATCCGGCCGCTCCAGCAGGCTCTGCTCTTCCAGATCGGCGTGTCCGTGCAGATAAACCCAATTATCTTCGGGGACACCAAGTTTACGGGCAGCCTCAACCGACATCAGCAGCGCCGCCGCACCCTGGTTCACCTGGTCACGGGCGACCAGCAGCCGCGGGTAAGGCTCGGAAATCATCCGGTTACGCTCGGTGACCGTGATCAGATCCTCGACGCTGCGTTCGACCGGTGCGGCGGCAAACGGGTTCTCGGCCGCCACCTTGGTGAACGGCGCGAACAGCTCGCCCATCCGTTGCAGATAATCTCTCGGCCCGAGTCCGGTTCCGGCCCGCCGGGCATTCTCCAGCAGCCCGTACTGGGTGGGCGCGTCGACGAGCCCGTGAATCACCGTGTAGCGACTGATAAGTCCGTCCAGGCCGTGGCCGCGGTCCTCCAGCGAACCATCGACGGTCTCGGCGAAGTCCGGCCGATTGTCAGACCCGGCGAAGTAGCGGTTGGTCGAGGTCGCGTCGGAACCGAAGACCAACGCGACCTCTGAGCGGCCGGCGGCGATCTCGCCGGCCAATTCGGTGATCAGGTGCTGCGGGCCTTGGCCGCCAACGACTTCCAGGATCGCCCGAGCCGGGTCCGCGCCGATCCGGTTGGCCACCGACCGCGGGTAGTTGTTCGACTTGCCCAGGACCGCCTTGGCCGGCCCGGAGATCTCGAATTGCCTTACGCCGGCGATGGTGTCGATCGACGCGGCCACCTTGGCGGCGTCGGCGCCGCAGTCTTCGAGCGCCGCGCGGGCGCCGGCTGCCGCCAGTTCGACGGCCAACATTCCCCGGTAGTAGGCGTCGTCGATGCGTTCGGCGGCCTGCCCGACACCGACAACGACCGGGGTGTGCCGATCAACAGCGCCGCTCCTCCTCATCGCTTCGCTCTGCATCGTTGCGGCGCGCCGACGACCATGCCGCGCCTACAGGCTCTGCAGGATGTGTCGGGCCAGCTCGGCGGTTTCGGAGGGAGTCTTGCCGACCTTGACTCCGGCCGCTTCCAGAGCCTCTTTCTTGGCGGCGGCGGTACCCGACGATCCGGACACAATAGCGCCCGCATGACCCATCGTCTTGCCTTCCGGCGCAGTGAATCCCGCGACGTAGCCGACGACCGGCTTGGACACGTTGGCCTTGATGTAGTCTGCCGCGCGTTCCTCGGCGTCACCGCCGATCTCACCGATCATGACGATGACCTTGGTGTCGGGATCCTTCTCGAACGCCTCGATCGCGTCGATGTGGGTGGTGCCGATCACCGGGTCGCCGCCGATGCCGATCGACGTCGAGAACCCGAAATCGCGCAGCTCGTACATCATTTGGTAGGTCAGCGTGCCGGACTTGGACACCAGCCCGACCGGCCCGGCTCCACTGATGTTGGCGGGGGTGATTCCTGCCAACGCCTCGCCGGGCGTGATGATGCCGGGACAGTTCGGCCCGATGATGCGCGTCTTCTGCCCCTTGTCGACGTTATACGCCCACGCATACGCGCTGTCCTGCACCGGAATTCCCTCGGTGATGACTACCAGCAGCGGAATCTCGGCATCGATGGCCTCGAGAATGGCGTCCTTGGCGAATTTCGGCGGTACGAAGACGACCGACACGTCGGCGCCCGTCTCCTTCATCGCCTCCGCAACGGTGCCGAACACCGGAAGTTCGACGTCTTTGCCGACGGGGTCCACGTGCGACACGGTGGTTCCCGCCTTGCGGGCGTTCACCCCACCCACCAGCTGAGTGCCGGCTTTCAGCATCAGCGCGGTGTGCTTAGTGCCCTCACCGCCGGTGATGCCCTGGACGATGACTTTGGAGTCTGCGTTCAGGAAAATGGACATGGGTCATTGGTCCTTTTCTACTTGTTCGCCAGCTCGGCGGCTTTGTCGGCGCCGGCGTCCATGGTCTCGGCCTGGATCACCAGTGGGTGGTTGGCGTCGGCGAGGATGCGGCGGCCCTGGTCGACGTTGTTGCCATCGAGGCGCACCACGAGCGGCTTGTTGGCCTCGGCACCGAGCATTTTGAGCGCGGTCACGATTCCGTTGGCGACGGCGTCGCAGGAGGTGATGCCACCGAACACGTTGACGAACACGCTCTTGACTTGCTTGTCGCTCAAGATCACGTCCAGACCGGCGGCCATCACCTCGGCCGAGGCGCCACCGCCGATGTCGAGGAAGTTGGCGGGCTTGACCCCGCCGTGCTTCTCGCCGGCATAGGCCACCACGTCCAGCGTCGACATCACCAATCCGGCGCCGTTGCCGATGATCCCGACTTGACCGTCGAGCTTGACGTAGTTGAGGTCGTGCTCCTTGGCTTTGAGCTCGAGCGGGTCGGTGGCGTCGCGGTCCTCGAACTCGGCGTGGCCGGGCTGACGGAAGTCGGCGTTGGCGTCCAGGGTGACCTTGCCATCCAGCGCCAGGATCTGGTCGTCCGGCGTCCGCACCAGCGGGTTGACCTCGACCAACGTGGCGTCTTCGCCGACGAAGACCTCCCACAGCTTCCAAATGGTGACCGCCGCGGAGTCGAGCACCTCGGCCGGCAGGTGTCCTTGCTCGGCGATCGAGCGGGCGAACGCGAGATCGACGCCCTTGACCGCATCAACCGGCACCTTGGCCAGCCGCTCCGGTTTGGTTGCCGCGACCTCTTCGATCTCCACGCCGCCCTCCACCGAGCACATGGCCAGGTAAGTGCGGTTGGCCCGGTCGAGCAGGAAGGAGATGTAGTACTCCTCGGCGATGTCGCTGGCTTCGGACACCAACAGCTTCTTGACGATGTGGCCTTTGATGTCCAGGCCGAGGATGTTCTTCGCGTGGGTGTAGGCGTCATCGGCGGTCGCGGCGTACTTCACGCCGCCTGCCTTGCCCCGGCCACCGGTCTTGACTTGGGCCTTCACCATGACCGGCCGACCGATCTCCTCGGCGATCGCCTTGGCCCCTTCGGGGGTGTCGGTCACCCGGCCGGGCGTCGTCGGGACGTTGTGCTTGGCGAACAGCTCTTTGGCTTGGTACTCGAAAAGATCCATGGGCTCACTTCTACGTGTCGGCCTATATGCCTATATGTAGGCGAGCCGGGGTTTTCCGAATGCCCGCTTGCCGGAAGCGTATCGACACGGTCGAGGGGTTCCGTCGTCGGCATCGGTGGATGTGGTAGATCTCACCGCATCGCCTGAAGTGATTCAAATCACATTCTCAGCTGGATTTCAGGCTTAGCTTGCGGTGTCGCGTGGTCGGCGGTTAACGTCGCAGGGTCCAGATAACGCTTTGGTTACGCTACGAGGGACAATCAGCTTGACCCAGCTCAGCCCTGCACGTTTTGCTGCGCCGGAAGGTGTACGGCGATCGCGCGACCGCGGGTTGGAGCTTGACCGCAACGAAGTCACCGACATCATCCCGTTCAACGAGTTCGGCAACCTCGATGACCTGGACTTCAGCGATAATTCCGCCTTCGCCAAGGAAGCGCAGGTCCTGCGCGCGCCCGAGCTCGACGATCTGGACGACACCGACAACCTGACTGTCATGGCGTTGGCCGGACCCAGCGAGGTGCGGCCGAGCCTGGAAAGCTCTGAACGGCGTATCGACCCTTACCGGTATGAGCTGCGCAGCCGCCGAAACTATCCGGATCTGCCCGAACGCAGAGGCCAGCATCGCAAGCAGCTGACCGGCGCGGCGCGAGGCCGGGTGCTGATCGGCGCCATGGCCGCCGGCGCTGCGGCCGCCGCGGCGCACTCCGCCACCCATACTTCTGATCACTCCAAGGCCCACACGGTGCTGGCCGCCGACCCGGCGACAACGAACGGCGGCCCCATCAGCACCTCGGCCCGCGGTATGCAGATGGTCGCCGTGCGGCCCGCCGCCAACGTCGCAGTGCACAACGCGGAGCTGGCCAAAGGCGTCGCGTTCGCCCAGGAGCGCGCCGAGCGCGAGGCCCGGCTGCAGCAGCCACTGTTCGTCATGCCGACGAAGGGCATATTCACCTCGGGCTTCGGGTACCGCTGGGGTGTGTTGCACGCCGGTATCGACCTCGCGAACTCGATCGGCACCCCGATCAGGGCGGTGTCCGACGGAGTTGTCATCGACGCCGGCCCGACCGCGGGCTACGGGATGTGGGTCAAACTGCGCCACGCGGACGGAACGGTCACGCTCTACGGTCACGTCAACACCACGCTGGTTAGCGTGGGTCAGCGCGTGATGGCGGGCGACCAGATCGCCACCATGGGCAATCGCGGCAATTCGACCGGCCCCCACCTGCATTTCGAGGTCCTGCTGGGCGGCACCCAACGCGTGGACCCGGTGCCGTGGCTGGCCAAACGAGGCCTGTCCTGCGGCACTTTCGCCGGTTGACCGGTGACCGGCCCGAACAACCCCAAGCCAGGCGATCACCCGCCCACCCAGACGCCAAGCGGACCCGTGCGCGCCGGCAGTGCCCCCAGCGGCCCGCAGCTCGCTCCGCAGACGCGCATCATCCGGCGAGCGCCGACCGCGCCGCTGCCGCAGATTGTGGATGACACCCGCACCACCCACATCCCGCGCCAACCTCCGCCATCTCCCTACCTTGCGCCGAGCCAGCGCCCGGGCAGCTCGCTGCCCGGTCAACCCAGCAGCGCGACCGCAGTGGCCGCCTCCGCGGTCAGCATCGTCAGCGGCTGGGCGACCGCGGTGGTGGCAACCGACCTGATTGCGGGCTGGTGGAGATCCGACCGCCTGTTCTGCGTCGCAGTGGCCTTTCTCGCGATGGTGTTCGCGCTGGCGACGATCTCCGGTGTGATCATGCTGCTGCTGCGTCGTTCCCTCGGCCGCTACCTGATCGTGGCCGGCGCCGTGATCGCGCTGTTGACCTATGGTGGCGTGTTCATCGCCGGCGCACGCGTGGCGTGGATCGTGCATGCCCTGCCCCTGCTACCGATTTCCACCGTGGTGCTGGCGCTGCTGCCGCGCACCAAAGAATGGCTGCTGGACGGCTAAAGCTTGCTGACGGGGGCGTGATTGTGCATCAGCTTGACCCGCCCCGAGCTGCCGAAGTCGATCAGCGACATGGCTGATTCGCCGACCCCGGAAACCTCTTCCACCCGGCCCAGCCCGTACT
Source organism: Mycobacterium sp. (assembly GCA_019236925.1). Lineage (GTDB taxonomy): Bacteria > Actinomycetota > Actinomycetes > Mycobacteriales > Mycobacteriaceae > Mycobacterium. Next base: position 2,467 of record JAFAID010000314.1, on the reverse strand, counting down.
TGTCGTGGGTAACCCGGTCACCGGGTTCGAGCACTAGCAGCGGGCGTTTGCCCGCCGACGCACGAGTCGGCGACGGACGCGGCGAGCCAAATCGCCCCGCGCCGCTGACCGGCGCGCTGAACGACGGGGTGGGGTCGGTGCGCCGCCAATCGATGAGTTCCTGCGGGATTTCCCGCAGGAACCGCGACTCCGGGTTGAGCATCGGCTGTCCCCACGACGACCGCACTTTGGCCCGGCTGACATACAGCCGCTGGCGCGCCCGGGTGATCCCGACGTAGGCCAGTCGCCGTTCCTCGGAAAGCTCGTTGGGATCGCCCAATGCCCGCATGTGCGGGAACATGCCGTCTTCCCAACCGGTCACGAATACCACCGGAAATTCCAGCCCTTTCGCGGTGTGCAATGTCATCAGCGTGACCACACCGGCGCTGTGCTCTGGGATTTCGTCGGAGTCGGCGACCAGCGACACCCGCTCCAGGAATTGCGCCAGCACACCGGTGTCCGGCACGTCTTCATCGTCGGGCGTGCCGACTGTCTCGTCGAGCGCCGCCTCGTTCTCCAGGTCGGTCGCGAATTCGTGTGCGACGCTGACGAGTTCGTTGAGGTTATCCAGCCGGGCCAGGTCTTGCGGGTCGGACGAGGATTCCAACTCCGCGCGATATCCGGTGCGCTCCAGCACCGACTCGACCAGCTCGCCGAGGGGCGCGTCGAGCCGGCCGCGGAGATCGTCGAGGATCTTGACGAAACCCGCGATCGCCTTGGCCGACCGGGTGTTGAGCATCGGCACCTTGCCGTCGGCGGCGGCCTCGAGCGCGTCGGCGAAACTGGAACCGGTGTTCTCGGCGTAGACCGCCACGCACGCCTCGGCCCGATCGCCGATGCCGCGTCGCGGCGTGTTGAGGATGCGTCGCATGCTGACCGCGTCGCCCGGGTTGTCCAGCACCCGAAGGTAGGCGACCAGGTCGCGAATCTCCTTGCGCTCGTAAAACCGCACGCCCCCAACGACTTTGTACGGAATGCCGGCGCGGATGAAGACTTCTTCCAACGACCGCGACGAGTTGTTGGTGCGGTAGAAAACCGCCACATCGTTGTACGTGAGCTCGCCGCCGCCGGCGACCAACCCGTCGATTTCCTCGGCGACGAATCGTGCCTCGTCGTGCTCGTTGTCGGCGACGTAGCCGACGATCAGCTCGCCCTTGCCGGCGTCAGTCCACAGCCGCTTTTCCCGGCGCCCGGAATTGCGGGAGATCACCGAGTTGGCGGCGGACAGGATGTTCTGCGTGGAGCGGTAGTTCTGTTCGAGCAGAATCGTCGTGGCATTGGGGTAGTCGCGTTCGAAATCCTCGATATTGCGAATCGTGGCGCCGCGGAACGCATAGATCGATTGGTCGGCATCACCGACAACGCACAGTTCTGCCTGCGGCACGCCGTCGGGCTCGTCGCCGGCATCGTGGCCAACCAGCTCACGCACCATCACGTACTGCGCATGGTTGGTGTCCTGATACTCGTCGACCAGGATGTGCCGGAACCGCCTGCGGTAATGCTGGGCGATCTGCGGAAAAGCTTGCAGCACCGCGACCGTCTCGCCGATCAGGTCGTCGAAGTCGAGTGCGTTGGCTGTCCGCAGCCGGTGCTGGTATTCGGAGTAGACGGCGGCCACCGTGCGCGCCAAGTCATCCGCGTGATCACTGGAGTCGGGGCCGGACAGGTTGGCCGCCGCCTGCTGCGGGTCGATCAGCTCGTTCTTCAAGTTGGAGATCCCGTTGGCCAACAGCCGCGGCGAGTACCGCTTGACGTCGAGGCCCATGTCCTTGGCGATCATCTGCAGCAGGCGCCGCGAATCGTCGGCGTCGTAGATCGAGAAGTTGGAGTTGAGGCCCGCGATCAGCGACGCCTGGTTGCGCAGAATCCGCACGCAGGTCGAGTGAAACGTCGACACCCACATCGAACGGGCTCGCGGACCGACCAGCGCCACCACGCGTTCCCGCATCTCCGCGGCGGCCTTGTTGGTGAAGGTGATGGCCAGAACCTGACCGGGGCCGACGTCGCGGGCCGCCAGCAGGTAGGCGATGCGCCGGGTCAGCACGGCCGTTTTGCCGGAGCCGGCGCCCGCGACGATCAGCAGCGGCGAGCCCTGATGCAGGACTGCCTGGCGTTGTTGCGGGTTGAGTCCGTCGAGCAACTGGTCTGCTCCGGCCTCGGTCACATGCACAGTAATATGCGCCGCTCCTCCTCATCGCTTCGCTATGCATCGTCGTCGGCGGCTATGACCTCCCAAACTTACCGCTGTTCGGCGACACCTTTGCGCTACCAGGCCTTCAAGTGGCACACTCAATCCGTGCTCAACATGCAGCGGCGATTTTTCTACGGGTACCGGCCAGCGGTGCCCGTGGCTTAGCTGCTTCCAGAGCCCCGTGGTCCGCTTCCGGATCCGGGGCTCGTCTCTTGTGTGAGGCCCGATACCGGATGA
>JAFAID010000297.1 GCA_019236925.1 Mycobacterium sp. | reverse complement strand
ACCGGCTGTCCATCATCGACATCGCCCACTCGCATCAACCGCTGCGCTGGGGGCCGCCGGGAAGCCCCGGCCGGTATGAGTTGGTGTTCAACGGCGAGATCTACAACTACCTGGAGTTGCGCGCCGAGCTTGCCGAGCGCCACGGCGCCGTCTTCGCCACCGACGGCGATGGCGAGGCCATCGTCGCCGCCTATCACTTTTGGGGCGCCGACGCCCTGACCCGGCTGCGGGGCATGTTCGCATTCGCGCTGTGGGACAACGTAGCCGGCGAATTATTCTGCGCCCGTGACCCTTTCGGCATCAAACCGCTGTTCATGGCGACCGGAACCGGTGGCACCGCGGTAGCCAGCGAAAAGAAATGCCTGCTAGATCTGGCCGACCTGATCGGATTCGACACCGCGATCGACTTGCGCGCGGTTCAGCACTACACGGTGTTGCAGTACGTGCCCGAACCCGAGACCCTGCACCGCGGCGTGCGCCGGCTCGAATCCGGCTGCTATACCCGGATTCGTCCTGGTACGGCCGCCCCGGAGGCCACCCGCTACTTCGTGCCGCGGTTCAGCGCGACACCGTTCACCCGGGATACCGAGCAGGCCCGCTATGACGAGATCACCGCGGTCCTGGAGGACTCGGTGGCCAAGCACATGCGGGCTGACGTCACCGTCGGCGCCTTTCTGTCGGGCGGGATCGACTCGACGGCGATCGCGGCACTGGCCATCCGGCACAACCCCCGGCTGATCACGTTCACCACCGGGTTCGAGCGTGAGGGATTCTCGGAGATCGACGTCGCGGTGGCGTCGGCCGAGGCGATCGGTGCGCGGCACATCGCCAAGGTGGTTACGCCCGACGAGTTCGTTACCGCCTTACCCGAAATCGTTTGGTATCTCGACGAACCCGTGGCCGACCCCGCGCTGGTACCGCTGTTCTTCGTCGCCCGGGAGGCGCGAAAGCACGTCAAGGTGGTGCTTTCCGGGGAGGGCGCCGACGAGCTTTTCGGCGGCTACACCATCTACCGGGAGCCGTTGTCGCTCAAGCCTTTCGACTACCTGCCCGGGCCGTTACGACGCTCGATGGGGACGTTGTCCAAACCTTTGCCGGACGGCCTGCGCGGCAAGAGCCTGCTGCACCGTGGATCGCTGACGCTCCAGCAGCGCTACTACGGCAATGCCCGGAGCTTCTCCGATGTGCAGCTGCGCGACGTGCTGCCCGGCTTCCGGCCCGATTGGACGCACACCGACGTGACGGCATCGCTGTACTCCGAATCAGCGGACTGGGACCCGGTGGCCCGCATGCAGCACATCGACCTGTTCACCTGGTTGCGCGGCGACATTCTGGTCAAGGCCGACAAGATGACGATGGCCAACTCGCTGGAGCTGCGTGTCCCGTTCTTGGATCCCGAAGTCTTCGCGGTCGCTTCCCGATTGCCGGTACAAGCCAAGATCACCCGCACCACCACGAAGTACGCGCTACGGCGCGCGCTGGAGCCCATCGTTCCGCCGCACGTGCTCAACCGGCCGAAGCTGGGCTTTCCGGTACCTATCCGGCACTGGCTGCGCGCCGGCCCACTGCTGGAGTGGGCGCATGAAATGGTGAACTCCTCAGCAACCGACCATCTGATCGACGCGTCGGCTGTTCGCCGAATGTTAGACGAACACCGTTGCGGCACAACCGATCACAGCCGCAGGCTGTGGACGTTACTGATCTTCATGCTGTGGCACGCGATCTTCGTCGAGCACAGCGTGGCGCCACAGATCAGCGAGCCTTCCTATCCGGTGCGGCTGTGACGCGCCCGATCTCGGCCAGTACTGCGGCGATCTCGGCGGCAGCGTCGTCACCGTAAGCATCAGCCAAGCGCGTCTTGGCAGCCTCGCGGTCCCACTTCCACTCCTGAGTCCCGGTCGACTCCAGCACCAGCACGGCCACCAGCGAGCCCAGCTGCGCCGAACGCTCCAGCCCGAGGCCGCCGCTGCGTCCGGTCAGGAAACCGGCCCGGAACGCGTCGCCGACGCCGGTGGGGTCGGTCTGGCTGGTCTCGGGCACCACGCCGACGTGGATGGTCGTGCCGTCGCGGTCCACGATGTCGACGCCCTTCGCACCGAGCGTGGTCACCCGCAGGTCGACCTTCCCCAGCACGTCCGACTCCGACCAGCCCGTCTTCGACAGCAGCAGCTCCCACTCATATTCGTTGGTGAACAGGTACGCGGCGCCGTCGATCAGCTTGCTGATCTCGTCGCCGGACAGCCGGGGCAGCTGCTGCGAGGGGTCGGCGGCGAAGGCCAAGCCGAGCTCGCGGCACTCCTCGGTGTGCACCACCATCGCGTCCGGGTCGTTCGCCCCGATGATGACCAGGTCCGGCTTGCCGATTGACGAGACGACGTCGGCGAGTTTGATGTTGCGGGCCTCTGACATCGCACCCGGGTAGAACGATGCGATCTGGGCCATGTCGAGGTCGGTGGTGCACACGAAACGCGCGGTGTGCGCGGTTTGTGAAATCAGTACGTGGTCGGTGTTCACGCCGTGAGCGTGCAGCCATTGCCGGTAGTCGTCGAAGTCGTCACCAGCCGCCCCCACCAGCGCGACGTCCCCGCCGAGCACGCTGATTGCGTAGGCGATGTTTCCGGCGACGCCGCCCCGATGAATCACCAGGTCGTCCACCAGGAAACTGAGCGACACCTTCTGCAAATGCTCGACCAGCAGGTGTTCGGAGAATCGACCCGGAAACCGCATCAAATTGTCCGTGGCAATGGAACCGGTCACCGCGATCGTCACGAAAAATCCACCCTTCGTTCGTAAGTTCGGCTAGCTAAGCTTACCCGCGGCTGTGGGTGCCGCTGCAGCGCGGGGCGAGGCCCGCTAGCCTCGGTAGGAGAACCTACGGTGACGTAGGTCATCCAGTCCGGCACCCGAGGAGACACCCGACTATGCCCGGTGCGTATTCGCCGAACCACCGTCTCGGCGCCGACGGACCGCCGCTCACCGACCCTCATCCCAGCCAGCCCATCCCCGGCCCGCCACCCCACGCGGTGCAACCCGTGGGCGAAGCGGCCCAAGCAGCACCCCCGTCTGCCGCCTATCCGGGACTGCTGCCACCGCCGGTGCCGTACCACAAACGCGGCCGTCGACGGCTGGTCCTTAGTGTTCTGGCGGCGTTGCTTCTGATCACCGCTTTGATCGTGGCGATCGTGCACGGTTCGCGAAGCGGCCCGGCGACCTCAGCCCGCGCAATCTCCGACGCCACGGCCACGACGGCGATTCAGGGCTACCTGGATGCGCTCGAGCACCGGGACATCGAAACCATCGCGCGCAACTCCTTGTGCGGCATCTACGACGCCGTGCGAGACCGACGCTCAGACCAAGCGCTGGCCAAATTGAGCAGCGACGCGTTCCGCAAGCAGTTCTCCGAGGCGAAGGTGACCTCGATCGACAAGATCGTGTACTGGTCGGGCTACCAGGCCCAGGTGTTGTTCAGCATGCGCGTCGAGACTGGCTCCGGCGGTGCCCGGCCTGAGCAAATACAGGGCATCGCCCAGTTACTCACCCAGCACAACCAGGTGCTGGTGTGTTCCTACGTGCAGCGAACGGCGGGCAGCTACTAGCCCGCTATCAGATACGCCCAGGTATGCGTGTCAGTTGAACGAGTCGCCGCAGGCGCACGAGCCGGTGGCGTTCGGGTTGTCGATGGTGAAGCCCTGCTTCTCGATGGTGTCGACGAAGTCGATGGAGGCGCCCTGCACGTAGGGTGCGCTCATCCGGTCGACAGTCAGCGTCACACCGCCGAATTCCGCGGTCAAGTCGCCGTCGAGCGTGCGGTCGTCGAAGAACAAGTTGTAACGCAGGCCAGCGCATCCCCCGGGCTGGACCGCGATCCGCAGCGCCAGGTCGTCGCGCCCCTCCTGCTGCAGCAGTGACTTCGCCTTGGCTGCCGCGGCGTCGGTCAAGATCACGCCGTGGCTTGGGGCAGCTGCCCCTGCGCCGGCTGACTCTTCCTGAACAGTCATTGCGTCTCCCTATAAATGCCTACTAGCCCAAATCGTTCCCGGGTCGGTGGACGGGTCCGATCACTTCGGTGTTGGCCCGGTGAAAAAACCCACCTCTTCAAAGGTACCTTGTCGAGCCTCTATTCCCGAGTCGCGCCGCGACATAGGAGGCCAGGCCCATGAGCTGGTTGGCGGCGTCTGCCAGAGCCAGCCGCACCGAACCGGCGTAGTCGGCGATCGCGTAGGCCGCCAAAATGCCCTCCGGCCGCAGCGCCCGGCGGTCAAGAGCTACCTGACCAGCCATCACCACGATCGGTATCTGCTGTGGTCGCGCCGCCGCGGCCAGCGCTCCGACCACCTTGCCGTGCAACGACTGGTCGTCGAACCGGCCTTCGCCGGTGATCACCAGATCAGCGGCGGAAATGTCGTCAGCCAACCGCGTGTGGCTGGCGATGATCGATGCGCCCGATTCACACCGGCCGCCCAGTGCGAGCAGCGCAGCCCCGATGCCCCCGGCCGCCCCTGCGCCTGGTTGCGCGCTGACCGGCCACCCGGCGGCCGCATCCAGTTCACCGGCCCATTCGGTGAGCCGCCGCTCGAGCGCCGCCACGGTTGCTGGATCGGCTCCCTTCTGCGGGCCGAACACCGCCGCGGCTCCCCATGGCCCCAGCAGGGGATATTCGACGTCCGAGGCGGCGATCAGCTCCACGCCGGCAAGCCGCTGCCGGCCCGCCGCAAGGCCGCCGAGCGCCTCGACCAGTCCCCGGCCGCCGTCGGTGCTGGCGGTGCCGCCCAAGCCGACCACGATCCGCTTGGCCCCCGTTCGCACCACCGCGTCGATGAGCTGCCCAACGCCCCTGCTGTGGGCGGACAGCGCCGTTTGCGCTGTCGGCGGCCCACCGAGGCGGGATAAGCCGCACGCCTGCGCGCATTCCAGGTATGCCGTCGCCGACTCGGGGTCAAGCACCCATTCGGCCTGCACGTCTTCTTCGAGCGGACCGGACACCTCGAGGTGCCGCCGCTGCCCTAACCGGCTGGCCAGTACGTCGATGAAACCTGGGCCGCCGTCGGACTGCGGCGCAATGATGAACTGGTCGGCGGGGCGCGCCCGGTTCCAGCCCGTCGCTATTGCGGCGGCGGCTTCGACTGCGGTCAGGCTGCCGCCATAACAGTCGGGGGCAACCAGCACGCGTAGAGTCGCCGGCACCAGGTCCGCCGCGGGTGCGATACCGCCGACGTTAGCCGCCGACCCGCTCATTTCAGCAAGCGTAGGGCCCGCTGGACAAAGGTGCACCCCACCGCGATCAAGGGCCGGACCGTGTACCAGACAACGCCGGTTGCGAAGTAACCTGGCGAACGTGAAACTGCTGGGCCGCAAAAAAGACATCGACGCCGCCGGGGATCAAGGCGGTGCTCGGACAACGGCGGACGCGTCCGAGTCGTCGCATGGCTCGCAAACGACCGCTCCCAAGGGACGCCCCACACCGAGGCGCAGCGCCGCCGCCCGACGCAAGGGCCCGGTCGCTCCGGCCCCGATGACCTCCGCCGAGGCGCGCGCAAGGCGAAAGTCGTTGGCGGGGCCCAAGCTCAGTCGTGAGGAACGCCGGGCTAACAGTGCAGCGCGTCGCGCCCAAATGGCGGATCGGCGAGAGCACATGATGGCCGGCGACGAGCGCTACCTGCTGGAGCGCGACCGTGGTCCGGTGCGCCGGTTCGTCCGCGACCTGGTGGACGCCCGCCGTAACGTGCTCGGGCTGTTCATGCCTTCGGCCCTGACGTTGCTGTTCGTCATGTTCGCCGTCCCGCAACTGCAGCTCTACATTTCGCCCGCGATGACGCTGCTGATGGCTCTCATGATGCTCGACGGGCTAATCCTGGGCCGCAAGGTCGCTAAACGGGTTGACGAGAAATTCCCAGAGGACACCGAAAGTCGTTGGAAGCTAGGTTTTTACGCAGCCGGTCGAGCTTCCCAGATGCGCCGGATGCGAGCGCCCCGGCCCCAAGTCAAGCACGGGGACCGTGTCGAGTAAGCGTCGCCGGAAGAAGCCCTCGGATGGCGACCCGCTGCGCCTGGCTACGCCGCGCTTGCGATCGCCATGGGACGTTTGATCTGCCGTGCGAACCCTGGTGCTCGGCGGAATCAAGTCGGGCAAGTCGCGGTGGGCGGAGGCGGCCATCGCCGAGTCACTGGGACCGGTTGAGCCGGTGCGCTACCTGGCGACCGGGTCGGTTACGGACACCGACCCGGCTTGGCTGCGACGAATCGCACAGCACCGCGATCGCAGGCCTGCGCACTGGTCAACGGTGGAAAGCGACGACATCCCAACGCATTTGCACCAGCCACCGGCGGCGCCCACCCTCGTCGACGACGTCCCCGGCTGGCTGACCGCCGTGTTGGACCGCCGCGGATGGGAGAACGGCTCGGTGTCGGCGGACGTCGACGAGATGCTCGCCGCGGTGGCCTCGTTCGATTCGCCGCTGGTCCTGGTCAGCCACGAGGTCGGACTGACCATCGTGGCCGCGACGGTGTCCGGCCGACGGTTCACCGATGAGTTGGGCGCGCTCAACCAGCGGCTCGCCACCTTATGCGATCGAGTGGTGCTAATGGTGGCCGGGCAGCCGTTGCAGATCAAGCCGCCGAGGATCTGATGGTGTTTGCGCCGGTAGTGCCGCCCGATACGGATGCCGCCGCGGCCGCCCGGGCCCGTCAGGACACGCTGACCAAGCCGCGCGGCGCCCTGGGCCGCCTCGAGGATCTGTCCGTCTGGGTCGCATCATGCCAAGGCCATTGTCCGCCAACGCAATTCGAGCGGGCTCGAATTGTGGTGTTCGCCGGCGATCATGGCGTGGCCCGATCGGGGATATCGGCCTACCCGCCGGAGGTCACCAGTCAGATGGTCGCCAATATCGACGCCGGCGGCGCTGCGATCAACGCGCTAGCTGACGTCGCCGGAGCAACGGTGCGCGTCGCGGACCTGGCCGTGGACGCTGACCCGCTGTCGCAGCCGATCGGTGCGCACAAAGTGCGGCGCGCCAGCGGTGACATCACCTGCGAGGACGCGCTGACCCACCAGGAGACCCTCGACGCGATCGACGCCGGCCGGCAGATCGCCGACCAGGAGGTCGATGCCGGTGCGGATCTTCTCATCGCCGGCGATATGGGTATCGGAAACACTACTGCGGCAACGGTTCTGACTGCAGCGCTGACGAGTATCGAGCCGGTCGCGGCGGTCGGCTACGGAACCGGGATAGACGATGCGGGGTGGGCCCGCAAAACGGCGGCGGTGCGCGACGCGCTGTTCCGGGCCGAGCCGGTGTCATCCGATCCGGTGGCACTGCTGCAGCGTTGCGGCGGCGCGGATCTGGCGGGGATGGCAGGCTTCTGCGCGCAGGCCGCCGTCCGGCGTACCCCACTGTTGCTCGATGGCATGGCGGTGACGGCTGCGGCGCTGATCGCCGAGCGCCTCGCACCGGGCGCCCGGTTGTGGTGGCAGGCCGGTCACCTCTCCACCGAACCGGCCCACGCGCTGGCGCTGGCCCAGCTTGGGCTGGATCCGATCGTGGATCTGAAAATGCGGCTGGGCGAGGGTACCGGCGCCGCGGTGGCGCTGCCGATTCTGCGAGCCGCGGTGGCCGCGTTGACATCGATGGCCAGCTTTGCCAGCGCGCACGTCTCCGACCGCGCCGACCATCCCGACCCCTCACCGTGATCAGCTCGCTGGCAACGGCTTTCGCGTTCGAGACCGTCGTCCCGGTGCCCGGCACGTCGGACCGGCCGCTGGGCCGCGGCGCGATGACGGCGCTGCCGGTCGTTGGCGCGGCACTCGGTGCGCTGGCCGCGGCCGTAACATGGGCGAGCGCGCTGGCGTTCGGATCGGGCAACCCGCTGACCGGCCTGCTCGCGGTAGCGGCGCTGCTGGCGGCGACCCGCGGCCTGCACATCGACGGCGTGGCCGACACCGCCGACGGGCTGGGCTGTTACGGTCCGCCGGAGCGCGCGCTGCAGGTGATGCGTGACGGGTCGACCGGGCCGTTCGGGGTGGCCACCGTCGTATTGGTGATCGTGCTGCAAGGACTGGCATTTTCGGCGCTGGGCGCGGCCGCGATCGTGGTTGCCGTTTCCGCCGGCCGGGTAGCCGCCGTGCTGGCCTGCCGCCGGTCGCTACCGGCGGCGCAGGGCAGCACGTTGGGCGCCCGGGTCGCCGGTACCCAATCCGCGCCGGTGATCGCCGCATGGGTCACCGTGCTGCTCGGCGCGGCCGTGGCAGCGGGTCGGCAGCCGTGGCAGGGACCGGTGGCGGCGCTGGTCGGGCTCGCCTGCGGCGCGGCGCTGATCGCGCATTGTGTGCGCCGTTTCGGCGGCATCAACGGTGACGTGCTCGGCGGCGCGATCGAATTGACCACCACAGTGACCGCGCTCACGCTGGTCGGATTGGTCCGGTTCTAGGCGCCAGGCGCGACGGGCACTCCCGGGCACAGGGTTAGCAGTCCCAGTGAACCGGGCTGCACATCCCGGGCT
>JAFAID010000269.1 GCA_019236925.1 Mycobacterium sp. | reverse complement strand
ACGTCGCTGCGCGGCGACCACATCAGCACGACGACCGGCACCTCGTTGGACCGCAGCAGCACCTCTTCTTCGAAGTTGGCTTCGTTGATCTCGGTGCCGATGGGATTCGCCGATCCCCCCGCGGCCGCATCAGCGCTGGACGGCGCGGTTTGCTTGAGGGCGGACAAGTCGACCGCGCCGGCCATCGCAGGGCCAACCGGTGGTCGAGGACGGGTCACGTCGTTAAGTTTGGCATGTCGCTTCGCGGCCCGATCCACCCGGGTTGCGGCGTTGAGACCGCCATACGACGGCCTTATGACCAAAATCACAGCAGGCCTTAGATTTGCCCGTGGTCACGATGCCAGCAACCGTCTTCATCGCGGCAACCGAACATACTTGCGAGCTCATCCCCGCGCCGAGTCACGCCGTGGCGGAGGGCGCGTCAGCCGGCCCGCAGGATCAGTGCGTCGCCCTGACCGCCCGCTCCGCACAGCGCCGCAACGCCGTATCCGGATCCCAGGCGCGCCAGCTCCAGAGCCGCATGCAGCGCGATCCGCGCGCCTGACATGCCGATCGGATGCCCGATGGCGATCGCACCACCGTTGACGTTGACGATGTCGGGATCGACGCCCAGTTCCCGCGTCGAGGCCAATGCCACCGCAGAAAACGCCTCGTTGATCTCCACCACGTCGAGCTGGTCGACGGAGATACCTTCGCGACCAAGAGCTTTTTTGATCGCGTTGGCCGGCTGCGACTGCAGCGTCGAATCCGGCCCGGCCACCACGCCGTGCGCACCGATCTCGACCAGCCACGGCAACCCCAGCTCGATGGCCTTGTCCTTGTTCATCACGACCACCGCGGCCGCGCCGTCGGAAATCTGCGATGCCGAGCCGGCAGTAATGGTGCCGTCACGACGGAACGCCGGCTTCAGCCCGGACAGCGATTCGGCGGTGGTGTTCGCGCGAATGCCCTCATCCTCGTTGAACTGCAACGGATCGCCCTTGCGCTGCGGGATGCTCACCGGCACGACTTCGTCGGCGAAGACGCCGTCCTTCCATGCCGCGGCGGCCTTCTGGTGCGACCGCGCAGCGAACTCGTCCTGTTCGAGACGGGTGAACTTGTCGACGTCGTTGCGCTGCTCGGTCAACGCGCCCATCGGCTGGTCGGTGAACACGTCGTGCAGGCCGTCGTAGGCCATGTGATCCAAAACCGTCACGTCGCCGTACTTGTAGCCGGAGCGGCTATCCATCAGCAGATGCGGCGCCTTGGTCATGGACTCCTGTCCGCCGGCCACCACCACGTCGAACTCACCGGCCCGAATGAGCTGGTCAGCGAGTGCGATGGCGTCGATACCGGACAGACACATCTTGTTGATGGTCATCGCCGGGACATCCCAACCGATACCGGCCGCCACCGCCGCCTGTCGCGCCGGCAACTGACCGGCCCCCGCGGTCAGCACCTGGCCCATGATCACGTACTCGACCGCCGACGCGGGCACATTGGCCTTCTCCAGGGCGCCGGCGATCGCGATGGCGCCCAGATCGCTGCCCGAGAAGTCCTTCAGCGAACCCATCAACTTGCCGACCGGGGTACGTGCTCCAGCAACGATCACCGATGTCGTCATGACTAACCTCCAGAGCAGGGCCTAACTGCCGATCCTGCGGATCTCCGAAGCAGAATCTTTCCCGTCAGGTTACCGTTACGTGATGACCACCGATCAAGTTGACATCCGTCAAGTCCTCGCCACCGCGCTGGTGACGGCGGTCGACCATGTCGGCATCGCGGTTCCCGACCTCGATGACGCAATCGCGTGGTACCACGACCATCTGGGCATGATCGTGCTGCATGAGGAAATCAACGACGACCAGGGCATTCGCGAAGCGATGTTGTCGGTGCGCGGCGCGCCGGTCGGCAGCGCACAGGTGCAGCTGATGGCCCCGATCGACGAGTCATCGGTGATCGCGAAGTTCCTCGACAAGCGTGGGCCCGGCATCCAGCAGCTGGCTTACCGGGTCAGCGACCTCGAAACCCTCACCGACCGGCTGCGCGAGCAGGGCATCCGCCTGCTCTACGACGCGCCCCGCCGTGGCACAGCGAACTCGCGGATCAACTTCATCCACCCCAAGGACGCGGGCGGAGTTTTGATCGAGCTGGTCGAGCCGGCCGACGACAAACACGCCTAAGACCACTTTCGGGTGGGCCCGCGGTTAACCCGATTGGCCCAGCACGGCGTGTGCCAGTGCCGCCGGTCGTCCATCGCAACCTCACCGGAATCTGCTAACCACACCACCACATGGGCAGTGCCAGAACGGATTTCGTGATCGCAGCCGGGGCAACGATACGTCTTGGCGGCCCGCGCGGCGGCAACTGGTCGCACTTCGTAGTCGTGGCCATCGGGTCCGGTTTCCACCCGGCGCTGCATCGGCAACGGCGGCAGTGACCGCTGTTGGCGCGGCGGATTGCGGCGTTTGGTCATCGCAACATGGCCACCGCGGCCATTGTCAGCGCGTCTTCGAGCCGCGGTAACGCGGCCGCAGCGCCGGCGCGGACCTCACGGCCAACCAGCTCTGTGATGCCGCCGACCAGCGCGACGTAGTGCTCGCGCGGACGGGGCCGCCCACTTCCGTACTCGTGGTCGATCTCTCGCATCAACGTGACGAACCCATCCAGATACCTGTCTCGCACCTCGACGCCCTCGGGACCCGCCGCGGCCAGTTCCAGCACCCACGCCCGAGTGTGGTCCGGTTCCCGTGCACACGATTCCAAATAGGCTCGGCTGATCGCACGCACCACCGTTTCCAGCGAGCCGTCGGACACCTCAGCCATGGCTTCCGCTATGCGCGCCGTGACCAATTCCCGCCCCGCTTCGATCGCCGCCAAAAAGCAGTCGAGTTTCCCGTCGAACTCCCGATACATGACGCTGCGGGACACCCGGGCGCGTTGAACGATATCGGTGATCGTGGTCGCCTGATAGCCCTTGTCGGCGACGGCGGAGATGACGGCCCGCAGCAGTCGTGTGCGCTGGTGGGCCGTCGCGTCGAGCGGATCGAGGCTGGTCCGTCCGCGAGGCAGGCCGGGAGCGGATTTTGGGAAAGAACCCGACAGCGTGCTCACCCCGGGGACCTTACGCCGCGACTCGGTGAGGCTTGCAGATCTATAGTACTAGATAGTACCGTAGACTTTGAACGTCCGACCCGACGACCATGCCTGGGAGTTGCGATGAGCACCACGACGCCGACAACGCGGCAGGTTACGACGCTCGACACCTTGCCGCGCCCGAAGATCTCGCTGGCCGCGTGGGCCAAGCTTTTCTTCGCGCCCGAGACAGCCCGACAGCAGCTGGCGGGGCTTGGAGAGCGGTTCGTGTTGGACGTTCCGCTGATGCCGACGATGTTCTGGACTTCGTCGCCGGACGACGTCCGGGCCATCTTCCAAGACAAGACGCGGGCGTTGTCATTCGGCACCGCGCTGCGACGGTTGGCACCACACGAGCTCATCTTCGGCGAGCGGATTATGTCGTGGTGGGCGAGCGACGACCACACGGTGGTGCGCCGCAAGGTGACACCCGCGTTCATGGGCAAGGCATTGCAGGGCTACGAACCAGCCATGGAAGATGTCGCCCGCCGCATGGTGCGTGACCTCCCAGTGGAGCAGCCCATCCGATTCCATTCGTACGCGCAGACTCTGGCCCGCGAGGTGATCATGTCGATCGTCTTCGGGATCACGGAGCCCGAGCGACGCGCGCGGCTGTCCGACCATATGACCGACCTCGACCGTCTCATCGGATCGCGCGGTCTTGCCCTGCGATACGCCGCATCCATGACGTCACGTGGGCGCTGGCTGCCGTTCCCCGCACTCGATCGGGTTCTGACCGGGCTGGACCAGACGACCTATGACGAGATGGCCGTCCGCCGCGCCGCTTCCGACAACACCGAGCGGCGCGACTGCCTGGCCGTGTTCCTGCAGATTGCGCAGGCTGACGACCAAGGCCTGATGGACGACGAGATGATCGCCGGCTTCCAACGCCTGCTGCTGGTCGCAGGCAACGACACGACAGCAGCAACGCTGTCGTGGGTGGCCGAGCGACTGGTCCGACACCCGAAGGTGCTGCAACGGCTCGAGGAGACGCTGGCCGCCGGCGACGAAACCTATCTCGACGCCGTCATCACCGAGACCCTGCGGTTGCGCCCAACCGTCCCCTTCACGGCGCGCGCCGTCAATCGTGACGTCGTACTCAACGACGTGTTCCTGCCGCGGAGCTCGATGGTGTTCCTCTACATCAACGGCATTCACCGCCGCGGCGACCTGTACGACGCACCCGACGAGTTCCGACCAGAACGGTTCCTCGGGACGACCCCGGACCCCTACCACTGGCTGCCTTTCGGCGGCGGAATCAATCGTTGCCTGGGCGGACATATGGCGATGTTCGAAACGCGGGTGCTGCTGCGCACCATCCTGCAGGAGCTGACGTTCGTCCCCGAGACGACGGCCGCCGAAAACCAGCAGGCGAACACCGTCTTGCTGTTGCCGGAGCGGCGGGCCACCGTCACCCTGCGCAAGCGCACCGATCCGGCGGCCGCGTCATGAGTGGCGCCGGGCAGTATGCCGTGCAGGTCACGGTCGACCCGGAGCTGTGCATGGGGTCGGGTACTTGCATGGCCGTCGCGCCTGCCCTGTTCGATATGGGCGGCGATGGAACAGCAATACCGCTGCGGCCGCTCGTCGAGCAGAGCGCAAAGTTGGATGAGGCGGTTTCGCGCTGCCCGACAAGTGCGATCGGAGCGACGCGGCCGGAATGAGTTGTCAGAACAGCCGAAACTCGTCAGAATCCATCCCGCGCATCTTGTCGTAATCCAATGTCAGACAACGGATTCCGCGATCGACCGCCAAGGTTCTTGCCTGTGGCTTGATCTGCTGCGCGGCGAATACCCCGCGCACCGGCGCGAGCACACTGTCGCGGTTGAGCAACTCGAGGTAGCGGGTGAGTTGCTCGACGCCGTCGATCTCCCCGCGGCGTTTGATCTCCACCGCCACCGAGCGGCCCTCTTCGTCGCGGCACAGCAGGTCGACCGGCCCGATCGCCGTCATGTATTCGCGGCGCACCAACGTATATCCGGCGCCGAGCAGCTCCACGTGCTCGGCCAGTAACGCTTGCAGGTGGGCTTCGACGCCGTCCTTGACCAGCCCGGGATCGACGCCCAAGTCGTGGCTGGAGTCGTGCTCGATGTCCTCGATAGTGATACGCAGTTGCTCGCCGGCCTTGTTCTCCACCACCCATATCGGCAGTGCGCCGTCGGCCTCTTCGGTGAGCCAGCACGGCGGACTCATCCAGTTCAGCGGCTTGTAGGCGCGGTCGTCGGCGTGCACACTCACCGAGCCGTCCGCCTTGACCAGCAGTAGTCGGCGGGCCGATGGCAGATGAGCGGTGAGGCGTCCGACATAGTCCACGGTGCAGCGGGCGATCACGAGGCGCACGCGACATACCTTAAGCGCGAGCCGCCAGACGAATTAGGCTGACGCCACGATGATGGCCACACGAACGGTCGCGCAACGGCTGGGCCGGTTTCTGGAGATCGTCACCCGGCAGAACGGTCGGCTCCCGGAGACGCCGGCGTACGGCTCGTGGCTGCTTGGGCGCCCGTCTGAAAGCCAGGCCCGCCGCAGGGTACGCATTCAGTTGATCATCACGGTGTTCATCCTCGCGGCCAACCTGAGCGGCATCGGCGTAGCAACCCTCCTGCTGACCATCGCGTTCCCGACGCCAAGCATCTTCAGCGACGCGCCACCGTGGATCACCTTCGCCGTCGCGCCGGCGTACATCGCGATCGCGCTGGCGCTCGGGAGCTACCTGATCACCCGTCGACTGATCACGTCCCTGCGGTGGGCAATCGAGGAACGCACACCCACTGCCGCCGATGAGCGCGCGACGTTCCTGGCCCCGCTGTGGGTGGCAGTTGACGTGCTCGCGCTCTGGGGAATCGGAGCAGCCTTGTTGACGACGCTGTATGGGCTGGCCGACAGCACGTTCATCCCGATTGTTGGCTTCTCCGTCAGCTTCTGCGGCATCCTGGTTTCCACTGCGTGCTACCTGTTCACCGAATTCGCGCTCCGTCCGGTGGCCGCCCAAGCTCTCGAAGCCGGGCGAGCGCCCCGGCAGCTAGCACCCGGGATCATGGGCCGAACGCTGACAGTGTGGCTGCTGAGTTCCGGCGTGCCGATTCTCGGCATCGCGCTGACCGCTTTCTTCGCCTTGGCGCTGGGCAATCTGAGCGAGACCCAGTTGGGCGTTGCGGTGCTCATCATTTCGATCGCGACGCTGATCTTCGGATTCCTGTTGATGTGGATCCTGTCCTGGCTGACCGCGACGCCGGTACGGGTAGTGCGCGCGGCGCTCAAGCGGGTCGAACAGGGCGATCTGCGAGGCGATCTGGTGGTCTTCGACGGCACTGAACTCGGCGAGCTGCAGCGTGGTTTCAACTCGATGGTGGACGGCCTGCGCGAGCGCGAACGAGTGCGCGACCTGTTCGGCCGTCACGTCGGACGCGAAGTCGCCGCCGCCGCCGAGCGGGAAAAACCAAAGCTTGGAGGCGAAGAACGCCATGTCGCAGTTGTTTTCGTCGATATCGTCGGCTCGACGCAGTTGGTGACGAGCCGCCCCGCCGCGGAAGTCGTGCAGCTGCTGAACCGCTTCTTCGCGGTGATCGTCGAAGAGGTGGACCGCAATCGCGGACTGGTCAACAAATTCGAGGGCGACGCCGTGCTGGCAGTATTCGGCGCACCCAACCACCTCGACCGGCCGGAGGACCACGCGCTCGCCGCCGCCCGGGCCATCGCTGGTCGACTCGAACGCGAGGTGCCTGAGTGCCCAGCCGGTATCGGGGTCACGGCCGGTCAAGTCGTCGCCGGGAATGTCGGAGCCAAAGAGCGGTTCGAATACACGGTGATCGGCGAGCCGGTCAACGAGGCCGCCCGGCTGTGCGAACTGGCAAAGGATGAACCCGGCCGGTTATTGGCATCCTCAGACGCCGTCAACGCCGCAAGTGAAAACGAGCGGGCCCGTTGGTCTTTGGGCGAGACGGTGACGCTGCGCGGACATGGCCAGCCGACACGGCTGGCAGCACCCGTGTAGCCGGTTGCGCCGGAGCCGGGCGGCGCCCAGCCGGGCAGCCCCACGACGATGTCGGATTTCCGCCAGTAATGTCAGTGGTCCGGTGTAATTGTCGAACCGTGCATGAAGATTTCGACCGCTGCTATCGGGCCGTGCAGTCAAAGGACGCTCGGTTCGACGGCTGGTTCGTCACCGCAGTGCTGACGACCGGGATTTATTGCCGGCCCAGTTGTCCGGTCCGGCCACCGTTCGCCCGCAATGTCCGGTTTTATCCGACTGCGGCCGCCGCCCAACGTGCCGGTTTTCGCGCGTGCAAGCGCTGCCGCCCGGATGCGTCGCCAGGTTCGCCCGAGTGGAACATCCGCGGGGACCTCGTCGCACGGGCCATGCGGCTGATCGCCGACGGCATCGTGGACCGCGAAGGCGTCACGGAGCTTGCCAGCCGCCTTGGTTACACCACACGGCAGCTTGAGCGGTTACTGCAGGCCGAGACAGGTGCCGGCCCGCTTGCCCTGGCCCGTGCGCAGCGCACCCAAACCGCTCGGGTGCTGATCGAGACGACAGATCTGCCTTTCGGTGAAGTCGCCTTTGCCGCAGGGTTTTCCAGCATCCGCCAATTCAACGACACGCTGCGCGTAGTGTGCGACAGCACGCCGACCCAGTTGCGCAAACGCGCGGCCGCGCGGTTCGGGCGTGCCGTATTGGACATGCGGTCACCGGGGACGGTGTCGCTGCGCCTGCCGGTACGGGCCCCCTTCGCCTACGAGGGCGTCTTCGGTCACCTGGCCGCCGGCATGGTGCCCGGATGCGAGGAGGTGCGCGATGGCACGTATCGCCGCACCCTTCGGCTGCCGTCCGGAAACGGCACTGTCAGCCTGACACCGGCGCCCGATCATGTGCGATGCCTGCTGGTGCTCGACGACTTCCGCGACCTGACCTCCGCGATCTCGCGTTGCAGGCGGCTACTCGATCTGGACGCCGATCCCGAGGCGGTTATCGAGGTATTGCAATCTGATCCGGTCCTGGCCCCTGTGGTCGCCAAGGCACCTGGGCAGCGTATACCCCGGACGGTCGACGAGGCCGAACTCGCCGTGCGAGCGGTGCTGGGTCAGCAGGTGTCCACGAAGGCTGCGCGGACGCACGCCAGCAGGCTGGTCATCGCATACGGCCAGCCGATCCACGACGCCGAAGGCGCACTGACGCACACCTTTCCGTCGGTCGAGCAACTCGCCGATATTGATCCGGCCCATCTGGCCGTTCCGGCGGCACGCCGGCGGACATTGACCGCCCTGATCGCCGGACTGGCCAATGGCCGTGTGGTCCTAGACAGCGGCTGCGACTGGGACGCGGCCCGTCAGCAGTTGCTGGCGCTGCCCGGCATCGGACCGTGGACCGCAGAGGTGATCGCCATGCGGGGTCTGGGCGACCCCGACGCCTTCCCCGTCAGCGACCTCGGATTGCGCTTGGCTGCTGAACAATTGGGGTTGCCGACTGCGCAGCGAGCATTGGTTGCACGAAGCCGGCCGTGGCGCCCTTGGCGCTCTTATGCCACGCAGCATCTGTGGACCACGCTGGAGCATCCGGTGAACCACTGGCCATCCAAGGAGAGATCGCATGATCCACTACCGCACCATTGACAGCCCGATCGGTCCATTGGCGCTGGCCGGGCGCGGCCGGGTGCTGACGAACCTGCGTATGTTGAACCAGACGTACGAGCCGGACCGCGCTGATTGGGTGCGCGACGACCGAGCCTTTCCGGATGCGGTCGACCAGCTCGACGCCTACTTTGCCGGCAAGCGCACCGATTTCGACCTTGAGCTCGGCCTTGCCGGTAGCGAGTTTCAGCGGCGGGTTTGGCAGGCGCTGTTGACGATTCCGTATGGGGAAACCCGATCGTACGGACAAATCGCAGAACAGATCGGCGCAGCCGGCGCCGCTCGCGCCGTCGGGTTGGCAAATGGCCACAATCCGATCGCCGTCATCGTCCCGTGCCACCGGGTAATCGGCGCAAACGGAAGCCTTACCGGGTACGGCGGCGGTCTCGATCGGAAACGGTCGCTGCTCGAAATGGAAAAGAATGTGAAATCGGGGAATTTGATGCTTTTCGATTAGGGCCCGTTGACGCAAAAAAGGGCACCGTGTGGGTGCCCTTTTTTGGGTGTGTGTTCGGCGGTGTCCTACTTTTCCACCCGGGTTGGGTAGTATCATCGGCGCTGGCAGGCTTAGCTTCCGGGTTCGGGATGGGTCCGGGCGTTTCCCTGTCGCTGTGGCCGCCGTAACTTTATTTAGATGTGTTTGGTGGTGGGGTGGGGGTTGGTGAATTGGTGTGGTTGCGGGTTGTGTGTGTAAGTTTTCGGCCGGTTAGTGCCAGTTCCCTGAGCCCGTTGCCGGGTGTGTAGGTCTGGTCTATTGATCCCGTGGTCTGCGGGGGGCCTTATCCCACTTGATGGGTGAGAAGCCTGGTCTTGGAGGGGGTTTCCCGCTTAGATGCT
>JAFAID010000191.1 GCA_019236925.1 Mycobacterium sp. | reverse complement strand
GCTGCAGCCGACCGACGGGCTGGTGCGCGGCGTCGAGGTGACCGACACCGGGGATTCGATTTCGGTGCCGGTCGGCGACGACGTCAAGGGCCACGTGTTCAACGCGCTGGGCGACTGCCTGGACGAGCCCGGCTACGGAAAAGACTTTGATCACTGGGCCATTCACCGCAAGCCGCCGCCGTTCGACGAACTGGAACCGCGCACCGAGATGCTCGAGACCGGCCTGAAGGTCGTCGACCTGCTGACGCCCTACGTGCGTGGTGGCAAGATCGCGCTGTTCGGCGGTGCGGGTGTGGGCAAGACGGTGCTCATCCAGGAGATGATCAACCGCATCGCCCGAAACTTCGGTGGTACTTCGGTATTCGCCGGCGTGGGGGAGCGTACCCGCGAGGGCAACGACCTGTGGGTCGAGCTTCAGGAAGCCAACGTGCTCAAGGACACCGCGCTGGTGTTCGGCCAGATGGACGAGCCGCCCGGCACCCGTATGCGGGTGGCGCTGTCCGCGCTGACGATGGCCGAGTGGTTCCGCGACGAGGCGGGCCAGGACGTGCTGCTGTTCATCGACAACATCTTCCGATTCACCCAGGCCGGGTCCGAGGTGTCCACACTGCTCGGCCGGATGCCCTCGGCGGTGGGATATCAGCCCACGCTGGCCGACGAAATGGGCGAGCTCCAGGAGCGGATCACCTCGACGCGCGGTCGATCGATTACCTCGATGCAGGCCGTGTACGTGCCCGCCGACGACTACACCGACCCGGCGCCGGCGACGACGTTCGCACACCTGGACGCCACCACCGAGCTCTCGCGGGCGGTGTTCTCCAAGGGCATCTTCCCGGCGGTGGACCCGCTGACGTCCAGCTCGACCATTCTGGACCCGGGCGTCGTCGGTGACGAACACTACCGGGTGGCCCAGGACGTCATCCGAATCCTGCAGCGCTACAAGGACCTTCAAGACATCATCGCGATTCTGGGTATCGACGAGCTGTCCGAAGAAGACAAGCAACAGGTCAACCGGGCGCGCCGCATCGAGCGCTTCCTCTCGCAAAACATGATGGCGGCAGAGCAGTTCACCGGTCAGCCCGGTTCCACCGTGCCGGTGAAGGAAACCATCGAGGCGTTCGACAGGCTCACCAAGGGCGACTTTGACCATGTGCCCGAGCAGGCTTTCTTCCTGATCGGCGGCCTCGACGACCTGGCCAAGAAGGCTGAAAGCTTCGGCGCCAAGCTGTGATGCGTTTCAGCTGGAAAGGGCACAGTGTGACATGGCCGAGATGAACGTGGAGATCGTTGCCGTCGACCGGAAGATCTGGTCGGGTCAGGCGACGTTCATCTTTACCCGCACCACCGTTGGCGAGATCGGTATCCTGCCAAGGCATATCCCGCTGGTGGCGCAGCTGGTCGACGATGCGATGGTTCGCGTCGAGCGCGAGGGCGAGAAGGACCTGCGCATCGCGGTCTGCGGCGGCTTCCTTTCGGTGACCGAGGAGGCGGTCAGCATCCTTGCCGAATCCGCGGAATTCGAATCGGAGATCGACGAGGCCGCGGCGAAAGAGGATTCGGAGTCAGACGATCCCCGCATCGCCGCCAGGGGGCGGGCAAGACTGCGCGCTGTCGGCGCGCTCGACTAGCGGGCGGCGGCGATGAGCGCGCTCATGATTACCATGGTCGTGCTCGTCGCGGTGTTGGGAATTGCCGTCGTCGCCTTGAGCTATCGCTTGTGGAAGCTGCGCCAGGGTGGGACGGCGGCGATCATGCGGGATATCCCGGCAGTTGGGGGCCATGGGTGGCGCCACGGCGTCATCCGCTACCGGGGTGGTGATGCCGCCTTCTACCGACTGTCCAGTGTTCGCTTGTGGCCGGATCGTCAGCTCAACAGGCGTGGTGTGGAGATCGTTTCACGGCGTTCGCCACGCGGCGACGAGTTCGACATCATGACTGACGAGATCAGTGTCTTGGAACTGCGCGACACCACCCAGGACCGCAGGGCGGGCTATGAAATCGCACTGGACCGAGGCGCATTGACCGCTTTCCAGTCGTGGTTGGAATCGCGTCCATCTCCACGTGCCCGCCGCCGTAGTACCTAATCGGCCTGCCCGGCGCCGGGTCGCCACAGCACGTCTCCGTCCGGGTTGGCCAGCCGGCATAGGATAAATAGCAAGTCGGACAACCGATTCAGATACTTGGCTGGCAGCGGACTGACGTCCGACGGGTGCAGTTCGATCGCAGACCACGCCGAACGTTCAGCGCGGCGCACCGCCGTGCGGGCGACATGCAGCAGCGCCGAGAGTGGCGAACCGCCAGGCAGCACAAAGGAGTTGAGTGCCGGCAGGCCTTCGTTGAATTCGTCACACCAGGTCTCGAGCCGGTCGATGTATGACTGCGTGATCCTCAACGGAGGATGCTTCGGATTCTCCACAACCGGCGTCGAGAGATCTGCGCCGGCATCGAACAGGTCGTTCTGAACCTGTCGCAAAACATCCGTTAGCTCTTGTTGCGGGTTTCCCAGCGCGATCGCAACGCCGATCGCCGAGTTGGCTTCGTCGCAGTCCGCATACGCCACCAGCCGCGCGTCGTTCTTGGAGACCCGCGAGAAATCGCTCAACCCCGTTGTTCCGTCGTCGCCGGTCCGGGTATAGATGCGGGTCAGATGTACTGCCATGACTAAAAACCGTACCGCTCCGACCGCCGTGCCGACTGACAGGGCGATACCGCTTCACTAAACTAACCCGGGTGGCGGAGCGATTCGTGGTGACCGGTGGCAGTCGGTTGTCGGGCGAAGTCGCTGTTGGTGGGGCAAAAAATAGCGTTCTCAAGTTGATGGCTGCGGCTCTTCTCGCCGAAGGGACCAGCACGATCACCAACTGCCCCGACATCCTCGATGTCCCGCTGATGGCCGAGGTGCTGAGGGGTCTGGGCGCCACCGTCGAGTTGACCGGGGCAACCGTGCGCATCACCTCCCCGGACGAGCCGAAGTACGACGCCGACTTCGCCGCAGTCCGTCAGTTCCGAGCCTCGGTCTGCGTACTCGGCCCGCTCGTCGGAAGGTGCAAGCGGGCCAAAGTCGCACTGCCGGGCGGTGACGCCATCGGGTCACGGCCGCTGGATATGCACCAGGCGGGGCTACGGCAGCTGGGAGCCGTCTGCAATATCGAGCACGGCTGTGTCGTTGCCCACGCAGATACCTTGCGAGGCGCGGAAATTCAGTTGGAGTTCCCGTCAGTAGGGGCCACCGAAAACATCTTGATGGCCGCGGTGTTGGCGGAGGGCGTGACCACAATTCACAATGCGGCGCGCGAACCCGACGTGGTTGACCTGTGCACGATGTTGAACCAGATGGGTGCGCTGGTCGAGGGCGCCGGTTCGCCGACGATGACGATTACCGGCGTACCTCGGCTGTACCCGACCGAGCATCGCGTCATCGGCGACCGGATCGTGGCCGCCACCTGGGGCATCGCCGCAGCGATGACCCGGGGTGACATCACGGTGACCGGGGTTGATCCCGCGCATCTTCAGGTTGTTCTGCACAAACTGCACGACGTGGGTGCCACCGTTACCCAGACTGACGACAGTTTCCGGGTGACGCAGTACGAGCGCCCGAAGGCGGTCAATGTCTCAACGTTGCCGTTCCCGGGGTTCCCGACGGATCTGCAGCCGATGGCGATTGGCCTGGCGTCGATCGCCGATGGCACATCAATGATCACCGAGAACGTGTTCGAGGCACGGTTCCGTTTTGTCGAGGAGATGATCCGCCTCGGCGCCGACGCCCGCACCGACGGGCACCATGCCGTCGTGCGAGGACTCCCGCAGTTGTCGAGTGCACCCGTGTGGTCATCGGACATCCGGGCAGGCGCCGGTCTGGTGCTGGCCGGATTGGTCGCCGACGGTGACACCGAGGTTCACGATGTCTTTCACATCGACCGCGGCTATCCGCTATTCGTGGAGAATCTGGTGAGTCTCGGAGCGGAGATAGAGCGCGTAGAGTAGTTGAGACATAACGACTCTCGCCGGTCCTACGCGGAGCGGCAGCGAGTTGACCGCACCTGTGCCGCAGAGTATAGTGGCAGGGTTGCCTGTTGACGGGTGTTGTTTGAGAACTCAATAGTGTGTTTGGTGGTTTTGTTTTTGTTGTTGTTTTTTTGGCCACGCTTTTTGCACTTCCCCGTGTGTGAGGTGTGGTTGTTTTTTTGATGCCAGTTTTTGGTGTCGTGTCAGGTT
>JAFAID010000158.1 GCA_019236925.1 Mycobacterium sp. | reverse complement strand
GGCGCCGATCCCGCTGCCCTTGGCGCCGCCTGCTTGGCAGCGCTGGAAGCCGCATCGTCAGCGGGCTAGCCGCCGGTGGTGCTGCGCAACTGTTGCATCGCCGATCCGGAGGCGCTGCGGCGCGCAGTCGGCTCGGATGGCTCCCCTTCCCCCCCAACGTTAGGGTCCGGCGGCGCGACCACCTGTCCCCCCGGCGCGCCCTGCCCGGCCGCCGCGTCGCGCAGCTGAGACGCCATCGGCTCGGGCAGTTGCACCGGCAACGGCGTCCGAACCGGTAGCGGAGTATCACCACGACGAACGACGGTGTCCACCAACGCTTCCCGAGCTTCATCGGTCAACGCATCGATGCTCTCGGCGGCGCTGTTCACGACGCAACGGATCATCCAGCGGTAGCCGTCGACCCCGATGAACCGCACCACGCCGGTCGCGATGCCGACCACCTCCCGGCCCCAGCGACCGTCCTGGATGCTCACCGCGGCCCCGTCATTGCGCAGCGAGTCGGCCAGCTCCCCGGCCACCTCACGCCACAAACCGCCGGTCTTGGGCGCCGCATAAGCAGCGATGGTGAAGCGACCGTTGGGCGTCACCACCCATACCGCGCTCGGGATGCCGGTTTCGGTCAATTCGACTTGCAGCTGCGCTGACGCGGGCATCGGCAGCAGCACCGAACCCAGGTCAAGGCGGCCCGCCGTGGCGGCCGCAGCGTCGTCGAAATCCTCGATGTCGAACGGGCCCTCCACGTCATCCGCCATCGCGTTCTCGACCGGCTCTTCCGGTCGCGCGTGTGCGCCCGCTACTTCCGGAACCTGGGGAGCTTCCGACTCGTCGGCTGGCTCGTCTTTGGGTTTACGTCTACCGAAAGCCATTACAAGCGCCGCCCCTTCTCATCGCTTCGGCCCCCTCGCCGCTGCGCGGCTGGGGGTACCCCCACTGCATCGTCGCGGCGCGATCACAGACTCGCATGTCCGCCGGAGGAGCCGTGGCCCCCGTCGCCACGCGAAGTATCGGCCAGCCCGGCCTCGTCGAACGACGACACCTCGACCAGCTCAACCAACTCGACACGCTGTACCAACAGCTGGGCGATACGGTCGCCACGATGCAGGACGATCGGCGTCGCGGGGTCGAGATTGATCAGGGATACCTTGATCTCACCGCGGTAGCCGGCATCAATGGTGCCCGGGCTGTTGACGATCGAAAGCCCTGCCCGCGCAGCTAATCCAGACCGTGGATGCACCAACCCGACCATGCCAAGCGGAATGGCAACCGCGACCCCGGTGCGTACCAGCGCACGATGTCCGGGCGCCAGCTCGACGTCTTCGGCGCTGTAAAGATCGACGCCGGCATCACCGTCGTGGGCTCGGGTGGGCAGCGGAAGCT
Source organism: Mycobacterium sp. (assembly GCA_019236925.1). Lineage (GTDB taxonomy): Bacteria > Actinomycetota > Actinomycetes > Mycobacteriales > Mycobacteriaceae > Mycobacterium. The sequence continues at coordinate 4,893 of JAFAID010000158.1, read as the reverse complement.
CGGGGTCGAGACGGACTACCGCCAGACTGGTCGACACGGGGCCACAGATTACCCTTGACCGAGTGTCAGGTACGCGAGTCGCGCCGCAAAGCGTGCGGTATCGCGAGCGTTTGTGGGTGCCATGGTGGTGGTGGCCACTGGGTTTCGCGCTGGCGGCGATCATCGCGCTGGAAGTCAACCAGGGTGCGCCGGGCATTCCGCGCTGGCTGCCGTTCGCGTTGTTGTTCGTGGTGGCCGCCGGGGCGCTGCTATGGCTGGGCCGGATCGAGATCCGGGTAACCGCCGGTGCCGGCGGAGTCGAATTATGGGCCGGCGAGGCACATCTGCCCGTCACCGTGATCGCCCGATCCGCAGATATCCCGCGGTCGGCCAAATCCGCGGCACTGGGCCGCCAACTCGACCCTGCGGCCTACGTTGTGCACCGGGGCTGGGTCGGCCCCATGGTGCTGCTGGTGTTGGACGACGTTGACGACCCGACGCCGTACTGGCTGGTGAGCTGCCGTCACCCCGAGCGGGTGCTGTCGGCATTGCGCAGCTGACCGATCAGGCCGCGCAGTCGGTACAGATCATCACGCCGTTTTTCTCGCTAGCCAGCCGACTGCGGTGTTGCACCAGAAAGCAGCTCGAACACGTGAACTCGTCGGCCTGCTTGGGAATCACACGCACTGACAGCTCTTCGCCGGACAGGTCGGCGCCAGGCAGCTCGAAAGACTCGGCAGATTCTGATTCGTCCACGTCGACCACCGCTGACGCCGCTTCGTTCCGACGTGCCTTGAGTTCCTCTAGGGAGTCCTCGGAAACGTCATCGGTTTCGGTACGCCGTGGGGCGTCGTAATCGGTAGCCATCATCGTTGTCCCCTCGTAACCTCAAGCAAAGGTTTGTACCAGCGTCGAACGCATCCACCAAACGATTCGTGCCCGTCTACCCTCCTATTCAAGTGTGATTTACGTCACACTGAGGGTTCGACCCCGCTACCTCGCTCTAAACATCCCGTTTAGAGTGCGTACGTGGTCGCGCAAATCACTGAGGGCACTGCTTTCGACAGCCACGGTCGACCCTTTCGCCGCCGCAATGCCCGCCCTGCGATCGTCCTGCTCGTTGTGCTGCTGGTGGCGTCCGCGGTGGTGTGGACAATCGCCCTCACCCGCCCGGCCGAGGTCCATGAGGCCGCAGCGTGCAACCCGCCGCCGCAGCAGACGGATCCGGGACAACCGCACCTGGGCACACCGGTGTCGCGCAGCACCATGATCAATGTCGCACCCGCCAAACTCGCCGATGCCAAAATCCACGTCCTCAACGCCAGCGGGCGGGGCGGACAGGCCGCCGACATCGCCGGGGCATTGAAAGACCAGGGTTTCGCGCAGCCGATCGCCGCCAACGATCCGATCTATGCCCACGCCAGGCTGAACTGTCAGGGCCAGATCCGCTTCGGCGACGCCGGTCAGGCCGGGGCGGCGGCGGTGTGGCTGGTAGCCCCGTGCACCGAGTTGTACCACGATGACCGCACCGATGATTCCGTCGACCTGGTTCTCGGCACCGAGTTCACCTCGTTGGCACACAGCGACGACATCGACGCCGTGCTCGCCGGCTTGCGTCCGGGCGCTGAGCCGGCCGATTCCGCGCTGCTGTCGAAGGTCCACGCGGGCACCTGCTAGCCGCGGGGCGGTTGGATCGATCACCCTGGAATCGGAGCCAGGCCGTCGAATCGCTCCAGGGCCGCGAGTAATTGGTCGGCGATCCCGGGCGCCGCGGCGACCACCAGGGCGGCGGTAGTGTCCGGGTCGCCCGGGTGGGGCAACACCACCCGCGCGCCCGCCTCGGCAGCGATCAGCGCCCCGGCCGCAGAGTCCCAGACGTGCAGGCCGTGCTCGTAGTAGGCGTCCAGCCTGCCCGCCGCGACCATGCACAAATCCATTGCGGCAGAGCCGATCCGACGCACATCGCGGACTACCGGCAGGATCTTCGCCACCAGCGCCGCCTGGACGCTGCGGCGTCGCGTGGAGTATGCGAAGCCGGTGCCGACCAACGCCATCGACAAATCGTCGACGGCGGTGCACCGCAGCGGATGGGTGCCCTGGTCGTCGATGACGTGTGCGCCCTGCCCGGCCGCGGCCGAGTACACCCGCCCGCCCGTCACGTCGGCGACCGCGCCCGCCACCGACACGCCATCGACCTGGGCAGCCACCGACACCGAATAGGCCGGGATCCCGTAGACGAAATTCACCGTGCCATCGATCGGGTCAAGCACCCAGGTGACAGTGCCGGCTGCGCTGGCCGCCGGATCGGCAGGTCCGCCGATTTCTTCGCCGAGCACCGGGTCGCCGGATCGCAACTGCGCCAACCGATCACGCAGTAGCCGTTCAGTCTCGGTGTCGACGATGGTCACCGGGTCGGTCGGGGTCGTCTTTGTTCGCACGGCAGCGTGACCCCCGGCGCGTGCGTCGGGCCCGAACACCTCGCTGCGACGGCGCCGGACGAACGCGGCCGCTTCCCCGGCCAACGTTTCGGCCACCGAACGCAGGTGTGCCGGTTGGTTCCTTAGCATGCTCACCGGTCCATCGCATCACAGTCGCCGCCGCATCACCCGGCTGACTGCGCATCCACCCACTAGGGTGTGGGCCAACAGCCAAGTCTCGCCGAGGAGATTCGATGACCGCTACCGACTCGACCGACTCCCGCGGGACCGACGCGTCCGGCACATCGTCGCGCCGGGGATTCGGTGTCGATGTTGGCGGCAGCGGCATCAAGGGCGGGATCGTCGACCTAGACACCGGGCAGCTCGTCGGTGACCGGTTCAAGTTGTCGACACCCCATCCGGCCACACCCTCCGCCGTTGCGAAGACAATCGCCGCCGTTGTCAACGAGTTCAACTGGTCCGGCCCGCTCGGGGTGACCTATCCGGGCGTCGTTACGAGCGGGACCGTGCGGACCGCGGCCAACGTCGACAAATCGTGGATCGGCATCAACGCCTGCGACATCATCAGCGCAGAATTGGACGGCCGGCAGATCGCGGTTCTCAACGACGCCGACGCGGCGGGACTGGCAGAAGTACGCTACGGGGCGGGCAAAGACGCCACCGGCGTGGTGGTCCTGCTCACATTCGGAACCGGAATTGGCTCGGCGGTCATTCACAACGGGATTTTGCTGCCCAACACCGAGTTCGGACACCTCGAGGTCGACGGCAAAGAAGCCGAGCACCGCGCCGCGTCATCGGTCAAGGACAACCTCGGCCTGACCTACGAAAAGTGGGCGAAGCGGGTGACGAAGGTGCTGGTTGCTATCGAGAACGCCATGTGGCCGCAACTGTTCATCGCCGGCGGCGGGATCAGCCGCAAAGCCGACAAATGGGTGCCGCTGCTGGAAAACCGCACTCCAGTGGTCCCAGCCGCCCTGCAGAACACGGCAGGAATCGTCGGCGCGGCGATGGCGGCGACCAGCGACGTGACGCACTGAATTTGCGCGCTCTGGCCGGGGTATTGCCGCGCTGTCGTTACAATGGTCTCCGGCAGGCGCCTGACCGAGAGCGGCGAATATCCAAACTGATAATCAACGCCGACATCTGACATAGCCCATATTTTCCGGTTGAGCATGCCTAGAGCACCGGATGTGAGTCCTACCGAAGGGGTTTACGTGGCAGCGACCAAAGCACGACCGGCAACCGAGCAGCCGGCGAAGCGCACCGCCGCCAAGTCACCCGCCACCGCCGGGGCAAAAGGATCGGCAACCAAGTCCGCCAACGGCTCGGCCACCACGAGACGGGCCACCAAGACAGCAGCCAAGGCCGCGCCCAAGACGGCGACGCGGGCCGCGAAAGCGCCGGCGAAGTCCGCCAAGGCCGGCGCCGACACCTCAGCCAAGGCGCGCACGTCGACCGCCAAGAGCGCGGCCGTCAAGTCGGAGCCTGCCCGCGGCCGCGCGAAGAAAGCGACGTCCAACGATGCACCCAAGGGCGTCGACGTCGTGGCCGATGAGCTCGACGTCGCAGAGGAAATCGACGAGCTGGACGGTGAGCCGGACATCGAAGGCGAACCCGGCGATGATATCGAGCTCGACGCCGAGGACCTGAATCTGGACGACCTCGAGGACGAGACGTCCGACGGTGAGGACGCGGCCGACGACACCGAGGTCGGCGAGGCCGAGACCGAAGACGACGCCGAAGCCAGCACGAAGAAAGTCGCCGACGCCGAGTCAGCCGAGGATGAAGAAATCGTCGAGCCGAGCGAAAAGGACAAAGCCTCAGGCGATTTCGTTTGGGACGAAGACGAGTCCGAGGCATTGCGCCAAGCCCGCAAGGATGCCGAACTCACCGCATCGGCGGACTCGGTCCGCGCCTACCTCAAGCAGATCGGCAAGGTGGCGCTGCTCAACGCCGAAGAAGAGGTCGAGCTCGCCAAGCGGATCGAGGCCGGCCTCTACGCCACCCAACTGATGGCCGAGCTGAGCGACCGCGGCGAGAAGTTGCCTGCCGCCCAGCGCCGGGACATGGCGTGGATCTGTCGCGACGGCGACCGCGCGAAAAACCATCTCCTGGAAGCGAACCTGCGGCTTGTGGTGTCGCTGGCCAAGCGCTACACCGGCCGCGGCATGGCGTTTCTCGACCTGATCCAGGAAGGCAACCTGGGCTTGATCCGCGCGGTCGAAAAGTTCGACTACACCAAGGGTTACAAGTTCTCCACCTACGCGACCTGGTGGATCCGCCAGGCGATCACCCGCGCGATGGCCGACCAGGCCCGCACCATCCGCATCCCGGTGCACATGGTCGAGGTGATCAACAAGCTGGGTCGTATTCAGCGCGAGCTGCTGCAGGATCTGGGCCGCGAGCCCACGCCTGAGGAGCTGGCCAAAGAAATGGACATCACCCCGGAGAAGGTGCTGGAGATCCAGCAGTACGC
>JAFAID010000675.1 GCA_019236925.1 Mycobacterium sp. | reverse complement strand
ATGAGTCATAAAGAAGTCGAGACTGACCTTGAAGTCGTCCGTATTGAGCGCATCTGGCGGCAAGAAGAAGAAGTCATCGTTCTTCGCGTTGTCAAAAGCTTGCGCCATGTCGACCATCGGATGAATCATCACGTCCAACTGCGGGATCATTGCATGCAGCGTTGCCTGCGTGGACAGCGTCAGTACCTGCATGGCTTGCATTTGATCCGCCATGATTCCCATGTGCTGCACCATGGCTCGCATCTCGGGAACCATCTGCGGAGTGACCGTGTCGATAATGACAAGGCCCTTCACCAAATTGACCAGTTGTTCGCTGACTTGGTCGACGTTATCGGTTGTCTCCTCCAGCGACCGAAGAGCAAAGCATATCGGGATGTCATAGCAGTGCTTCTCCCAGTAGAGGTAGCTTCGCAGCGGCCTGAAGAAGTCGTCGAAGTTCGCTAGATTATCTCGCACTTCATCGGTTATTGCGCGTATTTCCTCGGTCGCTTCGCGCGAGATGTGGGTGCCCACCGTCAGTTGGTCGGTGAGATCAGCCATTCGGCCGGTGATTTGTTGCAATTGCTTCGTTTCGTCGATGAGTTTCCCCATGTGGTCTGCCAACTTGTCGATCTCGGCGGTCCGATCCCTCAGGAAGTTGATGTTCTCGCCGATCTTCGTACCCATGGAGCCCAGGGAGAAGGGAAGTGACGCGTGTTCGAGCGGCCGGCCGTTCGGCCTGGTGATACCCTGCACCATCGAGATGCCCGGAACGCGGAGAACATTCTTGGCGAGCCGGTCCATGGTGATCATGTCGGTCGTATTGCGCATGTCGTGATCCGAATGCAGGTAAATGGTGTCAACGGACAGCTGGCTCTTCGGAAAATGCCGATCGGCGGCCGCATATCCTCTGACGGACTCGACGCTGGTAGGCGCGAAATCCCGGTCGTTATAGCTCACCTTATAGGTGGTGAGCAGCAACAGGCACGGCGGTATGGCAAGTGCGGCGACAATGATCATCGCTGCCGGCCACCGGGCGATGGCCGTGCCTAATCGACGCCACATGGGGCCCGGGGCTTTCGATTGCTGCAGCCACCGGATATTGCCGCCCAGCGTGAGCATGGCGGGACCGAGGGTAAGCGCGCCGACGACGGCGACAACCATGCCCACAAAGCAGGGCGGGCCGAGGGTGCGGAAGTAATTCAGCTTGGTGAGGCTCAGGCAGAGCGTCGCCCCGGAAATCGCCAAACCCGACCCCATGATGACGTGCGCGGTTTTGCCGACCGACGTGTAGTAGGCAGATTCTTTGTCCTCTCCTGCCCGACGTGCTTCGTTGTATCGGCCCACAAAAAATATGCTGTAGTCGGTCGCGACACCCAGAACCAAAGCGACAAGCATGTTCATCGCAAATGACGAGATGCCGAGGATATGGTTACTGACGAGGAACGACACGACGCCACGCGCCGTCGCCAAGAGGATGAGCACACCCACCAGCGGCATAAGAGCTCTGCCCACCGAGCCGTAGGCGAGCAGAAGCATGATGATGATGACGATGATCGACACGATGGTGAGCGTGGTCATGCTGTCCGTGGCCGCGGTGTCCGTATCCGCGCTGAGCGGACCCGGTCCGCTTACGTAGACGTTGAGGCCGGCCGGTCTTGGAACCTTCGCCACAATGTCTCGAATAGCGGCGATCGAATGACTCGCGGAGGCTTCACCCGTGTCGCCGGCTGGGCGGACGGTCAGCGTGGCGGCCTCGGCGTCGGCGCTCTGCTGTCCCGACTTCGTCACCGGCTTTCCCCACAGGTTCAGCAGTGACTGCACATGCTCTTTGTCGCGCAGCAGCTGGCGGACCAGCTCGTCGTAGTACTGATGATCCTGTTCGCCCAGCTTGCGGCCGTCGGTTTCCAAAAGAATGATGGCCGCGCTGGTGTAGTCGGATTCGTGAAAGGCGCGACCTTCGACGACCGCATCCTGCGACGACGGCGAATCCCGCGGGACCAGCGCCTGCGCGTTGGCCGCGACGGTCTTCTCGAGAGAGGGCACGAACACGGTCACCAGGGCAGCGATCACCACCCAGAACACGAAGATCGGCAATGCCAGCTTGCGGGCCATTCTGGGGAAGAACGGCCGCTCGACCGGTTCGCCGGTGGACGTGTCGGTGTTCGGTGTGTGAACGGTCATGCTGCCGTCACCGTGCACGCGACTGCGGCGCTCGGGTGGGACACCAGGTGTTCATCGCGGACCTTGCCGTTGACGAGAATGCGACAACCCGCCGCGTCGCCGTCGACTTGCATGACGAGGCTCAAGGTGGCCGACGGCGACATCGTCGTCTTCGAGACAGACCAGGGCAGCGACGTCAGCGCGACCTCGATCGGCCGGCTGTCGAGATCCGCGTAGGTGACTCTGCCGCCGCCGCCGAGGTCACCGAACGCCTCGTAGACGACGTTCTTCGGATTGATCTGTATGACGGTGGCGGGGATGGAGTGTGTCACGGGCGGATGGCTGATGTGCTCACTCATGCCCCGGACCGTTCGGACGCCGTAAGCGGCGATAACGAGCACAGCAAGAATCACAATGGGCTGCCAGAGCTTGCCGAGGATGCGTTTGGTATTTCGCCGCTTGAGTCTCGCGTTCACGCAAACACTCCTCCCCAACCGTCCAAACATTTGTACAATACTGGAGACAAGCTTCGGAGATGGATCTATTGACGTTTCCGTGGGTGGATTCGGAACCTACGGCTGGAAGTCGTTTACTGGGCCACGCAGTGGCCGAACATGTCCCGAGTCGCGTGGAATTTGGGTGACGATCCATGGTGAACTCTAGGCGGCAGCACCGACAGATTCGGTGTCGGTGACCTTATCGGGGTTGGCGTGTCGGCGGAGGGCGTCGATGAGCTCGGGCATCTGCCTGTGGCCCTCGACGCGGCGGAAAGATCGCTCCGCGTTGAGCATGCCGGCGGCGGTCCAGCGCAGCACCATTTGCCCGTCACGCCAACGGATTACGCTGCGGTTGGTGTAAACGGCCTCGATGGCGGCTGCGCGTTCGGCTTCGACCGATTCGAGCACGTTATCGGGCACATCGGCCTAACGCGCCAAGGCTTCCGCGGGTCTGGGTCATGATCATCGCTCCTAGGGGGCATCGGCGCCCAGCGACACGGCGACCTTGATCTCATCTCAAGAAACTCCTCACACGCCCACCCTGACCGGCACAAGGCCCACCCTGACCGGCACAACGCCGCCACCGATGGCGACGCCGTCGGCACAGTCGGAAACGGGGTTGCGCCTGACGGCAAGGTCGCGGTCAGCCCGTTCGCACCACATCATCAGGTCTAAGAGGCGACCAGATCGACGGGCGCAGCGTCCTTACTCTCGTGCGGGCATCCTCAGGCCCCCGTACATGTTGCGGGGTGCGAAAGCTTCGCGGCTTTCTTCTTCGATTGCGGCCCTGATGTTTTCGTTTAGTCCCCGGCGCAGTAGCCGCTTCGCGGTTCTGCACCGCAGGTGCCAGGTCAAGCGCACTTCTGCCGTTACGACACACTCACGGCAACAATTACGTCGGTGAATTCAGGCTTAGGCAGGCCAACGGGCAGGCAATTTTGCTTGCCGAAAACATAGTCGCCAACTCGGGCCATCACCTCGTCGCCGATGAGGATCGCGCGCGACCGACGTGACCCTTGCGGTGCTGTATGCGGGCCCAGTGTCCATTCCGGGGATGGTTAGCGCGGCACACCATGCGGGCAACTGGTCGAGAGGGGTCGCGCTCCGCTGCAAACGAGATTGACAGCGTTGGGCGCAGCCGGCACTGTTTCACTCGATGCCGTTCACGCAACGTCGCGGTTGCGCCGCCGCGAGATCGCACTGCCATGCAAGTTCGCCGAGGTCAAAGACTGAGTCCCGGGCGGCCGGCGAACCCACAGGCACCGCACTGCCGCGACGGTGAGTGCTCGCCGGCACATTGTCGGCGTTTCGACGTCGTTGTTGTTGTGCCAAGGGCAAACCACCGCTGGTGCGATGATGCACAGCAAGCGGTTCCGTATCAGACGACACCACAGGCACTACATCCAGCGCCCGATGTCTTGGTCGCCCCCGCCCTTTGACCGCGGGGGTCCGATTCGGCGTCATAATCTTACGCTCCCCCGAGGACCTCGCGCGACTCATAGACAGTTACTCGCTCAGCGGGCATCTGCGCGTCGTCGAAGAGGAACGCCGCGACCGCGAGGCCAGCGAGTCCGCCGCCGATGATATGGGCGCTCTTCTGCTCCATACCGTGGGTCGGTAGGGTGTTGATCCGGTAACCGCTGAAGAATGTAGTACTGGTTGATGATTCGTTACTATTGATGCAGATTCGGGTCAGCGGGCACCAGGAATGTCCCCAAGCCGAACCCGCATTCTCGGGGTCGTGCCCATCGGCACTTGCGTCGCTGATGTCTTCCGAATCGTCGTCGGCTAGGCCCGAAAGTCCTGGCGTTGATCCGACATTCGGCTCTCGCCGCCCGATTGTCTTTGGCGACGAACCCAATTCCCGGCCCTGGCCGTGTTCACTTTCGGTGCGCTTTTGTTGACACGCCGAGCGGCAATTTGTGCTGGCGTGTCACACCAAGCCAGAAGTCATCAACTACTCTACATTTGGGCTGTTGATGTTGATTTACAGAGGAAAAATGGTGCGTACGCTGCTTCGCGCCGGCGTCATCGGCGCAACTCTTCTGATGATGGCCGCTGGTGTCGCAGCGGCTGAACCGCTGCCTCTGGCAGATGTGTCCCGGTCTGCGGTCACTCGGGACGGATGGCAGCTGACCGCATCGCTCAAGAACATGACGATCAATTCCGTGCCTAACTTTGCCGCAACCGCCTTCACCAGAGAGGCTTTCGTCAGCGCAGAGGCGGACGCGAGTATCGACGGCAACGGCAGCGTCCCAGTAAATACCGGCGGCCTGATGCTTGGTGTGCAGGTCGGCTGCCAGGCCGACTTGGGCCTGGGTGGGAACATGGGTGTCGGGCAGAGCGCCGTCCCATTTGCGCCCATTCTTACCCTCAAGCTGCAGCCCGGCTGGATCGCCAATGTGGGTCTGGGCCTAACACCAATCAAGGGGCGCACCGGGACGATCTTCATTCACGACGCAGAAGTGAAAGCCGACGCCTGCGGCGGCGACGTGTCCCTCCGATTTTTCGCCACGGCGCTAATCAACAGCGATACGTCCCAGGATGGCGAGACTGCCTACGGCGACGTCATTCATATATGATTCCGCTATGCCAGCCCGTATAGTTCCCGCACAACAGGTGCGGGCGGCGGTGGTGTTGTTAGTCGTCAGCTTAGCCGCGGTCGGCTCACCGGCAGTCGCGAACGCGAACAACGACGCGGTCGGCTCACCGGCCGTCGCGAACGCGAGCAACGACGCGGTCGGCTCACCGGGCGTCCCCAACGCGAGCAACGGCGGGCCCGGTACACCGGGCGTCGGGAACGCGAGCGACGACGACTCGGACGACACTAACCCTCATCCGAAGAGTCATCGGTATGCCGACGCTGTAGGGAGCGAACTGACGTTACCGCTGGCGCGGCCCCAAGCCTTGCCTTCCCTCTTCGCCTTGCCTTCCCTCTTCGGAACCACTGTCCCGGAAGGCACCGACGGCAGCGCCGCGGGCATGCCCCTGGCGGGGGGCGGTGGTGGGATGATGGCGCCATCAAAGCCGATCGTGATGCCGGCCGGGCAGACGCCCGCTCCGCAAGGCGGGCAGTCGACGAGCCCGGCCGTGCCGGCGAGCCCGATCGTCCCAGTCGCCCCGCAGTAGGCACAAAGACCTTTATCGCGAAAGCGTTTGCGCTGATAGCTGTCTGGCTCGCGCAGTCTCGGCCAGAGCGACTGCGACCGCTTCTGGCACGGCGGCGACATCGGGTGTCAATGCGACGCCGTGCTAGGTGTCTTCAGCCTCCATGGTTAAGACCACGAGGTGTCAGGCAGGCGGCCAGTGCTCACCGAGCGCCGGGCACGTCGAGGCCGCATGAACTCACCACGCGGGGGCTGGCCGCTTCGTGCAATGGGCTGCCGTGAATACGGCCCGGTGTGGGCGGAGATGTGATCGCCGCGTCCACGAGCATGGTCACCGCGGCGCCCGACCATGTCTCTAGGAGAATGAGCGGGCCGGCGGTGCCGGTGACAACCCGAACCCCTGGTAGGGCAAGATTATTGACTGGGGGCGATGCTCGGGCCGACC
>JAFAID010000576.1 GCA_019236925.1 Mycobacterium sp. | reverse complement strand
CGAGAGGATTCACGATGAGCGCCGCATCCACGCAGTCCGTCGCAGGTATCACCATCCCCGACACCCCGCTCACGCGTGAGATTACTGAGTACATCCGCGACACCGAAGACGAGCTGTTGTTCAACCACTCCCGCCGGGTGTTTCTTTTCGGCGCACTGCAGGGTCGTCGGCGTCGTCTAGAGCCCGACCTGGAATTGCTCTATGCCGGAGCAATGTTCCACGACATCGGTCTGACCGAGGGCTATCGAACGTCCATGCTTCGGTTCGAGGTCGACGGCGCCAATGCAGCGCGGGACTTTCTCCTGGCGCATGGTGTCGACGAGGCCACCGCCCGAAAGGTCTGGCTTTCCATCGCGCTGCATACGACGCCCGGCGTCCCTGAATTCCTCGAGCCCGAAATCGCGCTTGTCACAGCCGGCGTCGAAACCGACGTCCTGGGCATTGGTCGTAGCAAGCTATCCGCCGAGGCGATTGAGGCGGTCACCACCGCGCACCCCCGACCCGACTTCAAGAACCGGATCCTCCGGGCGTTCAACGACGGCATGAAGCACCGACCGGACAGCACATTCGGGACCATGAATGCCGACGTGCTGCAACACTTCGACGACTCGTTCGTCCCTGACAACTTCGTCCAGATCATCCTCAACAACAGCTGGCCGGAGTAGAGCACGACGATGACCTGACGTCGATCGCGTGTCGTCCGTGGTTCAGCTGAGTTGACCGGGCGGCCCGTCGGTGGCGCGGAGGTCGGCAGGATGCAACTGAGGAATACCAGATCGTCGTCATAGTCGGCGTCGCCTTGCAGCCGCTGCAAAAGGGCCACAATGTCTCATAGGGACCAATCGAGTTTTCCCATGGAGGTGTGATGCAGCAGCTGACCGGTTTGGATGCCGCGTTCTTGGCCCTCGACTCGCCAACGGCCTACGGGCACGTCGGCAGCGTTTCCATCCTGGATCCGCCCGAGGGCCGCGAGGGGTTGACCCTTGAGCGGCTGACCGAGCTCATCGAATCCCGGCTGCATCTGGTTCCGCCGTTTCGCCGCCGCTTGGTCGAAGTGCCCTTCGGGCTGGATCCGCCGTACTGGATCGAGGACCCCGATTTCGACATCGAGTTTCACGTCCGCGAGCTTGCGCTGCCGGCACCCGGCGATGATCACCAACTCGCGGTGCAGGCAGCACGGCTGCACGCGCGGCCGCTGGACCGCCGCCGCCCGCTGTGGGAGACCTACCTGATCCATGGCCTGCAGGGTGGCCGGCAGGCCATCTACGTCAAGGTGCACCACGCGGCCATCGACGGGGTGTCGGGAAACGACTTGCTCGCCGCGCTGATGGACACCTCGCCGGAGCCCCGTGAGATCGATGAGCCCGACCCGTGGCGCCCGGAAACTGAGCCAGGAGCTGCGCAGTTACTAGCGCGTAGCGCGGCGTCGCTGGCCACCAATCCGGTTCGGGCCGCCCGGGTTTCGGTGGATATCGTGCGGTCGTTGCCCGCGATCATCAGCAGCCCCGCGCGGCCCTGGCTGCCGCTGATCGACCGATTTCTATTGCGCCGAAACCGCGGTGTCGTCCTGTCCGCCCCGCCGTTGGTCGCACCCGCAACGCCGTTCAACAAGAACATCGGCCCGCATCGACGCTGGGCCTTCACCAGCGTTCCACTCGCGGAGGTCAAGGCGATCAAGAACGCCGCCGGTGTCACCGTCAACGACGTCGTGATGGCGCTGTGCGCCGGCGCGTTGCGCACCTGGCTGCAGAAACACGACGCCCTGCCAGAGCGACCTCTGGTGGCATCCGTGCCGGTGTCCATCCGCACCGAAGAGCAGAAAGGGACCCACGGCAACCGAGTCTCGGCCGTCATCATGTCGCTGCCAACGCATTTGGCGGACCCGGCTGCGCGGCTGGCCGCTGTGCACGAGGGGATGCGCATCGCCAAGGAGCAGCACAACGCGATGCCCGCCGATTTGCTCACCGACATCGCCGAGTTCTCCATGCCGGCTTTGGCCAACCAGGCCAACCGGTTGGCCACCCGACTGCGGCTACTGGAAAGGGTCCCGCCGTTCAACCTGATCATCTCGAACGTTCCCGGGCCGAATGTGGATCTCTACCTGGCGGGGGCACGCCTCGACGGGATTTACCCGCTCTCGGCGATCGCCGACGGACAAGGGCTCAACCTGACCGTGTTGGGATCCAACGGCAAGCTCAATTTTGGAGCGCTGGCCGACCGTGACCTGGTCCCCGACGTCGACCTGATCATCGACGCACTCAAAGACGAAATCGCGACGCTATCAGCGGCATTCGGAGCAGACTGACGTCAAACGCCGGCGAACACCACGTGTCCGAGACCGGACTTCAGAACAGCGCGAGCTCGAAACCACCGGCCATGTCCGTTCACACAGTGCTTAATCCGGGAGGTTAATCATGATGTCGACAGATCCCCATCTGGCGGATATACAACCCGTCACTCCTCAGACTCCGAACGGCTGCCAAGAGTGCCTGGAACTCGGCACGCGGTGGGTGCACCTTCGACTGTGCGTGACGTGCGGCCACGTCGGCTGTTGCGACTCGTCACCGATGCGACATGCGCTGCCGCGCCACCTCGAGATCATCTACGAGATCAACCGCCGGTTCCTCGACGAGGTGCGCGCGAAGTTCCCCGGCGACGAGGATCGCGTCCGCCGGATGTCGCTGATCGGCGAGGACGGCGGCAAGAAGGTCCGGATGGCGCACCTGGCGACCGTCGGTAGCCACGCGATCAACGGTGTCGCCGCCCTGCACTCGGAGCTGCTGAAAGAGAGCATCCTCAAAGACTTCTTCGAGCTGTGGCCGGAGCGGTTCAGCAACAAGACAAACGGCGTGACGCCACGCCGCTTCCTCGCTCTGGCCAACCCCGGGCTGCGGGAACTGCTGGACCGCACCGTCGGTGAGGGCTGGCTGACCGACTTGACGCGCCTGCGCGGGCTGGAGCCGTTCATCGAACAACACGCCTTCCGCCAGCAATGGCGCGACATCAAACGCAGCAACAAGGCACGCCTTGCCAAGCACCTCGGCGCGGCAACCGGCGTCGAGCTGAACCCGGACTGGATGTTCGACGTCCAGGTCAAGCGCATCCACGAGTACAAGCGGCAGCATCTCAACGTCCTGCACATCATCGCGTTGTACCACCGGCTGAAGCAGAATCCCGGATTGTCGATTCCGCAGCGGGCCTTCATCTTTGGCGGGAAGGCCGCTCCGGGCTACTTCATGGCCAAGCGGATCATCAAGCTGATCAACGCCGTCGGCGAGACGGTCAACGCCGACCCGGAGATCAACAAGTTCCTGAAGGTGGCATTCGTGCCAAACTTCAGCGTGAAGAAAGCGCACATGATCTACCCGGCTGCCGATTTGTCCGAGCAGATCTCCACCGCGGGCAAGGAGGCGTCGGGCACCGGGAACATGAAGTTCATGATCAACGGCGCGCTGACCATCGGCACGCTCGACGGGGCGAATGTGGAGATGCGCGAGGAGGCCGGCCCGGAGAACTTCTTCCTGTTCGGTCTGACGGTGGAAGAGGTGGAGGACCTCAAGGCCAAGGGCTACCGCCCGGCGGATTTCATCGACGGCAACGACGAGCTGCGCGCGGTGCTGGACCTGATTGCCGACGGGACGTTCTCGCACGGTGATACCGAGGTGTTCAAGCCGCTGGTGGACAACCTGCGCTACGACGACCCCTTCCTGGTCTGCGCGGACTACGCGTCGTACGTCAATTGCCAGGAGCAGGTGAGCGCGGCATGGCAAGACCGTGACGCGTGGACGAAGATGTCCATCTTGAATACCGCACGCAGCGGCAAGTTCTCATCGGACCGCGCCATCGCCGAATACTGCGACGACATTTGGAGCGTCTGGCCACTGACCGTGACCATGTGAACCGAGCGCTAGGTCGACCGGAGTCAGTGGTAGCCGGGCAAATCCGGGATGCCACTGGCTGTCAGCCAACCGCCGCCGTCGACGACCAAGGTCGCTCCGGTGACGTATGACGCCGCGTCACTGGCCAGGAATAGCACCGCTTCGGCAACCTCGGTGGTCGAGCCGGAACGCCTAAGGGGATTCTGGATGGCACGGTGTTGATCGTCGCCTGAGATTCGCTTGACCCCTTCGGTTCCTGACATCGCCCCGGGGGCAACGATATTGACGCGAACGCCGTCGGGCCCCCATTCGATCGCAGAAGCGCGGCTCAGCGCATCAATGCCGGCCTTGGCCGAAACGACGTGCGCTTGCAGCGCCATGCCGCGGTACTGAATCGCCGCGCTGATGTTCACCACGGCGCCGCCGTGATCACGCAGCCATAGCTCGTAGGCCGCCTTCGATACGTTGAATGTCCCTAACAGGTCGATGTCGACCACGGCCTTGAACCCGTTAGCGCTGAGGCCGCTGATCGGGACCGGGAAGTTTCCGGCCGCATTGTTGACGACGACGTCGAGTTGACCGAACGTGCGCAGCACGTCCTCGATGACTGCCGTCACCTCCTCGTGACGACGCACGTCGCAGACGCTGTAGGAAGCCTCAATCCCCGCTTGCCGCAATGCCTCAACCGCAGCTTGGAGGTTAGCTTCCTTGCGGCTACAGATCGCGACGCGAGCCCCATGACTGCCCAGTACCCGCGCGATCTCTAAACCCAGTCCGGTAGCACCACCGGTGACCAATGCCACCTTCCCGTGGAGAAGATCGTCCCGGAACGGACTCTGGCGCGTCATCACGGACGTACCGGCGGGATCGGCAGCCGAGCGGATTCGTCGAGGTCGACGTCGAGCGCGTTGAGCATCAACGCCAGGCCCGCATAGCGGCTGATCACCATCAGAACCTCCACGGTGGCCTCCGAGCCGAGGGCTCTGTGCACTTCGTCGAACACTTCGGCTGAGACGCCGCGTGTGGTTAGCAGCTCCGTCGTCAGTCGCAGCAACGCGAGTTCGACAGGCTCGAAATGAGCTGCTTGCCAATCGGATTCAGAGGTGACAGCCTTGATCTCGTCGCTGCTGACACCAGCTGTACCAGCCACGTCGCGATGCTGGCCGAGCTCGTAGGGGCAGTCCATCAGATACGCGGTCCGCAGAACAACGAGTTCACGCAGCCTGACCGGCACCACCGGGCTGGTCAGAGCGGCATTCCCGGCCAGCATCCAGCCGGTGAACACCTTCTCTGCGTTGGCCAGCGCCTGGTAGACATTGAGATTGCCGCGTGCATAAGTCAATTCGCGGGCCTGCGCGGTCATTTCTTCGGGCCGACGGTAGGCGATTCGGGTCATCTGAATTCTCCTCTCAGGGCTGGAACCTTGCCGTAGCGTCGACGTCGAGGTCCGTGGCGTTGAGCACCAACGCCAGCCCGTAGTAGCAGCTGATCATCATCAGCAACTCGGTGAGCGCCTCGTCGCCAAAGACAGCTTGCGCCGCAGCGAAGGTGTCATCCCGCAGTCGGTGGGTAGTGCACAACTCGGTGGTGACCTCGAGCGCAGTTCGTTCGATGGCGCTGAAGCCGGCAGCCTCGAGGTCTCCCCTGTCGAGGATCGGGTCGATCTGCTGATCGGACAGGCCGGCCCTGCGGGCGATCCCAACGTGCTGGCTCAGTTCGTAGCGCGAGCCCTGTAAATGGGCCACCCGCAGGATGACCACTTCCCGCATCCGCAGGTCAAAGGTAGGGGTGTCGAACAATTCGTCCACCATCTGCGCCCACCCGACGAATACACTTGGCGCGTTGGCGAGCAGTCGGAAAACGTTGAGGTTGCCGCGACGCGCCATCCATTGGCGGAGCGGTTCGGGTTGCTCTTCGATGCTGGCCAGCGGTATCCGTGACATTGGTTTCCTCCGTTCGCTATTCGGTCTTGGCGGCGAGGGTGAAGGTCCAGTCCAGGGTCACGAACGGTTCGTCGACCGCCGTACCGTCGGGGGCAATGCCGGGCTCATGCCGCACGAAGTCTGCCTCGAGCGAGTCCAGGTCCGCGAAGACTGCGTCGTGGCCGATGTAGG
>JAFAID010000450.1 GCA_019236925.1 Mycobacterium sp. | reverse complement strand
ACGCACTGGCGGCGGCGTAGGCGCCCTGGCCGGGCGCCCCCAACAGCGACGACGTCGACGAGAACCCCACCCACCAGTCAAGCTCGCGGGCGGCCGTGGCGACATGCAGTCGGAGGGCACCGGCGGCCTTGGGCGCCCACACACGTTGCAGGGTGTCCCTGCTGAGCGCAGCAACGATTTGGTCGTCGATCACGGCTGCGCCGTGCACGACTCCCCGCAAGGCCAGCCCGGTCTCTTCGGCAGCGCTCACCAGCCGCTCTGCCACACCGAGCGCGGCGATATCACCAGGTACCACAACGACTTGCGAGCGCTGCTCGAGTTCGGCGAGCACCGCCCGCTGCTCGTCGGAGGGCTCGGAGCGACCGTTGAGGACGACGCGCCCGGCGCCGCCGCCGACGAGCCAGCGAGCGACGACCAAACCCAGACCGCCCAGACCGCCGGTGAGAATGTATGCGCCATCGCGTCGGACCACCGGGTCACGTTGAGCCGCATCGAGCGTTGCACGGGAGAGACGCTGGGAATACCTGTTTTCGCCGCGCCAGGCGATCACATCATCACCGGTACCGCCGAGGGCCGAGCCTAGCTCGGTGATCAACGGCGCCAGGGCGTCACCCTCCAGATCGACCAACGTGGCGCGAAGGTCCGGGTGTTCGTAGGCAAGGACCCTGATCAGCCCGGTCAGGGCGGCGATCGACGGGTCGCCGGGCTCGCCGGCGTTCACCGAAAGACCGTTGCGGGATACCAGCCACAGTCGTGGGGCCTTCCCATGCCAGCCGCTGATGACCGCGCGTACGGTCGCAATCACGGCCCAGGCCAGATCGCGGCCGCGGGCCGGCGCGTCACCGGAGTCGGTGCCGAATGGCTGCTGTCCGGCGAAGACGATCAGCCCAACCGGCGGAAGCTCTGGGTCTGCAGCGGTTTTCACGAATGCCTCTAGCACCGCAGACTCTTGGGATAGGTCGGCGCTGACCACCCGTCGGGTCGGCGAGCTGAATTGACTGAGGAAATCGTTTGCGATTGCCTCGGTCTCGGCGCCGCCCGTTAACACCAGGTAGCTTCCGTCGCAAGGCGCGGGTGATGTCGGGCTGGTTGGGGTTTGAACCCAGTTGGTGTCAAAGATCTTTTGTGTCAGCGGCATTGGCACGGTGCGGCGCTGCACACGTTGCAGGTAGACGCCGGTGATCTCGGCGGTCGGAGTGCCGCTGCCATCGGTCAACAGGACACGGCCCGTCAGGCCGGCGCCGTCGCCGTCGGGGTTGACCAGCTCGGCGCGGCATCGGGCGCGTCGGCCGACGTCGCCGAAAACGCGAATCTTCTCGAACGAGACCGGCAGGTAGGTGGCCTCGCCGGCGTCGTTCAGCGAGTCAGCGGACATCGCGGCCGCGAGGCCCTGCAGCGCCGCGTCGAGCATTACCGGATGGATCCGATAGCCACGGTGCGCAGTCGCCTCCTCCGGCAGGACAATCTCGGTCTCCGAGGAGCCGTTGGGCTTGCGGACGATCCGGGTCAGCGCGGCGAATGCCTGCCCGTGATGCAGACCGGTGCTGCGCAACGCGGAGTACAGGTCTGCGGGCGCGACCACGGTGCCGGACTCTCCGGAGCCGCTCGGCGCGGTCGGCGCTTCGGGTTGTCCTACTTCAGCTTTCGCCACCGCGTGGCGGATCCAGGCACCGGTCGCCGAGCGGGAATGGATTTCGATGCGAATCTCGTCGCCGTCGTGTTCGCCTCGGGTCAGCTGCGTCGTGAGTTGGGTTGAGGCGTCCAGCGGCAGCATCTGTTCGACCTCGACGCCGACGGTTACCGACTGCGCGGGCAAGCCAAGGGCTTCGCTGGCCGCCGCGAGTGCGATCTCGCCGAAACCCGTCCCGGGCATGACGGGCTGGCCGTGCACCTTGTGGTCGGCGAGCCAAGGAACGAGGTCGGTGCCGACGTCAGCCTGAAACACGTGGTCGCGACCGGACGGCAACTCGACGTGTGTGCCCAATAGCGGATGAGCGCTGGCCGACTGGCGGTTCGCCGATGTCGGCGCCGCCCAGTACCGGGAATGCAACCACGGTGTCGGCGGAAGATCAGTGAGTCTCTTTGCACCACTGCCGGTTTGCGTCGCGACGGCTGACGGCGGACGAACCGTCGCCAGCTGGGTGTGAAACGTCAGCGTTTCGGGATTGTCGCGGGTCAACGTCGCCGCCACCTGGGCGCCGCCACGCGGGTTGGCCGGCTCGAGGTTGCCGGTGATGGCATGGCTGAGCAGCGGGTGCGGGCTGACTTCGACGAAGGTGGCATGGTTCTTCGCAGCGGCCGTCACAGCCTGGCTGAACCGCACCGGGTTGCGCAGATTGACCACCCAATAGTCGGCATCGAATGCCGGCGCCACACCGTTGGTTTGACCGACCGTGCTGATCAACGGGATCTTCGGCGCGCTTGGCGTCAAAGCCGCCAGCGCAGTGCGTAATTCGGCCAGGATTGGGTCGACCGTCGGATGGTGCGAGGCCACGTCCACTTCGACGCGCCGCGCCAGCCGGCCCTGCGCGTCCACCACCGCGATCACCGCGTCGACCTGCTCAGGCGAACCCGCGATCACCGTCTGCTCCGGGGCCGCGTACACCGCCACCGTGATATCCGGGTAGTCGGCGATCAACTTCTCAACCACTTCGGCGTCCAGCTCGAGCAGCGCCATCGCGCCCTGCCCGGACAGCCGCGACATCAACTTCGATCGGGTCGCGATCACCTTCAAACCATCGGCCGGGCTCAGTGCGCCGGCCGCCACCGCCGCGGTCACCTCACCCATCGAATGCCCAATCACCGCATCGGGTTCCACGCCATACGAGCGCCACAACGCGGTCAACGCCAACTGCATACCCACCAACACCGGCTGGACACGTTCGATACCCACCACCGGCTCGCCGCCGACCAGCACATCGCGCAGCGAAAACCCCGCCTGCTCAACGAAAGCCGGTTCCAACTCGTCAATCGCCGCAGCAAACGCCGGCTCGTCGGCCAGCAACTGCCGACCCATGCCGGCCCACTGCGAACCCTGGCCGGAATACAGGAATACGGTGCCCGATCCGCGCGGCGCCTCACGCGGGCCGACCACTCCCGGTGTCGGCTGCCCGGCTGCCAACGCCCGCAGGCCCGCCACCGCCTGGTTGCGGTCACGCGCGGACACCGTGGCGAATTTGTTGTGGCGGCTGCGGTAGTGGTTGACGGTGTGAGCGATGTCTGCCAGCGGCACGACGGAACCGTCGCCGTCCATCCAGTCGGCCAA
>JAFAID010000646.1 GCA_019236925.1 Mycobacterium sp. | reverse complement strand
TGCTGCACAACATCTTTCAGATATACGACACCGACGATATCATCGACGTTCTCACCGATCACCGGAATGCGGGAATGCCCACTGCGCACCGCTACCGATATCGCTTGGTCGGCCGATTCGTCGCTTTCGATCCAGATCATCTCGGTGGGCGGCGCCATCACATCGCAGGCAGGTGTATCACCGAGTTCGAACACCGACTGGATCATCCGACGCTCGTCGGCGGCGACCACACCGCGCTGCTGGGCCAGGTCGACGACTTCGCGCAACTCAATCTCGGATGCGAACGGTCCGTTGCGGAAGCCCCGACCGGGCGTCAGCATGTTTCCCAGTACCACCAGCAGACGGCTAATCGGGGCCAGCAGGACCGAAATCGCTTGCAGCGGTAGAGCCGCCACCAACGAGATCGTGTACGCGTTCTGGCGGCCGAGGGTGCGCGGACCGACGCCGATGACGACGAAGCTGATCACCACCATGGTTGCGGCGGCGGCGAACAGCCCCCAATCGCGGCTGAGGTGCCGGTAGAAGTACGCCGCCAGCAGCACGGTGGCGGCGACCTCACAAACGATGCGCAGTAGCGTTACCAAGTTGATGTAGCGGGGTCGGTCGGTTATCACCTTGGCCAGCCGGGTCGCGCCCGGCCGCTGGTCGCGTACCAGTTCCTGGACCCGCGCCAGCGACACCGTGCTGAGCGCGGCATCGGTCGCTGAGAACACGCCGCCCAGACAGATCAGCGCGATCGCGCCGAGCAGCGGAGCGGACCCACTCAATTGTCCAAATACCTTGATTTATCCAGCAACCGCTGGTCTCTCTCGCTCTGGCGTTCGTGGTGGTAGACGACGACTTGGTCGGCGACCCACTCTTCGAGCAGCCGGCGCTGCAGGGCGAACATCTCTTTTTCCTCGTCCGGCTCGGCGTGGTCATAGCCGAGCAGGTGCAGCACACCGTGCACTGTCAACAGCGCCAACTCGTGGCCCAGCGAATGACCGGCGGCCGCGGCCTGCTCGGCGGCGAATTCGGGGCACAGCACAATGTCGCCGAGCATCGCCGGCCCCGGCTCTGGGGCGTCGGGGCGGCCGCCCGGCTCGAGCTCGTCCATCGGAAAGCTCATCACGTCGGTCGGTCCGGGCAAATCCATCCAGCGCATGTGCAGATCGGCCATTGCCGCGGTGTCTAGCAACACCATCGACAGCTCGGCGGCCGGGTTGACGTCCATTCGGGCAATCACAAACCGTGCAACGCTGATCAATTCGGATTCGGAGACGTCGATTCCCGATTCGTTGGCGACCTCGATACTCACGGCGTTGTCACCGACGGTTGCGGGCACCCGATGCCCGCCGCGCTGCCCGGTTCATCGTCAGACCGGGTTCCTCGTGTCTTGCGTAGGCATCAACGATTTCCGCGACCAGCCGATGACGGACCACGTCGGCACTGGTCAACTCCGCGATGTGGATGTCGTCGATGCCGTCGAGGATGTCGACCGCGGCGCGCAGTCCTGACCTGTTGCCGCCCGGCAGGTCGATCTGCGTAATATCCCCGGTGACAACAACTTTCGAGCCGAATCCCAGACGGGTCAGGAACATCTTCATCTGTTCGGCGGTGGTGTTCTGCGCTTCGTCGAGGATGATGAACGCATCATTAAGGGTGTTGTGCGTAAGCAGGAAATCTTCGGTGACGTAGAGCGAGTCCGCGGCCGCGACCTTGATGCAAACGGCCTCTTCGGTACCTGCCGGCTCGATGTGATCGATGAAACGCATCGGACGACCGCCACCGGTCGCGTTGTACTTGGCGGCTTTGCGCGCGAGTCGGAATGGGACGATTCCCTCGGGCAAGCGGATGTCGAGGATGTGCGCGTCGGAGCGATGATGTACGTCTCGACCGTGCGCTAATCCGGGCTTACGTCCCGCGGCCGGTCTGGTCCGTTGGTAGACGATACCGCCGAGCGACTGCACCAGAAACACCATGTCGTCGCGCAGCCGATCAGAGACCGTCGTGAACTGGATGCGGCAGGTCCGGCCGGACTGAGTCACCGGACCGCCATCGGAGTCGAGAAGACCCTGGAGAAGAGCCAACCGCACATCGGACGAATTGAAAAGGTAGTCACCCGGAATGAACTTGGTGTCCGACCGCGAACCCGCCAGGCCGAGTCGACGTAAGACACCCGTCACCGGGTTTTCGATCGTGATGACCTCACCCAGACGGGTCACCCGATTCAGCACATAGTCAACGAGCGAGTTCCGCCGCACTGCAATCCCAGGAATTAGTCGTCCCAAGGATTCAGCCAACTCGGGGTCGTTGGTCGCGAAAGATGGGGTTGTCGAGCAGGTGAGACATCCGTCGCCCAGTAGCAGACCGAGAGCATACGGGTCTATCGGCACCGGCCGCGCCTGGAAGGTCACAGGCGCGGTCAGGAGCGGTAGCTCGTAGCGGTGATAGTGCGCCGCACGGAGATTGCCGATCATCTCCTTCGTCTGTAGTACCCGGGGCGGCCGGTTGCGCCGCCGATCTGAACGGGTGTAGACCGTCCAAAGGTGGTCACCGGATGCGAGCGTCGAAGAACCGTCCTGGGTGTGGACTCGGTAGATCTCCTTGAAACCCTGCGGATAAACACCGAGCACTTCGGTGGGGTATCCATCTGAGCCGATCACCTGATCCCCGACTTGGAGTTCACCAATCGGCCGAAAGCCATTGGGAGTCAATACCTTGGTGAAAACCGGCTGTGCCCTACCACGCATGTACGCGAGCGGCGCGACCTCAATTATCCCGGACGCCATCAACTTTGGGATCAGTTCGGGATCCATCATGTCGTGCAGCGCGTCGTAAAGCGGACGCAAGTAGGGGTCGATCTTCTCGCTCAGCGTGCCGGGCAGAAAGCCAAGTCGCTCACCGGCTTCCACCGCGGGCCGGGTCAGAATGATGCGGGTGACCTGTTTGCGCTGCAGCGCGTTGACCGCCTTGGCCATCGCCAGGTAGGTCTTGCCCGTCCCTGCCGGGCCGATCCCGAAGACGATGGTGTGGGCATCGATGGCGTCGACATAGCGCTTCTGGTTGAGGGTCTTGGGCCGAATCGTCTTGCCACGACGCGACAAGATGTCCAGGGTCAGCACCTCGGCCGGCGACTCGTTGCCGGTGCCGATCAGCATGGCCACACTGTGGCGCACCACCTCGGGCGTCAACGTCTGGCCACCAGCGACGATCGCGACGAGTTCGCCAATCACCCGTTCGGCGAGCGCGACGTCGGCGGGTTCACCGGAGAGGGTCACCGCGTTGCCACGGACATGCAGATCTGCCGGCAGGATGCGTTCGAGTGCACGCAGGTTTTCGTCAGCGGAACCAAGCAGGCCCACGACGAGGTCGGGCGGAACATCGATGCTGCTGCGAACTTGAGATGTTGACGAATCAGCAGCGTTGGTCTCGCGGGGCGTCACGTGGTTTCTGATGCCTGCTTTCTGCGGTTTGTTCAGCGGGTTAGCGTGTTGAGTCTACCGCCGCGTGGTTATCCGACCCAATAATTCGCCGCTACATGAACGAGCCTGCTCGACGCGCGTGCGGCGCGGTTTTCACGCGCCCGCGTCGTCGTCGCGCGGTTCCCACCGCGGTGTCAGCGCGCCCAGCGCACCCAACGCGACCGCGGCCGCGGTCGACGTGCGCAGCACGGTCGGACCCAGCCGGACTGCCAAGGCGCCGGCGTCGATGATCGCGGCGAGCTCGTCGGGAGCGATGCCGCCCTCGGGGCCCACCACCAACGTCACCGACTTCGCTTGCGCCAGGCCGAGATCCGTCAGCTGACCGGCAGCCGACTCATGCAGTGCCAGCACCGTGCCTCCCGATGCCACCACGTCGCCGATCCGCTGGGTCAGCTCCGCGGTGGACAGCACACCGTCGACCGACGGGATGTGCGCCCGACGGGACTGCTGTGCCGCAGCGCGAGCGACCGCGCGCCAGCGCCGCAGGCCCTTATCGGCGCGGGCCCCGTCCCAGCGGGCCACACAGCGCGCCGCCTGCCAAGCCACCAACGCGTCAGCACCGGCTTCGGTGGCCAACTCGATCGCTAACTCGGAGCGCTCTGCCTTGGGGAGCGCCTGTACCACGGTCACCGGCGGCTGCACGGGCGGTACCTGCCGGCGGTGCAGCACCCTGGCCCGCAGGCCGTCGCGGCCGGCATGCTCGACCACGCAGCGGGCCAGGCCCCCGGCGCCGTCGCCCAGGATTAGTTGCTCGCCGGGTCGGATGCGCCGCACGGTCGCGGCGTGGAAACCTTCGTCACCCCCGACGACGGCCAGGTCACCGGTCTCGGGCAGCGCGTCAATGTAGAACAGGCCGCGCAATTAGCGCCCGGTAAAGGTCTCACGAAGCCGGCTGAACAATCCGCTGGTGGCGGCGGCGTGCGTCGACCGGACTTCGGCCACGTCACGGTTGCGGCGGCTCTTGAGCTCGCGCAGCAGTTCGGTGTCGCGATGGTCGAGTCGATCCGGCACCACCACCTCGACATGCACATGCAGATCACCGCGCGCCCCGGAACGCAGATGCGGCATCCCGTGGCCGCGCCGGGTCGTCACCGAACCGGGCTGGGTCCCCGCGGGGATGGTGATCTCGGTCAGGCCGTCGAGGATGGCGTCCAGGGTCACCGTGGTGCCCAGGGCCGCGTCGACCATCGGCACCGAGATCGTGCAGTGCAAATCGTCGCCGTCGCGCACGAAGATGTCGTGGGGCTGCTCGTGGACCTCGACGTAGAGGTCGCCCGCCGGTCCTCCGCCGGGCCCGACCTCGCCCTGAGCAGCAAGCCGGACCCGCATGCCATTTCCGACGCCGGCTGGGATCTTCACGGTGATGTCGCGGCGAGCCCGCACGCGTCCGTCGCCACCGCACTGGTAGCACGGGTCGAGGATGACTTCGCCGACGCCGCGGCAGGTCGGGCACGGTCGCGCAGTCATCACCTGACCGAGCAGCGAGCGCTGCACGGTCTGCACCTCACCGCGCCCACCGCAGGTGTCGCAGGTCACCGGCGCCGAATTGGCGTTGGTGCCGCGGCCCTGGCACCGGTCGCACAACACCGCGGTGTCAACAGTGACCTGTTTGCTGACGCCGGTCGCGCATTCGGTCAGGTCCAGCCGCATCCGCAGCAACGAGTCCGAACCTGGGTGGACCCGCCCGGTCGGTCCGCGCGAGGTCGTGCCGCCACCGAAGAACGCCTCGAACACATCGCCCAGACCACCGAAGCCACCGAATCCGTTCGCGGCCGACGCCGCGTTCGCCAACGGGTCGCCACCCATGTCGACGATGCGTCGCTTGTCCGGGTCCGACAGCACCTCGTAGGCGACGCTGATCTCCTTGAATTTCGCCTGGGCGACCTCGTCGGGGTTGATGTCGGGATGCAGCTCACGCGCCAGCTTGCGATAGGCGCGTTTGATGTCCGCATCGCTCGCGTTCCGGCTCACGCCGAGCAGACGGTAATAGTCGCGTGCCACGCCTGACCTTTCTTAGGCTCTTAGGCCGTTACCGGCCGCGTCACCACGGCCGTCCATAGATTCTGCAACGAGTGCGCGCTCATCGGGCACCCAGCACTTCGCCGATATACAAAGCAACCGCAGCGACACTAGCGATAGTTCCCGGATAGTCCATTCGGGTGGGCCCGAGCACACCCATGCCGCCGTAGACGGTGCCGGTGGTGCCGTAGGTGGTGGACACCACCGATGTGCCCATCATCTGCTCGGCCTCGGTTTCGTGCCCGATACGCACGGTCACTTTGCCGGCCTCCTGCTGGGCGGCCAGCAGCCGCAGCACCACGACCTGTTCTTCGAGCGCTTCCAGGATCGACCGCAGTGAACCGCCGAAGTCGGCGGTGTTGCGGGTCAGGTTGGCGGTGCCGCCCAGTAATAGGCGCTCCTCGCTGTGCTCGACCAGGGATTCGAGCAGCACGGTCGCCGAGCGTCCGACAGCATCGCTGAGGCTCTTCGATTGCCCCCCTCGGAGGTCCAGTTGTGCGGCGAGCTCCGCGACCGCGACCGACGCCGCCGACAGCTTCTTGCCCTCCAGCGCTTGGCCCAGCATCTCCCGCAGCTGGGACAACTGATGGTCGTCGATGACGTCTCCGAGTTCGACAACGCGCTGGTCGACCCGCCCGGAGTCGGTGATGACGACCATCAGCAACCGGGCCGGGGTCAGCGCGATGACCTCGAGATGCCGCACGGTCGACGTGGACAGCGTTGGGTACTGCACGACAGCCACCTGGCGGGTCAGCTGGGCCAGCAGCCGCACCGCGCGTCGCAGCACGTCGTCAAGGTCGACACCGGACTCCAGAAAGCTCTGGATGGCGCGCCGCTCAGCCACCGACAGCGGCTTGACGTCGTCGAGTCGGTCGACGAATTCGCGGTAGCCCTTTTCCGTCGGCACTCGTCCGGAGCTGGTGTGCGGCTGGGTGATGTAGCCCTCGGCCTCCAGCACGGCCATATCGTTGCGGACGGTGGCGGACGAGACGCCGAGGTTGTGGCGCTCCACCAGCGACTTCGAGCCGATCGGTTCCTTGGTGGCGACGAAGTCGGCGACGATCGCGCGCAGCACCTCAAAGCGACGCTCGTCGGCACTAGCCATTCCGGTCCACCTTTCCAACCTGGTCCATTTTACGGTGATCACCAGCCGCTATCGTTTTCACCACCTGCAGCCCTCGGCCCGTTCCGGCCCGCATCGTCGCCGCGCTAGCCTTTCCTGCATGGCCACGTCGAGCCGCGGCGACGCGCCGCAGACAATCCGACGATGATCTTCAAGGGCGTGCGTGAGGGCAAGCCGTACCCCGAGCACGGCCTGTCCTACCGGGACTGGTCGCTAATTCCGCCGCGGCAGATCCGACTCGACGAAATGGTCACCACCACCACGGTGCTGGCGCTGGATCGCCTGCTGTCTGAAGATTCCACGTTCTACGGCGACCTTTTCCCCCACGTTGTGAAGTGGAAGGGCATCGTCTACCTCGAAGACGGCTTGCATCGCGCCGTGCGTGCGGCGCTGCGTAATCGCACCGTGCTGCATGCACGGCTACTCGATTTGGACGCCGTCATCCCCCAGGCTTAGCGGCGGGTCGGCGCGCGAGAACCGAGCTCGGTCACGTTTTTGCGCCGCCCGGTGTCGAGGTAGGTAAGACAGCGCACGCTCGGCTGTCGGCAAGGCCTTTGAGGAGGACCACCATGCCACGAATCACTGGGATATCCGACCGCGACGCCGGACTCGGCGCCAAGATCGCTTACTTCTTCACCAAGCGGCGCTTCAAGCAGATGACCGGACTGGAAACCGCGACGATGCTCGAGCCGCTGCGAATGTATGCGTATATCCCCAAGCTGCTCAACGCTTATGGCCGGTTGGAAATGGCGGAGTCGAAAATGAACATCCTCAGCCCGCGGCATCGCGCGCTGGCCGAGCTCAAGTCGGCGACGACGGTGCGCTGCGAGTATTGCATCGACCTCGGTTCCCAAATCGCGCGCCGCTGGGGGCTTACAGACGAGGAACTGCTGGCGCTGTCCGACTACCAAAACGCCACCTGCTTCTCCGAGCTGGACAAGCTGATCCTCGAGTACGCCACGGCGATGAGCCGCACACCGGTCGAGGTAACCGACGAGCTGTTCGACGCCTTGCGCGCGCATTTCGACAATGCTCAACTCGTGGGGCTCACCCATATCATCAACCTCGGCAACATGCGGGCCCGCTTCAACATTGCGCTGGGCATCGGAGCGTCGGGTTTCAGCGAAGGCAAGGTGTGCGCACTGCCGGACGCCGGTCGGCGGTGACCCCCAACACGGACCTGGCCGAACGTTTCCAGGCAGCCCGGCCGCATTTGGGCGCCTTGGCCTATCGCATGTTGGGTTCGGTCGACGACGCAGAGGATGCGGTGCAGGAGGCGTGGCTGCGGCTGACCGGCGGCAACCACGCCGATGTTCGGCAGATAGCCAATCTGGACGCCTGGCTGACCACCGTGGTGGCCCGGATCTGCCTGAACGCCTTGCGCACTCGCCGCGCACGACCCCGCGAAGAACTCGTGGCCCGAGTGCCCGACCCCATTGTCGATCCGGTCGGCGAAGTCGATCCCGAACACCAGGCGATGCTGGCCGATGCGGTGGGGTTGGCGTTATTCGTCGTGTTGGACACCTTGCCGCCGCCGGAGCGGCTGGCATTCGTGCTGCACGATGTTTTCGCCGTGCCGTTCGACCAGATCGCGCCGATCGTCGAGCGATCACCAGAGGCCACCCGAAAGCTGGCCAGCCGGGCCCGGCGCCGCATCCAGGATGCCGCGCCCAACCCGGACACCGACCTCGCGGCCCAGCACGCCGTCGTCGACGCCTTCTTCGCCGCCGGACGTGCCGGTGACTTCGAACGGCTGGTCGCGGTACTGGACCCCGACGTGTCGTTGCGCGGCGACTTCGGCCCCGGCCCGGCCGGACTGCGCTCGGTGCGCGGTGCCTCCGCCGTGGCCGGGCTGGCCCGCGGCTACGCGACCCCGGAACGCGAGGCCCGCCCCGCCATCGTCAACGGCGCCGCCGGCGCGGTGATCTTCGTCGCCGGCGGCCCGACCGCCGTCATGGGCTTCGTGGTCCGCGGTGGGCGGATCGCCGCGATCGACGTGCTGGCCGATCCCGAGCGCATCGCACGGATCGACTTGCGGTCGGTTACCGGCTAGCCGGCATCAGCCGGTGGCCGTGGCCGCCTGCACCAGCGCGATCGCGGAGTCGTGCTGCATGACCCAGGTGCCACCCTGATCGATGAATCCGAGCTGCTTCGTGACCGGGCCGGCGAACTTGGGACCCGTGATAGCGACGTCAGCGCGAACCGCGTTCGGAGCGACCGGCTGGATATTCGTGACGTTGAACTGCTCCGGGAAGTTCCCGTCCCGGTAGGCCTTTCTCAGGTCGTGGTCGGCCACGTGGCCCTCGTCGCCGCTGATGCCGTTTTCCACCAGGCCGAACTTCGTCTCGTACGACACGCCGGGATCAGTGACCTGGGTGCACAGGTTCGACAGCTGGTCCGGGCTCGGCAGTGGCGGCGCGCCCGGCGCAGGTGGCGGCGGGGGGTCCTGGGCGAACGGCACGCCCACTGCGGCAAGCCGCACCCCCAATGCGGACGTGGTCCCGGAGGCAACCGACGTCACGCCGGCCCCCGCGGCGCCGATTGCGGCGACGGCTGCCGCCCCGGTGGCGAGCAATTTCAGGGTCATGGCTGTCCTTTCGATTCGGACTTCAATATCTGTGTCATTCTGCTGGTCACGGCGTCGTCTGGAGCGACGCAGGGACGGGCGTGTCGTATCACTGGTTGTCTCAACATACCCCGTGGCCCCGCGGCCGAACCGCCACCTCTAGCCGGCATGGATTCGCCACTCGGCCGCGTCCTGCTGTTGCCGCCAGAACTCATCGAAACGTCTGCCTGCGCTGAGCAACTCGTCGACCGGACCGTCCTCGACCAGCCGGCCATTGTCCAGGAAGAGAACCCGGACGGCTTTTGCCGCAGCGGTGACCTGGTCCGCCGGCGCGCCGACGGCTACCTGGAGGTCACCGGCCGGGTGAAAGACGTCATTCACTGCGGCGGCGAGACGGTCGCCGCCGGCAACCTCGAAGAACACGTGCGTGCGCACCCGGCGACCTCGTCAGCAGCAGCAGTGGCGCTGCCGGACCCGCATTTGGGCGAAAAAATCTGTGCGGCGGTTGTTTTCGCGGACGCCCCGCTGACGTTGTCAGAGCTGAATGACTACCTCGACCAGCGTGGAGTGCCAGGCATGCTCGGCCGGATGTGCTGACCGAGATGACCGCATTGCCGACGACCCCGGTCGGCAAGGTCGACAAGAAGGCGATCGCCCGGCAGCTGCAGCGATAAGCTGGAAGCGTCATGACAGAGCCCTCGGATACGCCTTCGGGTGAGCATTATTGGGATTTCCCGCAGCCGATCGCTCCGCGCAATGGCCTTGGCACTGCATCGCTGATCATCGCGGTTATTGCTCTGGTGGCAAGTGTGTCGGTGTGCGGCGGGGTCGTGCTGGGTGCGGTTGCCGCATTGATGGGGTTGACGGCGCGCGGAAGGGTCAACCGCGGCCAGGCCGACAACCGCAGTGTCGCAACGGCGGCCATCGTTCTCGGCATCGCCGCCGTCGTCATCAGCCTGTCGATGATTGTGTTCTGGCAATCAACGGGTTTGTTCAACGAGGAGTACCAGCGCTGCCTCGACCAACTCCAAAACAAGCAATACTGCGAAGAAACCTATCTGTAGGTTGCCCTACTTGGCGAAGTTGAGCAGTTCGGCCGTGGCGTCCCACAGCCGTGCCTCACGATCCGGATCCTTTGCGAACGGCTTCACCTCGCGCTCTTCGTCTTTGACGACGAACGCACCGTCTCGCAGGTGCGCCCATCGGTCGTCGAGGACGACAGACGCGAGCGCCGGGCCGGAGCGGGTGGGCGACGAAACGCCGGGGATTCGCTCTATGGCACGGTCGATACGTTGCAGAGCGGGGCCGTGCTCCCTGCCCAGGCCGGTGCCAGGCATGAATCCCGGCTCGAACACCGAGACGTTAATTCCAGTCGGCGCTCGGCGTTGCAATTCGTGCGCGTAGTAGAAGAGCGCGAGTTTGGAGTTGGAGTAAGCGATTCCGCTGAGCTCGGATGTCGCCGGCACGTCGGGGCCGGTGGGCCGAGCAACCTCCATCGGATCGCGCCAATCCGCAGGCGCGACGCGCAAGATACGACGGAAGATGTTCTGGTGGTATGTGTTTGAACCCAGCAGCACAATGCGGGCGGGCGCTATGAGGGAGTCGAGGAGATCGCCAATGAGCTGCACGTGCGCGAGGTAGTTCACCGCGAAGGTGAGTTCGTATCCGTCCGCCGAGGCGTTGTGAGTGTCGACAACCGAGACGCCGGCGTTGGCCACCAGTCCGCGCAGCGGGCGCGCCGCGCCGGCGTCCAACAGTTCCTTGACCCGCCGTCCCGCGTTACGCACGTCAGCGAGCCGGGCAAGGTCGCAGCCGACCTCGTGGACGGTCGCTCCTGCCGCGCGGGCGGCCTCGGCCACCTCGCTCAGCGCCTGACCTGGCCGGCCAACCAGCAGCAGGTCGGGCCGCTGCGGCGCGGGGCGCTTGGCGATCGCCAGCGTGGCCGCCCTGCCCAGTCCGCCGGTTGGCCCCGTGATCAGCACCGAGCCGGATGCGATCGAGTTCATGGTTCTCCATTCGTTGTATTGCGATGATTCTTCGCCGGACTCCGGCGGTCAGGCAGTCGTCCAGTTTTCGTAGGACCACCAGGGCTACGAAAAGGCGGGGACAGTGCCTTTCCGAGGTGGTCTGCATCGCGTTTAGTTGAGGGATGGACTCGTGGGAGTTCGGTCGCGCGCTGCGTCGCTGGCGCGACCGCGTGAAGCCCACGTCGGTCGGTGTCCCGGTCGGCGGACGTCGGCGTGCTGCCGGGCTGCGTCGAGAGGAACTGGCCGGGCTGGCCGGGATCTCCGTGGACTACCTGACCAGGCTCGAGCAGGGACGGGCCACCTCACCGTCGGTGCAGGTGGTCGAGGCGCTCGCCCGCGCCTTGCGGGTTTCCGACACCGAGCGCGACCTCCTGTTCCGACTGGCCGGGCATGCGACCCCCGGTCTCGACGTCGTATCGTCGCGCATCACGCCGAGCGTGCAACGCCTGCTCGACCGCCTGGCGAACACGCCCGTGGCCGTCTTCGACGCGACCTGGACACTGATCGTCGCCAACGCGCCGTACGACGCGCTGATGGGCCCGACAACGAGCTGGCGGGGAATCGAACGCAACAGCGTCTGGCGACACCTTGTCGGTCCGGGCAGTCGCGCCGTCCATACCCCCGAGGAAAAGGCCGAATTCCACGCCGGGTTGGTCGCCGACCTGCGTATGACCGCCGCTCGCTATCCCGCCGATCAACGGTTGAAGCAGCTGACCCGGGACCTTGCCGCACAGAGCCCGCGGTTCGTAAAGCTTTGGGAATCAGGTACTTTCGAACCGCACCAAGAATTCGGTCGCCGTAAGGTCATCGACCACCCCGACGTCGGGCACATCACGTTGGACTGCGACACGCTCATCGTCGCCGCCGACGACCTGCGCATCATGATCTACACCGCCGAACCCGACACGGAAGACGCCGCACGCCTCGCGCTCGCGATCGTTCTCGGCACGCAGTCGTTAATCGACTAACGATGGCCCAGGCGCCGGATTGGCGCGAGAGTTGTTTCGCTATGCCTGATTTCACTTGGGCGTAGCGCCACGTACACGGCCGCGTTGGCGCCTGATCGCCTGATGGTCATCAGGGCGGCCTGAGTACAGTTAAACGCTGCGGACTGCGCGGTAGGGGTATTAGATCAGACCGTGGTCGATACACTAAACCGGGCGGCGCCGGTCCATCGAATCCCCGATCGTCGCCTCCGCCGACATCACAAGGGCGACTCGCACCGGCTGACCGCCATCGGCGGTCTTGCCGCAATGTCGCTGGACGCCTTATCGAGCGTCGCCTACGGCCCGGAAGCGATCGTGCTGGGCTTGGTCGTCGCGGGCGCTGCTGCCATCAGTTGGACCGTGCCGATCTCGCTCGCGATCGCGGTGTTGCTGCTGGTGCTGGTGGTGTCCTACCGGCAAGTGATCGCCGTACATCCCGACGGCGGCGGGGCGTACGCAGTCGCCAAGAAGGATTTGGGCCGGTGGCCCGCCCTGCTGGCCGCCGCGAGTCTGGTCGTCGACTATGTGTTGACCGTGGCGGTGAGCCTGGCGGCAGGAGCCGACAGCTTGGGGAGCGTGTTTCCGCCGTTGGCGCATCACTTGCTTTTGGTGACGATGTCGGGCCTCCTCGTGCTCTTCGTGATCAACCTGATCGGCATCGCGGAGTCGGCGAAGGTGCTGATGGGCCCGACGCTGGTGTTCATCGCCGGGATGTTCGCAATCATCATCGCCGGCTTCTTCGAATCGCATCCGATGGCCGTGATCGGCGATGATCTCGGCCCGATCCACGCGACCGAAGCGCTCGGAGTGGTGGTCATTCTCAAGGCCTTTTCGGCCGGATGCTCCTCACTGACCGGGGTAGAGGCGATCGCCAACGCGGTGCCCGCATTCCGGTCGCCGGCGGTCAAGCGTGCCCAGAACTGTGAAGTCATGTTGGGAATCTTGTTGGGAGCCATGCTTTTGGGGCTGGCGTTACAAATCCGGTCACACCAAGTGGTGCCCCGCGGCAACGTCACGATACTGGCACAGTTATCGGCGGGCGTATTTGGCACTGGGTGGGTGTTCTACGTCATCAATCTGAGCGTGACCCTGGTGCTGGCGTTCGCGGCCAATACCAGCTTTGGCGGCCTACCGGTACTGCTGCAGTTGCTGGCCAGGGATCACCGTATGCCGCACATGTTCGCGCTGCGCGCTGAAAAGCCGGTGTTCCGATACGGCGTCTCGACGTTGGCGTTCCTGGCCGCCGCGGTGCTGCTCATCGTCGACGCCAACACCCAGCGGCTGTTGCCGGTATTCGCGATCGGGGTGTTCATCGGGTTCACGATCAGCCAAACCGGACTGGTGCAGCACTGGCGCAAGGTACGCGGCCGCGGGTGGGTGGGCAAAGCCGTCCTGAACGGTGGCGGAGCGGTGCTCACCGCCGTGGCCGGGGTCGTTTTGTTTGCAAGCAAATTCACCGAAGGCGCCTGGCTGCTGGTGATCCTGGTGCCTGGGCTGATGATGCTTTTCAATGGAATCGAACGCTACTACCAGCGCGCCGGCGAACAGCTGGCCCTGGGAAAGATACCCGCTAAACCGGTGCAGGGTGTCGACACGAAGGCCTTGGTCATTGTCCCAATCGTCGCGGTGAGCTCGGTGGCCCAGCGCGCGTTGCAGGTCGCCATGCGGGTTGGCCCGGAAGTCGTGCCGATCACCGTCGATGTCGATCCCGAGGCGACTGCGCGGCTGCGCAAGGCGTGGGACGAGTGGGACCCGGGAATAGACCTGAAGGTGCTAGATAGCCCGCACCGTAGCCTCGTCGCGCCCACGATCCAGTACGTGCGAGAACAGATTGAGCAAGGCCGCCACGTCACCGTGTTGCTCGCCCAGGTCGAGCCCCGGCGCTGGCGCCACAAGTTGCTCTACAACCAGCGCGGCCCGATCCTCGCGACCGCGCTTCGCTTACGCACCAAGGCGCTCATCGCAACGCTGGGGATTCCCATCGACTGACGGCGCAGCGCAGCGGGTCTCTCCGTCGCCGAATGGCCTACTTGGCGGCCCGTAGGGCCGGTCACCAGCACTTTTCGTAAGCCTGACTTTAACCGCGGCCTGCCGCCCTTCATACCGCCTGAGCATGGGCTAGGCGGTGACCAAGGCCGCTGACCGCGACCCCGGCGCGCGAGGTCTGATGGCGCCAGCAAAAGCCTGTGATTGGTTGTCATTGCACGTTTTCAAACCGTTCACGTCCCAGCCCCACAATTAATCTGGCCCTCCAGCGGGCCGTCCGTACCACCGTGCCAGGCCGCACTCTGACGTTAGGACAGCATCGTGTTTGTTATCCGGCTCCTTGACGGAGAAGAGGTCCATGCGGCCGAGGGCGACAAGCTCAGCGTCAATCAACAGACTGGCGTGCTCAGCGTTCACCGGATTGACGGGTTCGAGGAAGTCACCACGCACTATTCACCGTCGGCGTGGGCGTCGGTGACGCATCGCGTCAAAGAGCCAGTGGTGCGGCCGTCGCTGGTCGGCAACGACAAGGAGGAGCTGATCGATCCGCGACAGCGGAGCATTCGGACAACTCGAGACTGGCTCAGCAAGGCCTGAATTCAACCATGTCCCAGCCTCACAATTGATCCGGCTATGCAGCGGGCGTCCGTACCACCGTGCCAGGCCGCACTCTGACGTTAGGACAGCATCGTGTTTGTTATCCGGCTCCTTGACGGAGAAGAGGTGCACGCGGCCGAGGGCGACAAGCTCACCATCAATCAAGAAACTGGCGTGCTCAGCGTTCACCGGATCGACGGGTTCGAAGAAGTCACGACGCACTATTCGCCAGCGGCGTGGGCGTCGGTTACCCACCGCGTTAAGGAGCCCGTAGTGCGACGGCCACTTGTTGGCAACCAAGAAGCAAGATATCGTTAACTTTCCAGCACTTCCCCTGCACTTTCCCAGTACTTTCCCAGCGTCCAAGGCGCGATCTGGCATATATCTGGCGTCGGCCCATGGTTAGGCTCTGAACGAATTCAAGACCCCCGCACGGATTTTGAGTAATCCGCGCCCACCAAGGGAGATTCGCGATGCTCCTGGAGTTCTGGGAGAACTTCCGGCACAACCTATTCAAGCCGCTGTTGTTGTTCTTCTACCTCGGCTTCTTTATTCCGATTCTGAAGGTGAAGTTCGAGTTTCCCTATGCGATCTACCAGGGCGTGACGCTGTACCTGTTGCTGGCCATTGGCTGGCACGGCGGCGAAGAGCTTGCCTCAATCCATGTTTCGAGCCTCGGCAACATCCTTGGATTCATTGTCCTGGGCTTCATCCTCGACTTCTTCATTGGTCTTCTCGCCTACTGGTTGCTGGGCCGCATGACGAAGATGCGGCAGATCGACAGGGCGACGGTGGCCGGCTATTACGGATCGGACTCGGCAGGGACGTTCGCAACCTGTGTGGGCGTCCTTGCGACCGTGGGGATGGCCTTCGACGGTTTCATGCCGGTGATGTTGGCCGTAATGGAGATGCCCGGCTGCCTCGTGGCGCTGTATCTGGCGGCGCGGCTGCGGCATAAGGCAATGGACGCAGCAGGGAACATGCCGGGTGAACCCGGCTACGATCTGGCGGCCAAGCGCGTGCCGGACTACAGCCTGGCCATACCCCCGGGGCCGGGTGCGGCCGCTCAGCCGCAGCCAGGTGAGACCCTCGATGCCGAATACGGGCGAGAGCTCGAAGAGGAACTCGCGCTGGAAAAACTCGAGCATTCGGAGCCCAGTGGCGCACATCCGACAAGCGCGAAACCGGACGTCCGCACGGGCAAGCTGCTGCGCGAGGTCTTGCTCAACCCGGGGCTGTATCTGCTATTCGGCGGCATCGTCATCGGGCTCGTCAGTCGGTTACAAGGAGCGCAGGTCGTGCACGACGGCGACACCGTCTTTGTGGCCGCCTTCAAGGGCGTGCTCTGCCTGTTCTTGCTCGAGATGGGCATGACTGCCTCTCGCCGACTGAAGGACCTGAAGACCGCCGGCCCTGGTTTCATCGCCTTCGCTCTATTAGCGCCAAACCTGTTCGCGACTATCGGGATCATCGCCGCTCACTCGTACGCTCACCTCACCCACACCTCGTTCAGCCCGGGGACATATATCCTGTTCGCCGTACTGTGCGGCGCTTCGTCATACATCGCTGTGCCCGCGGTCCAGCGCCTGGCGATCCCCGAAGCGAGCCCGACCTTGCCGCTGGCCGCATCGCTGGGCCTGACGTTTTCGTACAACGTGACGATCGGGATCCCGCTTTACATCGAAATCTCGCGCGCCGTCGCGCCGTGGTTCACCTGAGGCGAGACTCGTTCAGCAGCGGGTGAATTCGACGGGCAGCGCCGCCGGAGACCGGAACGCCATGCCGCTGATATGCGGCGCCGGCGCGCTCGGGTCCAACCGCAGATCCGGCAGCCGGTCCAGTAGCGCGCTGATCGCGACCGTCGCCTCCATCCGCGCCAGATGCATGCCCAGGCAGAGGTGCGGGCCGCCGCCAAACGTCAGGTGCGCGATATTCTTGCGAGAAGGATCGAAGCGATCCGGGTCCGGGTATCGCTTCGGGTCCCGGTTGGCGGCAGCGACGCTGACGCTGACGTTCGCCCCCGCCGGAATCGCGACCCCGCTGAGCTCGCAGTCACGGGCCGCCACCCGCATAACCGTCGTGATCGGCGGCTCCCAGCGCAACGCCTCCTCGAATGCGCCGCG
Source organism: Mycobacterium sp. (assembly GCA_019236925.1). GTDB lineage: Bacteria > Actinomycetota > Actinomycetes > Mycobacteriales > Mycobacteriaceae > Mycobacterium. The sequence continues at coordinate 9,441 of JAFAID010000646.1, read as the reverse complement.
GACCAGACCGGGGTCGGCCCGCACCGCATCCAGCTGCTCCGGATCGGTGAGCAGGGCGACCAGCAGGTTGCCCGATGCGCGGTAGGTCGTCTCCACTCCGGCGGGCAGGATCAGCAACAGGAACGCGAAGATCTCGTCGTCGGTGAGCCGCGTCCCGTCGATCTCGGACTGCGACAGCATGGTGATCAGGTCGTCCTGCGGGTTACACCGCCGCTCGGCCAGGATCTCGTTGAAGTACGCCTTCAATGTCGCGGACGCGGCGATTCCGCAGTCCCAGTTATAGACAACGTTGAGCAACTCGATCGAGAGCCGCTGAAACCGCGGGTAGTCCTGCCGCGGTAAGCCCATGATCCGCGCGATGACCTGTACCGGGAACGCGAAGGTGAAATCGCGGGCCAGTTCGGCCCGCCCGCGCGGCGCGAAGCTGTCGATGAGTTCATCGACCACCACTTCCACCAACTCGTCGCGCCAGCGGTCCAGCAACGCGGCGCGAAACGACGGGGACACCAGGGCCCGGCTGGCCCGGTGGTCGGCTCCCCCGAGTTCGAGCAAGGTGCGGCCCATGACCGGGCCCATGATCGAGTCGTAGATCGACGAGGAGTAGGTGTCGGGGTGGGTGAGCACTGTCTGGCACTCGTCGTATCCGAGCACCGTCACTCCGGATTCCAGTATCCTGCTGGAGGTTTCGGCGAACGGGCTACCGACCATCACCCGGTTCTGTGCTCGTGCCTCACGCAGCCGCTCATGCACGTTCTCGACCTGCATGAGCAAGCCACCCTGCAGGGCAGCGGGGTCGAATTCGTTGGCGGCGCGGCTCACGAGGCTTTCACCGTGTGAGTGTCGCGACCGGACCGCAACACGGTGCCGGGCAGGGCGCCGGTCGCCACGCCATCGCGACATACCTCGACGCCACCGACCAGCACCGAGGTGATGCCGTGGGCGCCGGCGACCAACCGTGGTGCACCTGCGGGCAGGTCGTAGCGGGTGCGCTCTGGCCCGTGGTCGATGGTCACGGGATCGAACAGCACCAAGTCGGCGTGCCAACCCGGCGTGATCCGACCCCGTTCGGTCAGCCCGTAGAGCCGGGCCGGCACATCGGTGAGCAGCCGGACCGCTTCCTCGAGCGTCACCACCTGGTGTTCGCGGACACCGTGGCCGAGCAGCGACGTGGTGTAGATCGCGCCGCACATCATGTCCAGATGCGCGCCGGCATCCGAGCCGCCGATGACGGCATGCGGTGATTGCCACACCTCGGCGCGCGCCCGCCAGTCGGCGGCGTCATTGCCGAATGGCGCCGGCGTGAGTCCGGTGCGCAGCTCGTCGGCGATCACGATGTCGAGCAGGGTGTCGAACGGCTCACCGCCGCGTGCGGCGGCTGCCTCCCCGACAGTGCGGCCGGTCGCGTCGGCGTTCTCCTGTGCGAAGGTCTCGACGATGATCAACCGCTGCCAGTTCGCCAGGCCGCGTAGCATCCCGGCCTCATCCGATTGGGCGCCGTCGTTGAGCCGGCGCCGAACTTCCGGATCGGCGAGCGCGGCCAACCGCTCCGGCACCGGAAGGTGCATGATGTCGCGCCAGCCGGGCAGTCCGTCGAGCACGAAACCGGTGAGGAACGACAGCCGAATCTTCATGGCGTGCGGCAGGGTAAGCGCGACCACCCGGCCGCCGCGTTCGGCGGCGACCTCGGAGGTGTGCAGCTGCCGCTGGTGCCCGGCCGGGTTCGCCGCTGAGACGCCGAGCAGGTTCCAGTTGAGCGGGCGATCGGCGGCCAGTGACATATCGGTCAGCAGGGCGGTCTCGTCGTCGGTAAAGCCTTGTAGGCAACCGGGAATGATCGCCTCGAGTGTGGTTCCCGGGTGGCTGCGGACGCCCGCGGCCAGCGCCACCAGCTCGTCGCGCGATGCGCTGCGTGACGGCACCGGCTGGCCCGAGCCGTCGTTGTGGGTCTGCGACTGCGACGTGGAAAAGCCGAGCGCGCCGTCGGTCAGGGCCTCATGAAGCAGCGCAACCATCCGGTCGATCTGCGCGGGAGTGGCGTCACCGCCGACTGCGTCCTCCCCCATCGCGGCGAGCCGAAGCGCCGAATGCCCCACCAGGAAGCCGGCATTGACGGCGATGCGGCCATCGAATCGATTCAGCCAGTCGCCGAACGACGCCCACTGCCAGTCCAGCCCGGCGCGCAACGCGTCGAGCGGCATGCCCTCGACGCGCGCGAGCATTCGGGTGAGGTAGTCCTGTTGGTCGCCTGTCACCGGGGCCAGCGTGAATCCGCAATTCCCGCCGAAGACCGTGGTAACACCGTGCTGCACCGACGGGCTCGCGGCGGGGTCCCAAAACAGCTGCGCGTCGTAGTGGGTGTGCAGGTCGACAAAACCGGGGGCCAATGTAAGGCCCTGCGCATCAACGATTTTGGTAGCCGGGTCATCGACGTGACCAATAGCTGTGATGCGCCCATCGTTAATACCGACGTCGCCGTGGCGCGCCGGCGCGCCTGTGCCATCGACGATTTCGGCGTCCCGGATCAGCAGATCGAGCACGGCTCCTCCTAGACGTTGGTCAGCCAGCCGTCGTCCGGCAGCGGGTGGCGGAAGAGCTGCGCGGCGTTGCGATGGGTGATCCGCGCGGCGTCCTGCGCGGACAGGCCCGCGACGTTGCGCGCGACGACCTGCTGGGTGTCCGGCCAGGTCGAGTCCGCGTGCGGGTAGTCGCTTTCGACGAGAATGCGCTGGGCACCAATCGCGTCCAGCGCGCCGAACGCCGACGGGTCGTCGATCGAGCAGAACCAGAAATTGCGCCGCAGCACCTCGCTGGGCAGCAGATCACCCGTCCAGGCTCCGCCCTCTCGGCCCGAAGCAGAATGCGCCAGAACGTAATCCGCTCGGTCGGCCAGCATCGCCGCCCAGCCGAGGCCACCCTCGGCCAGGGCGATGTTCAGTCGCGGGAACCGGAGCGGGATGCCCGACCACAGCATGTCGGCGCAGGCGACCAGGCCGTTGACCGGAAACAACGTGGTGATGGTTTCGAACGGGGTGTCCGGCGCGGGAATCGGCGCCCACTGGGCGGATCCGGTGTGCAGACATACGACGGTGTCCGTTTCCTCGCAGGCGGCGAAAAACGGATCCCACACTCCGGTGTGCAGGCTGGGAATCCCACACTGGGCAGGCAGCTCCGGGAAGCTCACCGCCTTGAAACCCCGTGCGGCGTTGCGGCGCAGCTCCTCGGTTGCCAGCTGCGGGTCGGCCAGCCACGGCAGCTGCAGCGGAATGATCCGCTCCGGGAAGCTGCCGGACCACACCTCCAGATGCCAGTCGTTCCAGGCCCGCAGCACCGCCAGCCCCAGCTCCGGGTCGTCGCTCTTCCAGAACACCGTCCCGGAGAATCCCGCGATCAGCGACGGGAAGTTCAGCGACGCCCAGATCCCGGCCAGGTCCATGTCAGCCACCCGGGCCTTGATGTCCCAACAGCCGCGGCGCATCTCGTCGAAGCGGGCCGCCTCCATGCTCCACTCGTCGCGCGGCCGCCCCACCACTGCGTTGAGCCCGATGTTGGGGTAATCGCGGTCCTCATAGCGCCAGACCTGCCGGCCGTCGTCGGTCTCCACGATCCGCGGCGCCCGGCCAGCCAGCGCGGCAGGAAGCCGACCGTCGAACATGTCGGGTGGCTCGATGACGTGGTCGTCGACGGAGATCAGCACGTGCTGCCGCTCGCGGGGAGCAGGGTCCGGCAGCAGCGCCATACCTGACGACTATCGTCGGTTTTCGGCGGCTGTCAATGCTATTTATGCAATCAATGCAAAGATTCGGCGCCCAGTCGTGCGGTGTGCGTCCGGACCAACCCGCCATCAGACGGCGCCGTTAGAGTTCGTGGTCGCGCCTTAGTACCTCTGCCGCACGTTCGCCGATGATCACGCAGGGAGCCATGGTGTTGCCGGTGGTGATTCGCGGCATGATGGAGGCATCGGCGACGCGGAGGTTTTCTACTCCGTAAACCTTGAGGGTGCCATCGACGACGGACATCGGATCGCGGCCCATCTTCGCAGTCCCGCAGGCGTGCCAGTAGGTGGTGGCGGCATCGCGAATGAACGCGTCCAGCTCGCGGCATGTCAGGTTACCGGGCATGACTTCGCGGCTGACAAATGGACGAAGCGGAGTCGAGTTGCCGATTTCACGACACAGCTGGATGCAAGCGATGGCGGCCTTGAGGTCATCGGCGTCGGCCAGTGTGTTGGCGTCGAGGTGAATCGGGTCATGCGGATCGGGTCCGGTCAACTGCAAACGACCGCGGCTCTTCGGCTGGGCAAGCCCGCCCGCCAAACTCCATCCCGAAGTCGGCAGTCCAAATCGGTTCATGGTTTCCTCTGTGGCATAGGGAATTTCGCCTTGGCAGATAAACACGTCGGGGCTGTCCGATGTGGGCATCGTCGTCCAGTACACGGTGGCCTCTGACATGTTGTTGCGCGGTGGCAGCGGGACTTGATACTCCCACCCGCAGTGGAAGGCGACGTGGTCTTGGAAGTTGCGGCCGACCCCTGCAAGGTGCTGTCGCACCTCGATACCGAAGCGGCGTAGCTGAGCCTGGTCGCCAATACCGGAGTGCATCAACACCTTCGGGGTGTGCATCGCGCCAAGGGAGAGCACCACTTCACGCTCGGCACCAACTACCCGGGTGGTGCCGCGGTGGAAGATCTCGACACCGGTTGCGCGATTACGGTCGAAAGTGACGCGGGTGACGTGCGCATGGGTGAGAACTGTCAGGTTGGGTCGGTCCATGTAGGGATATGTGTAGGAACGGAAGACCGACTGGCGGATGCCGTCGCGGGATCGAATGTCGGCCAGGGCCGCACCGCCCCGCCCCTCCATCATCTCGCCGTTGGGGCTGTCGAATGTCGGTATGCCGATGGACTTGGCGCCGTCGATGGTGGCAAGGGCCAAAGGATTGGGGTCCGGCGCGGGTGCGACGAAGATTGGTCCGCCGCTGCCTCGATAAATGGGGTCTGGTGAGCCGTGCCAGTCTTCGACGCGGCGGTAGATGTCGAGCACCGACTTGTAGCCCCATGTCGGTTCGTCGGCTTCGGCGGCGAAGAAATCCCAGTCGCTTTGGTGCCCGCGCGCCCAGAGCATCACATTGATCGCCGATCCGCCGCCCAGGACCTTTCCCATCGAAAATGTGACGGAGCGGCCGTTGAGTCGGGGGTTCGGCACAGCACGGAATGCCCAGTCACGGTCGCTACCGATATTGGCGGGCCACTGACCGGCGTCGGTGACATCGGGTATGTCGTCGTCACCGCCGGCCTCCACCAAAAGGACGTCGACGTCTGGGTTCTCGGCCAGTCGGCGAGCCACCACGGAACCCGACGAGCCCGACCCGCAGATCACGAAGTCGTAGTGCGGCTTCAACTGGGTGGTTAGACGCTGCTGATTGGCGCGGACCCGCTCCCCGAAATCAGAGGTCATCGGTTCACTCTCCTTTTCGTTACCCTCACCTGCAGGGTCATGCCCGGCGATATTTCTGCATAAAGATCAACGGTCAAGACCAAGACGGAAGTCACACCAACGACAGCGCCAGAACCAGAACCAGAACGGCAAGAAAGGCTAGTGTCCACAACGATGCCCGAAGCACCGCCGCCACAAAGCTTTCCGTGTCACCGACTGCATCTGCCGTCGCAAGGCGTGTCCGTCCGACAGCGGGGCGAAACCTGCCCAGGCGCGTCACGCGCACGCCGCATCGGCCAGCAGCACGCGAAGTCGACGGCGTGCCCTATGCAGCCGCGACATCACCGTCCCGACAGGTATGTCCATGATCTCGGCGATGTTCTTATAACGGTAACCCCAGACATCGGCGTAGTAGACGACCATCCGTATGTTGGCCGGCAACGCGTCGAGTGCTTCGGCTATTTCACTGTCTGGCAACGCCTCTAGCGCTTCCACCTCCGCCGAACGGCACCGCGGGAAGGTCCGTCGGTCGACGGCGTACTCCAAGGAGGTGATTTCACCGGTGAGGTGCTCCACCGGACGGCGTCGGGATTTGTGGTAGTCGCTGATCCAGGTGTTGTGCATGATGCGAAACAGCCACGCCTTGAGATGCGTACCCTCCTGAAAGGAACGAAATCCGCTGTAGGCCTTCATCATTGTGTCCTGCACCAGATCCTCGGCGTCGGCGCGACTACGGGTCATCCGCCGTGCACCGCCGTAGAGTTGGTCGGCCAGCGGAATCGCGTCGCGCTCGAATCGGGCCGTCAACTCCGCATCGCTCTCGTAATCAATCATTGCCGGCGCTCCTCTACAGGCGCTGTCGCGCCCAACCAGCTTTATTGTCGAGGTGAACCGCTGCGACGTCTTGACCGTATGCGCACAGAAGTTGGACCCGCGCGCAATCGCTTGGCCCTCTGAGACGTTGCGTCGCTACTGACACATCACGCGCTGCAAGATGTTGCTCCGCCACCAACGTCCACGCCCGTGCTAACGGCTGCCGCGACGGTTATATTCGCGCTGGTCAACTCGCCTTCGCGTGCACCTCGGCGAGTGCCTTGATCCGATACTCCCTGGGAGATAAGCCGTAGGTGGACTTGAAAAGTCGCGAGAAGTGCGCCGGATCGAACAAGCCCCAGCGAGTTGCGATCGAGCTCACAGTCCGATCGGCGAGGGCGGGGTTCGCCAGGTCCCTGCGGCAGTGCTCGATTCGGCGGCTACGGATCCAGCCAGTCACTGTCTGTTCGTGGTCCGCGAACAGCTTTTGCAGCGTGCCAACCGAAACATGGTGCGCGGCAGCGATACTTGCCACATCGAGGTGGGGATCATCGAGTCGATGCTCGATATGCGTCCGAACACGAAGCAATAAACCTGCTTCGCCGTTGCTGAGCCCGGTCTTGCCCGTGTGTGTCAACTGCTCGGCGAACGCGGCCGCGAGCAGATCCAGAGTCGCGTCGGCTAAATGCCAGGACCCAGAACCCACGCTGTCAAGCTGTCGGGCAAGACCAGCCACATATTGTGCCACCAGCGCACCCAGGCCGTCCCGGCCGCTTATCCGCCGAGTTGTCAGCCACTGTAATTGTGCCGAGGATAGTCGTAGCGAGTCGCGCGCGAACATCAGCGTCTGTAGGCGGGACGAAGCAGCGCCGCTGATTTGATACGGACGCGCGGTGTCGGACAGGATGAAGTCTCCGGGCCGCAAGGTGATGTTCTCACCGCCCTGGGACACCATAGAAAACCCGGATAGCTGCACACTCACCTTGAGGTACGCGGTGTCGGTCCCAGCGATTTGCTTACTGGTACGGCGGGCAACGAATGGGTCGCTGGCCCACAGCTCGTTGAACCGGACTAGACCGAGGTCTGCCGAGCGCAGCCTGGCCCGGAACGTCGCAACGTTTTCGGTCGACAACTGCGCGGGGAGCAGTCGCTCCGACACTTTGTCGTAGAACGCCTCGAACTGGTCTGCGCCCGCGAACTTGTGGGCTTTCAGCGATGGAGCCACATCGCCGTCTGCCGAATTAGGGCGGAACTCAGGCACGATTTAGCCCCTTCGTGACGCGACCGACTGTCCGGAGAATTTCCAGATCACCCAAATAACGTTATTCAGGCGCCAGGCGTTCAAACGCTCGTCCATTTGGTGAAACGAGCTACCCAGAGTATTCACCTGTCTGCGCCGCGCTGCTACTTGAGCGACTATCAGCGCGACAGCGTGATCGCGCTCTCGGGGCAATTCCGCTCGGCGTCCGCGGCCTGCGCCTCCAGGTCACCGGAGACGTTCTCGACCAGCACGACGGCGTGCCCAACGTCGTCGGCATCGAAGACGTCCGGCGCCAACGTGTAGCAGCGCCCGTGTCCCTCGCAGCGATCTGCGTCGACACAGACGCGAGTCACGAGGTGGACACCGGAAAGGTCAGCGGCAGCGACTCCACCGACCTCAGCGCGGCGGTGTAGGTCAGCTCGGTGCCGGGCTTGATCTCGTAATCGGGTATGCGCCGGTGGAATTCGCGCAGCGCCACCCGCAGCTCCATTCGGGCCAGGTGTGAACCGAGGCAGCGGTGCGGACCCCCGCCAAAGGCGCGATGCCGGTTCGGGTTGCGGCGGAAGTCGACGAGCTCGGGGTCGGGGAACTCGGCGGGGTCGGTGTTCGCCGCGCCCAGTAACGGGCTGACCCGCTCCCCTTTGCTGATCGGGCAGCCGCCCATCTCGACGTCTTCCGTGGCGACCCGGACGACGCCGGGCACCGGCGTCTCCCAGCGCAACAGCTCCTCGATAGCGCTGGGCAGGACGTCAGGCTGCTCAATGAGCTGGTGACGATGGTCGGGGTGTCGGGCCAGATAGACGAAGAAACAGTCGAGCGAGTCGGTCACCGTGTCGAGCCCCGCGATGAGGAAGAGGAAGCAGATGTCGAGGATCTCTTCGTGCGCCAGCGGTTCTCCCTCGACCCTGGCCGCGATCAGCGAGGACAGCACATCGTCGCGTGGGCTGGCGATGTGGTCATCGATGGCGCGCTCAAAGTAGTCGTAGATCTGATTCGCCGCGGGTGCGGTGGCCTCGTGGCGGCGGTCATATCCGGAGGCGCCTTCCGGCCGGATCACGCCGTCCTTCCACTCCAGGAATTGGTCCAGGTCTTCCAGCGGCAGGCCGAGCAGCTGCAGAAACACCGTGCACGGCAGCGGCACGGCGAACTCCTCGTGGAAGTCGCATTCGCCCCGATCGGCGAAACGGTCGATCATCTCGTTCACCAGCTCGGTGACGCGCGGTTCACGTCGGGCCATTTCTCGCGGGGTGAACAGCGGATCGAGGATGCGGCGGTACTTCGCATGCTCGGGCGGGTCGATCTGCAGTGGAATCAGCGGCCGGATATTGCCGAGATCGACGGCATCCATGTTCGACGAGAACAGCTCGGTGTGCTTGAGTGCCATCTCGATGTCGGCGAGGCGGCTGAGAACCACCGCCTGCGGACTTCGCAACACCGGGGTCGATTCGCGCAACGCCTTGTACATCGGCTGCGGCTCCGCGAGACCCGCCATCGCCTGATCGACATAACCTTCGGCTTCTGTCATGCCGATTAGCCTGACACCAAACCTGAGCGTTGGGTATAGATCGGAACTTATTGAGGCGCCGGGTGTCGCACGAACGCTCGCGGCTGGGTGAACGCCCGGATGCCGTCGGCCCCCAGTTCGCGGCCGAGACCGGATTGCCCGACGCCGCCGAACGGCAGCCGCGGGTCCTGCGCGGCCATCCCGTGACAGTTGATGCTGACCGTGCCCGCAACCAGCTGGCCAGCGACCCGGTCGGCCAACTCGTCATCGCCGGTCCAGATCGACGCGGTGAGTCCGAAGTCAGTCGTGTTGGCCGCGGTGACCGCCTCGTCTAGATCCCGGTAGCCGAAGATTGGCAGCACCGGGCCGAACTGCTCTTCGATGGCCAGCGGGGCGTCGGCGTCCAGATCGCTGACGACGGTCGGCAGCAC
>JAFAID010000520.1 GCA_019236925.1 Mycobacterium sp. | reverse complement strand
CCGTACTTGTCGACCAGGTCGGCCAGCGTCGCGGTATTCCGCGCGGTGGCCGCTACCTTGTCACCCCGCTCCAACGCGGCGATCGCCCATTCCCGTCCGAAGCCGCGCGATGTCCCTGTAATGAACCAAACTTTTTCAGTCACGCCCGAGTGCAACGCACATGTCGGCCGGTCATTCCCGACTCCAGGTAGGTTCAGCCTCATGAGCCGCGCGACGCTGGACAAGGATCCTCGTGAGGTGGCGTCGATGTTCGACGGCGTCGCCCGGCGCTACGACCTGACCAACACGGTGCTGTCGCTGGGCCAGGACCGGTACTGGCGTCGTGCCACCCGGTTGGCGCTCGACATCGGGTCGGGCGAGAAGGTGCTGGATCTGGCCGCGGGCACCGCGGTGTCGACGGTCGAACTGGCCAGCTCCGGGGCGTGGTGCGTGGCGACAGACTTTTCGGTCGGGATGCTGGCGGCCGGGCGGGCCCGCATCGTGCCGAAAGTTGCCGGTGACGCCACCCGATTGCCGTTCGGCGACAACGTGTTCGACGCCGTCACGATCAGTTTTGGGCTGCGCAATATCGCCGACCGTGACGCGGCGCTGCGCGAGATGGCCCGGGTCACCCGACCCGGCGGGCGGTTGGTGGTGTGCGAATTCTCCACGCCCACCAACCGGCTCTTCGCCACGGCCTACAAGGAGTACTTGATGCAGGCGCTGCCGCGGGTGGCGCGCGCCGTGTCGAGCAACCCGGATGCGTATGTCTACCTGGCCGAGTCGATTCGGGCCTGGCCGGATCAGGCCGCGCTGGCGCACCAGATTTCCCGCGCCGGATGGTCGGCGGTGCGGTGGCGCAACCTGACCGGCGGCATCGTCGCGCTGCATGCCGCCTACAAGCCGGTTAGCTGAACGGCTTTCGACGATCGATCAGCCGCGAGGCGCGCCCGCCGCCGCGCCACACCCGAGCGACCCAGTCGGCGTCGTCGTTGGTGACCAGGTTGCCCATCACCCGCACCGCGATGCCCATCAGCGTCGTCGAGCGCATCGCGATGGGACCGGTCGCGGGCAAGAACCGCGGGAACGTCAGCAACAACGCCAGCCGTCGCGCCACCGAAAACCCACGCCCGTAATGGGATTGCAGTGTGTGCGGCCATGCCTTGGAGAGATCGCCTGAGCCGAGCATTTCCGCGGCCAACCGCCCGGTCTCCAGCCCGTAGTCGATGCCCTCGCCGTTCAGCGGGTTCACGCAGGCCGCGGCGTCGCCGATGAGCATCCAGTTCCGCCCGGCCACCCCCGAGACCGCCCCACCCATCGGCAGCAGTGCTGAGGACACCGCGCGCGGCTGGCCGGTGAATCCCCACTCGTCGCGGCGCAGGTCGGTGTAATACGACATCAGCGGCCGCAGCGCGAGCTCGGCCGGCCGCTTGGCCGTCGACAACGCGCCCACACCGATGTTCACCTCGCCATTGCCCAGCGGGAAGATCCAGCCGTAGCCGGGCAGCACCGCGCCGTCGGGGGAGCGCAGTTCCAGATGTGAGGTCAGCCACGGCTCCTCGCTGCGCGGCGTGGTCAGGTATCCGCGGGCGGCGATGCCATACACCGTCTCCTGGTGCCATCGCCGGCCCAGAGCGCGGCCCAGCGTCGAGCGGGCGCCGTCGGCGACAATCAGTTCGCGGCAGCCGGTTTCCGTCCCGTCGGCCAGCGCCACCGATACCACTCGAGTCGACGAATCATGATGGACTCCATCGACTTTCACGCCGAGACGCATCTGTGCGCCGGCGTCCTCGGCGACTTTGCGGATCCGGTCGTCCAGCTCGACGCGGGCCACCGCGCTACCGGTCGACGGGAACGACGGGCCGGGCCATGCCACTTCCACCTCGCCGCCGAATCCGCTCATCCGCAGCCCGCGATGCCGGATGCGGGCATCCAGCCAGTCGCCCAGCCCCAACCGTTCCAGCTCGGCGACCGCGCGAGGCGTCAGACCGTCACCGCAGGCCTTGTCGCGGGGGAAGTTCGCCGAGTCGATGACGAGCACGTCGCGGCCCGCCCGGGCGGCCCAGGCGGCCGCCGCCGACCCGGCCGGTCCGGCGCCCACCACCACCACGTCGGCGCTGCTGTGCATGCTCACCAGTATGTTGGTCGCGTGAGGACTCCGACGACAGTGGTGGCGGGTGTGGACCTCGGCGACGCTGCCTTCGCCACTCATGTGCGCGACGGGGTGGCTCGCATCGAGCAACTCATGGAAACCGAGCTGCGTGACTCCGACGACCTGATGACGGAGGCGGTGCTGCATCTGTTCGAGGCCGGCGGCAAACGATTCCGCCCGCTGTTCACGGTGCTATCCGCGCAGCTGGGCCCGCGGCCGGACGCCGTTGAGGTGACGATCGCCGGCGCGGTCATCGAACTGGTGCATCTGGCCACCCTGTACCACGACGACGTGATGGACGAGGCCCAGGTGCGCCGCGGCGCACCGAGCGCCAACGTGCGGTGGGGCAACAACGTCGCGATCCTGGCCGGCGACTACCTGTTCGCGACGGCCTCGCGGCTGGTGTCCCGGCTGGGCCCCGATGCGGTACGGATCATCGCGGAGACGTTCGCCCAGCTGGTGACGGGTCAGATGCGCGAAACCCGGGGTATAGAAGACGGGGCCAACGGAGCCGATCCGATCCAGCACTACCTGAAGGTGGTGCATGAGAAGACGGCCTGTCTGATCGGCGCGGCGGGTCAGTTCGGCGCGATGTTCTCCGGTGCCGACGAGGACCAAGTCCAGCGCCTCAGTCGCCTGGGCGACATCGTCGGCACGGCGTTTCAGATCTCCGACGACATCATCGACATCGACGCTGACCCCGATGAGTCGGGCAAGCTGCCCGGAACTGACCTGCGCGAAGGTGTTCACACGTTGCCGGTGCTCTACGCCTTGCGCGACAGCGGGCCGGAGGCGGACCGGCTGCGCGAATTGCTGGTCGGGCCAATCGAGGACGATGCTGCGCTGACCGAGGCACTGTCGCTGCTGCGGACCTCGGCGGGCATGGCCAAAGCCAAGGACACCGTGGCCCGTTACGCGGCGCAGGCGCGCGAGGAGTTGGCGGCGCTGCCCGACGGTCCTGGTCGACAGGCGCTGGTCACGCTGGTCGATTTCACCATCAGCCGACACGGTTAGGTTCGGGAACCCGGTGGCCCGTCATCGGCGTTTAATGAACGTGTCCCAGGTATGCGTAGGAGGAAGCTGATGACCTGGCATCCGCATCACAACATGGCGAAGACGTTCGCGTTGCTGGTAGGTATGTCGGCGCTGATCGTGTTCGTTGGCGCGCTGTTCGGCAGGACGGCGTTGCTTATCGCTGTGCTGTTCGCCGTCGGCATGAACATCTACACGTACTTCAACAGCGACAAGCTGGCGCTGCGGGCGATGCATGCCCAGCCGGTATCTGAGGTGCAAGAACCGGTGATCTACCGGATCGTGCGTGAGCTGGCCACCACCGGCCACCAGCCGATGCCGCGGCTCTACATCAGCGACACCGCCGCGCCCAACGCCTTCGCCACTGGACGCAACCCGCGCAACGCCGCGGTGTGCTGCACCACTGGGATTCTGAACATCCTCAACGAGCGTGAGCTGCGTGCGGTGCTCGGTCACGAGCTTTCGCACGTCTACAACCGCGACATCCTGATCTCCTGTGTGGCCGGCGCGCTGGCGTCGGTGATCACCGCACTGGCCAACATGGCGATGTTCGCCGGCATGTTCGGCGGCAACAACCGCGATGGCGCCAATCCTTTTGCACTGCTGCTGGTTTCGATGCTGGGCCCGATCGCGGCGACGGTGGTGCGGATGGCGGTGTCGCGTTCGCGGGAGTACCAAGCCGACGAGTCGGGTGCGCTGCTGACCGGCGACCCGTTGGCGTTGGCCTCGGCATTGCGCAAGATCTCGGGTGGTGTGCAGGCCGCACCGCTGCCCCCTGAACCCAAGCTGGCCGCCCAGGCGCACCTGATGATCGCCAACCCGTTCCGCAACGGCGAGCGGATCGGTTCGCTGTTCTCCACGCACCCGCCAATTGCCGACCGGATCCGCCGGCTCGAGGAAATGGCCGGGAGCTAGTCTCACCAGCCTCAGGAGTCTCCACAAGCCGGGCATGAGGTGACTCTGCGTTTCGCGGCGCATGTGATATCACGCGCCTATGAATCACCACACGTACCGCGCGGAGTGGTCTGCTGAGCACGGCGAATACGTTGGCCGCTGCATCGAATTGTCTTGGCTGTCACGGTGGGCGCCGACATTGCAGCAAGCGATCGCCGAGGTCGAGCCGGGCCCAGCTAGCCTCAGACGAGTACATCGCCGAGTGCCACGCCGATGACCACGAGCCGCCTGCCCCGATCACCGAACGAAAATTCAGCGGCAAGTTCGTCGTCCGGACGTCGCCGGCGCTGCATGCGCGCCTTGCGGTCGAGGCCGCCGAACAGAACGTGTCGTTGAATCAGTGGGCGGTGCAGAAGCTCGCCGACCGGCGGCCAACTGGTCTTTTCGACCTCTGATATCGCATACGCCATCGTTTGCAAGACAGATGCACCCCCCAGCTGTCGTTACAGCTGTGGCCGGTGTGCTCAGAAGCCTGAGCCGTGTACCTCGTGTCCGGGCGTCTCCACCATCAGGCCGCGGTAGGCGTCTTCCACGTTCGCGCCGTGGTTGATGACGGCGTCGACTTCCCGCGCGATCGGCATGTTCAACCCGTACTTGTCGGCGAACTCCATGATCACGCTGGCGGCCTTGACGCCCTCGGCGACCTGGTTCATCGACGAGATGATCTCGTCGATCGGTTTGCCCGCACCGAGTTGCTCGCCGACGTGCCGGTTGCGGCTGCGCTGGCTGGTGCAGGTGACGATCAGATCGCCCATGCCGGCCAGGCCCGCGAAGGTGTCGCGCTGCCCGCCCATCGCCTCGCCCAGTTTGGACATTTCGCGCACCGAGCGGGCGATCACCATGGCACGGGTGTTCTCGCCGATACCCAGCGAGTAGCCCATGCCGACGGAGATCGCGTAGACGTTCTTCAACGCGCCGGCCATCTCCACGCCGAGCACGTCATCGATCGTGTACACCCGAAAACGCCTGGTGCGGAACAGCTGTGCGAGCCGGGCTGCCAGGTGCTGGTCGGGCATGGCCAGCACCGCGGCCGCCGCGTAGCCCTCGGCCACCTCACGGGCGATGTTGGGACCGGCCAGGATGCCGGCGGGATGGCCGGGCAGCACTTCGTCGACGATCTGCGACATCCGCATGTTGGTCCCCTGCTCGAGACCCTTGACCAAAGAGACCACCGGCACCCATGGCCGCAGCTCGCTCGCCAGCTCAGTCAGCACGCCGCGGAACCCGTGCGACGGTACCCCCATCACGACGACGTCGGCTGATCTTGCGGCTTCGCTGAAGTCGGTGGTAGCGCGCAGGCTTTCGGACAGGACGTGGTCCTTGCCGAGATAGCTGGTGTTGCGGTGGTTCTCGTTGATGTCCTTGGCGGTCTCCTCCGAGCGCACCCATTGCAGCGTCGGTCCGCGCCGCGCGCAGATGGACGCGACAGTGGTGCCCCAGGAACCGCCACCCAAAACGACGACGTTCGGTTCACGCATAGCAGCTGCCATGGCGACCAGCGTATTGCCGTCGCCTGATCTTTACCGGCGGTTGGTTAGAAGTGCCCCCAGCCGCGCTGGCCGTCCCAGCCGCCGCACACACCGTTGGAGCATGCGTTGACAGTGCCGCCTTGGAAGGGGTTCCACCCGCCGCAGCCGTTCCAACCGGGGCCGCTGCCACAGCCGCCACCGCCGCCCTGACCGTCCGGGCCGCCGCTCCCACTTGCCGGGTCGGCAAGGACGACATGACTCGTCGCGGTGGCCGGGTCGGTCGTACTCACGACGGCTACCGATGCGGCGGCGATCGCTGCAGCGGCAGCTCCCGCCAAGACCGCCGACGCGATGAAATTCCGTGTGATTAGCATTGCTCAATAATGCTCCGCCACGCGCGCCGCTGCCACTCCTGTCGTCGGCGTGTCACTCACTTAGCCCGCCAGCGCCGCCTTTTCGTCGGCGCGACCGAACACCATGGCCTCTTCGATTCGGTCGAACCGATAATCGATGGCGTCGGCGAAGTAGTTCTGCCGGACATTCCACGGCCGCTTGGTGCCGGACTTGGGCAGTGCGTGCGGCGAGCGCAGCACGTACCCGGCCTGGATGTCCCACGCCGGCTTTTCCGGCATCGGCTCGCCGTCGAGATGCGGATAGGCATGTGTGTAGCCGCGAGACTTCATGTGTGCCAGCAATTTTGCCGTCGCGCGAGCGGTCATGTCGGCTCGCAGCGTCCACGAGGCGTTGGTATACCCGACGCACCAGAACAGGTTCGGCACGTCCTCCAGCATGTGGGCCTTGTAGACAAACCGGTCCTGCGGCTTGATCTCGCCGCCGTCGATGGACACCGTCACGCCGCCGAGTGCTTGCAGCTGCAGGCCGGTCGCGGTGACGATGATATCGGCATCGAGGCGCTCGCCGGACCTCAAAACGACACCGGTGGAATCGAAATGGTCGATGTGGTCGGTGACCACTTCGGCCCGACCCTCACCGATCGCGACGTACAGGTCGGCATTGGGGATCAGGCACAGCCGCTGGTCCCACGGGTTGTAGCGCGGCTTGAAATGGGTGTCGACGTCGTAGCCCTCGGGCAAATTGCTGATCGCGACACGGCGGATCAACCATCTGATGAAGCCCGGTGTCTTGCGCGCCAAGAACCAGATCACGCCTTCCAGTAGTGCATTGCGTTGTCGGATGATCAAGTGAGCGACCCTGCTTGGCAACACTTTTCGCAGCACATCGGCGGACTTGCTGTATTTCGACGCCGAGAACAGATAGGTGGGCGAGCGCTGCAGCATGGTGACCTTGGACGCCTTTTGCGCCAGCGACGGGATCAGCGACATCGCGGTGGCGCCGCTGCCGATGACCACCATCTTCTTGCCGGCGTAGTCGAGGTCTTCGGGCCAATACTGCGGATGAACGAGGGGGCCGCCGAACTCTTCGATGCCGGGGAAGTCCGGGGTGTAGCCCTCGTCGTAGTTGTAATAGCCGGACCCGAAGAACACGAACCGGCCGCGGTAGACCCTTTCGGCGCCGTCCTGTTCGGCCGTGACGGTCCAGGTGTCGGTCGACGAATCCCAGTCCGCCGAGCGAACGTAGCTGTTGAACCGGATGTTTCGGTCGATGCCGTATTTGTGCGCGGTGGCGGTGAGGTACTCGCGGATGTGCACCCCGTCGGCCACCCCCTCTTTCCGGGTCCACGGCTCCCACGGGAAGCTCAAGGTGAAGATGCTGCTATCGGAGCGGACGCCGGGGTAGCGGAACAGGTCCCAGGTGCCGCCGATCTGGTCGCGCCGCTCCAAGATGACGTAGCGGGTCCCCGGGTTGCGCTCGGTGATCCGGTAGGCCGCGCCCAGTCCCGAGAAACCGGCGCCGATGATGACGACGTCGAAGTCTTCCACGTCACCAGATTAGGCACCCACCGGTTGATTGGGCCAGAGCTGCTCCGATCACGACGGCTGAAGTAGGCGGCTGCACGAATCGCATGAATCAGCGGTAGTTGACGAATTGCAGCGCGACGTCGAGGTCCGCCTTCTTGAGCATCGCGATGACGGCCTGCAGGTCGTCGCGCTTCTTGCTGGTGACCCGGACCTCCTCGCCCTGAATCTGGGTCTTGACGGTCTTGGGGCCTTCGTCGCGGATGAGCTTGGTGATCTTCTTGGCGTTTTCGCTGCTGATGCCCTGCTTGAGGGTGCCGGTGACTTTGTAGGTCTTGCCGGAGGCCTGCGGCTCGCCGGCGTCGAAGGCCTTGAGGCTGATGTCGCGGCGGATCAGTTTCTCCTTGAAGACGTCGACGGCGGCCTTGACGCGCTCCTCGGTTGAGCTGGTCAGCTCGATCGCTTCTTCGCCTTTCCAAGCGATCTTGGTGTCGGTGCCGCGGAAGTCGAACCGGGTGCCGAGTTCCTTTGCGGCCTGGTTAAGGGCGTTGTCGACCTCCTGGCGATCGATCTTGCTGACGACGTCGAACGATGAATCCGCCATTGGATCCGTTCCCTTTCCTGCCGATGTTGGCCGTTTGCGTCCCCGGCCCATCCTCGTTGTACTCTT
>JAFAID010000464.1 GCA_019236925.1 Mycobacterium sp. | reverse complement strand
CGCTTGGCCAGTCGGTGAGAGCGGCCAAGGTCCTTGGTCCACACCGTGGCGGCCAGCCCGTAGGTGCTGTTGTTGGCCAAAGCGACGGCTTCGTCTTCGTCGTCGAACGGCAGGATTGTCACGACCGGACCGAAGATTTCCTCTTGGAACAGCCGGCTGGTGTCGGGGTCGACGTTGGTGACGATGGTCGGGTGGACGAAGTATCCCTTGCGGTCCAGTCGGTGGCCGCCCGCGACGATCTCGGCGCCGTCGGACTTGCCTTGCTCGAGGTAACCCAGCACGCGGTTGAGCTGCTTTTGGCTGATCAACGGACCGCTCATGGTGCCCTCTTCTTTGGGCGCGCCCATCTTCATGGCGTTCGCGATCGTCGCCATGCCCTCGACGACCTGGTCGTAGACACCGCGCTGCACCAGAATGCGGGAACCGCACACACAGGCCTGCCCGGAGTGCACAAACGTCCCGAAGGCCGATAGCGGAATCGCCTTCTTCAGTTTCGCGTCGTCGAAGATCAGCACTGGCGATTTGCCGCCGAGTTCCAGGGTGACCTTGTTGAGGTTGGTGTCGGCCGAGGCGTGCACGATCGCACGGCCGACCTCGGTGGAGCCGGTGAACGCGACCTTCTCGACGTCCGGGTGCGCAGTGATCGCCGCGCCGACGGTGTGGCCGTAGCCGTTCACCAGGTTGGCCACCCCGTCGGGCACTCCCGCCTCGGCCAGAATCTGCATGAGCACATGCGCCGAAAGTGGCGTTTCCTCAGCGGGTTTCACCACACTGTTGCAGCCGGCGGCCAGTGACGGCGCGAGCTTGGCGCAGAAATTGAACACCGGGCCATTCCACGGGAAGATCAGCCCGACCACGTCATACGGCTCGCGCAAGGTGTAGGTGTGCAGGTGTGAATTGACGCCGGTCAGGCCGCCGGTGTTCACGTCGCGGGCGAGGCCCTCGATCTTGGTGCACCAGCCGGCGTAATAGCGGAACCACTCCGCGCCGATCTTTACCTGCATCTCCGCCTGCGCGGGATACATTCCGCCGTTGAGCATTTCGAGTTCGGCGAGCAGCGTCGCGTTCTTGTCAATCAGGTCGCCGACGCGCCACAGGATCTTGGCGCGCTCGTAGTCGGGCAGGCCCGACCACACACCCGACTCGGCGGACGCTTTCGCGCGGGCGACCGCGTCGTTCACCGCCTCGGGACCGCCGTCGGTGAACTCGGCGATCCGATCCTCGGTCGACGGATCGAAGACGCCGATCACGTCACCGGTGCCGGGCCGCTCACCGATTTCGTCGATTACAGACTGCACCGTCGTCATGGGTCGTCCCTTCCCGCGTCGCTGCGAGCTCGTGGAGCGGCATGGATCTATAAAAATAGAGTGCCATACGGACGGTACGTTATGCGCCTAACAACCGGATGTCCAGGGCTTTTGCCCGAAGCTAATTACTCTGTGGCCCTTAATCACTGGCGGTCAACGCGCGCACCGCGGGCCCGAACATGGTTTGTTTGATCGCGCCCAGCGTGCCGGGGTCCTTGCCGTCGAGGGGACGAAGAAAGTCGACCGCCGCGGGCGTCACCGCGCCCTCGCCCGCGACGGCATCGACAAGGCCAAGGCTTGCGGCATCTTCACCGCCGAAGCGGCGTCCGGTCGTCATCGACGCGACCGCCGCCTGGGGGGTGAGCTTGGCCTGGATCAGCGCGGCCATGCCGGGCGTGAAGGGTATCCGGATGTCCACTTCTGGCAAGCAGAAGTAGCCGCGGTCAGCGCGCATCACCCGAAAGTCGTGCGCCAAGGCCAGCATTGCCCCGGCGCCGAAGGCGTGGCCGACCACAGCGGCCGCGGTGGGGACGGGCAGGGTGAGTATCCGGGCCAACATGCTCTGCACGCGTCCGACGTACCATTGGGTCTGCTCCCCGTTGGCCGCCAACCAATCCAGATCCAGACCATTGGTATAGAACTTGCCGTCGCCCGTGGTGACGAAGCCCTGTGCGCCGGCGCCGACAACTTCATCGAGATGTGCGTTCATCTCGTCGAGAAAGTCTGGTGAGAAACGGTTTTCGTCAGCGCCGAGGTCGAGGATGGCGATCTTTTCTTCGTAGGTCAGGCTAATTGTCACGGTTTCTTCCTTTTCTCCAGAGGCGGTGGTCCGACGTCGAGAACCGCGCGCACCGACGCGCGCAGGTGCTCGCGGGCTGTTGCGCTGCTCAGGCGGTGACGGCTCAGCACGATGGCGGTCGGCAGATCGACGATGCAGGTGGTGATCGCATCGACGGCGAGCGCGTCTTTGCGGTCCCATAGGCTGGCCGCGAGCCGGATCACCAATCCGACCAGCAGCCGCTCGAGATCGCCGAGCTCCGTGGCGATCTCGTCGGGCAAATCTGAATTCGACAGCTCTTCGCGGCTCACCGCCCACAGCAGTGTGGAGGATTCCGGATACTGCTCGGCGAAGACCACCGGCGCGTCAGCGGCGGCCACTACGGCCGCAATGGGAGCTCGCGAGCCGGTTTCCGCGAGTGCCTTGTCGACCATTGTGTTTTGCAGGTCGAGAAATCGGCGTCCGGCTCGCAGCCACGCGCGGCCCATCAGGCCCGCCCGTGACCCGAAGGTGTGGTACAGCGCGCCGTTGGAAACGCCGACGGCGGCGCTGATCGCACGAATGGTTACCGCGGCCGGACCGGATGCCACGGCCAGTGACTCGACGGCGTCCAGGACCCGATCCGGCTCGTACACGCGCGGGCGGGGCATGCCGCCATAGTAACAGAGCAGTTGCTCTATTACTATGGCGCTAGGTCCGAGACATCGCTGGCGTGGTCGACAACTTCGTTGGCCGCGGCCGTCACGCGGTTACGGACCAGGAACCAGCCGCCGATGAGGGCGGGGACCCCCAGCACGAGCGCCGCGATGACCCAGCGCCCCTTCTCAGGGTCCAGCGTCATCAGCACCAGCACGCCCGCCAGGAAAGCCAGCGTGCAATAGCCGCTGTACGGGGTGAGCGGCATCCGGAAGTGCGGCCGCTGCATCGTTCCGGCTTTCACTTTGCGGTAGAACCGGAGTTGGCAGAGCACGATTGTCGCCCAGGCCGCCAGCACCCCGATCGCGGCGATGTTGAGCACGATTTCGAAGGCCTCGCTCGGTTTGACCGCGTTGAGCACGACACCGAACAACCCGATGGTGGCGGTCAGCAGGATCCCGCCATACGGCACACCGTTTTTCGACATCCGTGCGGTGAACTTTGGACCGCTGCCGTTCACCGACATCGATCGCAGAATGCGGCCGGTGGAATACAGCCCGGCGTTCAGGCTGGAGAACGCGGCGGTCAGCACCACCACGTTCATGATGCTGCCTGCGCCGCTGAGCCCGATTTTCGAGAAGAACGTGACGAACGGGCTCTCTTGGTGTTTGTAGGCGGTGTAGGGCAGCAGCAGCGCCAACAGGAGAACTGATCCGCAGTAGAAGACCGCAATACGCGCGATCACCGAGTTGATCGCTCGTGGCATGACCTTCTCCGGTTCCGCGGTCTCTCCCGCGGCGATGCCGACCAATTCGACTGCGGCGTAGGCGAATATCACCCCAGAGGTGACAAGCACCAGCGGGAGCAGGCCGGTCGGCAACAACCCGCCGTGGTCGGCCCACAGGCTGGGCCCGGTGGTGCTTCCCTGAATCTTGAAGCGGCCGGCCAGAAATACGATTCCGACGACCAGGAACGTCGTCAGCGCCACCACCTTGATCAGCGCCGCCCAGAACTCGAACTCGCCGAATGCCCTCACCGAGATCAGGTTCACCGACACCACCGCCAGCAACGCGATCAGCGCGAGCGTCCACTGCGGGACCGCCTGGAACGCAGTCCAATAGTGGAAGTAGCTCGTGATCGCGGTGCTGTCCACGATGGCAGCCATCGCCCAGTTCAGGAAGTACATCCAGCCCGCAACGAAGGCCGCCTTTTCCCCGTAGAACTCGCGAGCGTAGGAGACGAACGAGCCTGATGTCGGGCGGTGCAGAACCAGCTCGCCGAGCGCGCGCAGGATCAGGAACACAAAAGCGCCGCAGATCCCGTAGATCAGGAACAACCCGGGGCCCGCCGACGCGAGTCGTCCTCCCGCGCCCATGAACAACCCGGTCCCGATGGCGCCGCCGATGGCGATCATCTGCATCTGCCGGTTGTGCAGGTCGTGGTGATAACCCTGGTCCTCACGGGCGACCACAGCGCTCTCACCGGCAGCCGGGCCGGGCGTGCTGGGCGGCGGTGGCATCGAGTTCCTAACGTCGTGACGTGGTGCACCGCTGCGACGCGGGCACGCCCGGCAACGCACTGGTTGCGAAACTATCCCACGGTGTGACGTCGCTCTCAACCGTCGGGGAACAAACTCTTGAGCAACGCCGTTGACCCCTTCGACAAACTTGAGTGAATTAGACTCAATATTGGCTTGACAGCGGCACGCCGCGAAGGGCAGTCTTGAGCGGGGTTCACTCATTGTAGTGCATACAGTGCACTCCAGGTTCGACTACTAGGAAGGATTCACTATGGCTCGTGCGGTCGGTATCGACCTCGGGACCACCAACTCCGTCGTGTCAGTTCTCGAGGGTGGCGACCCCGTCGTCGTCGCCAACTCCGAAGGCTCGCGGACCACTCCGTCCATCGTCGCGTTCGCGCGCAATGGTGAGGTACTGGTCGGCCAGCCTGC
>JAFAID010000442.1 GCA_019236925.1 Mycobacterium sp. | reverse complement strand
AGACGGGGTCGACCCGGCGCGTATCGGCGAGCGAGTCTTGGCCGGAACGCGATTCGGCGGTTACACCGAAATCGTCAACGCCTCCGCGGACGACACGGTCGCGCTGCCGGAGTCGATGAGCTTCGAGCAGGGCGCCGCGGTCCCGGTCAACTACGCGACCGCGTGGGCGGCACTGCACGGTTACGGCTCGCTACACACCGGCGAGCATGTGCTGGTGCATGCCGCGGCCGGGGGCGTCGGTATCGCGGCGGTCCAGCTGGCGAAGGCCGCAGGCGCGATCGTGCACGGCACCGCATCACCCGGTAAGCACAGTCGGCTGGCCGCGCTGGGCGTCGACCGCGCCATCGACTACCGCCGCGACGGCTGGTGGAAAGGCCTGGAACCGTACGACCTCGTGCTGGACCCGCTGGGCGGGACGTCGTTGCGGCGGTCGTTCGACCTGCTGCGCCCGGGCGGACGGCTGGTGGCCTACGGCCTGTCGTCGTTGCAACAGGGCGAGAAGCGATCGCTGCGCCGGGCGGCACCGCAGGCGCTGGCGATGCTGCGCGGGTTCAGCCTGATTGACCAGATAAGTGAATCCAAGACCGTCATCGGCCTCAACATGCTGCGCCTGTGGGACGACCGCGGCACGCTCGAACCGTGGATAGGGCCACTATCAGCGGCACTGTCCGACGGCACGGCAGCGCCGGTCGTGCACGCGGCGGTGCCGTTCGCCGATGCGCCGGAAGCGCATCGGATCCTGGCGGCGCGAGAGAACATCGGCAAGGTTGTCCTAGTGCCGTGAGCCGGCGAAGGCGACCATCCCCTCGGCTAGCCGCGCCGCGGTGGCCGGCTTGTAGAGATGACGGATCACCAGCATCCCGGGCATCAATGTGATGAACAGGTCGGCGATCGCAGTCGCGTCCACGTCGGCACCGACCAACCCCTCCGACTGCCACAGCTTCGCGAGTTTCGCCAGCGTCTTGTGCGTCTCGTTATAGAAGCGGTAAGCCTGCTTGTGCATCTCCGGATTGCGCAGCGCCTCGGCCCACGCGTTGACGGTGATCTTGGACAGGTCGTATCCCGGTTGGTCGATCTGACGCTGCAGCGCTCGGGTGATCTCAACGAAGGTGTCCCGCGGGCTCGCCACCGGCCGACGGCCCAGCAGCTCCTCGAGCACACCGCGGGTCGTGGCCAACGATTCTTCGGCCGCCGAGGCGATCAGCTCCTCTTTACCGGCGAAATACCGGTACACCGAACTGGACGACATGCCCGTCTCCGCGATGATCTCGTCCATGGTGGTGGCCTGGAATCCCTGACGCGAGAAGCATTTCCAGGCACTGACCATCACATGTCGCCTGCGGCTTTCCCGAGTGGTTTCACTGAGCTTCGGCATCCGTTCACTCTAAAGACGAAACGATCGTTGCGCTATGGCTCATACTGCGTTATTATCCAAATCGAAACGATCGTTTCTTTATGAGGAGGTTGATCATGACCCAGCTTCCACGCCACACCGACGTGCTGATCGTCGGCGCCGGACCCGCCGGTCTGACGCTGGCGGTGACCCTGGCCCAACTGGGCATCGACCACGTCATCATCGATTCCAAGGCCGCCGCGGCGCCCGGCTCGAAAGCGGCCGCGGTCCAGCCCCGCACGCTGGAATACCTCGACCGCGTCGGTGTTGCCGACGACCTGATCAGCGACGGGCTGCGAGGAGGCGGATTCGCGGTTGTCGACTCCGACTCCCGCGGGCTGATGCGGATGTCCTACGAATCCATCGCCAGCCCGTTCCCGTTCCTGCTGCTGATCGGACAGCAGCAGACCGAGATCCGGCTGGCGCAACGCCTGGAGGCCCTCGGCGGCCACGTGCACCGGTCGGTCAGCCTGCTTGACCTGCACGACGATTTCCCGGGCTTGGCGGCCACCATGGTCGACGACGATGGTCTGGTGCACGCCGTCACCGCGCGTTACATCGCGGGAGCCGACGGCGTGCACAGCAGCGTTCGCCGGCTCGCCGGGATCGACTTCCCCGGCGACGCGGCGGCTCTCCTATTCGCTCTGGCCGACATCGTCGTCAGCGGCGCGCCGGCGGACAACCTCGACACCACGTTCTCGCTCAGCCCGGAGGGCATGCTGATCACCTCGGCGCTGCCCGGGGATCAGCTGCGCGTGGTGGCGGGCGTCCCGGAAGGCACGCCCGCTCCCGACCAGGCCGCCATCGCCGACCTGCTGGACAAGCGGGCCGGCGGCTGGATCCGCGACGCCACCATCGAATCGGTGGCCGCGAGCTCGACCTACCGCGTCCAGCAGAAGGTCGCCGCCACGCTGCGGCGCGGCAACGCCTTCCTGCTCGGCGACGCCGCCCACACCCACAGCCCGGCCGGCGGGCAGGGCATGAACACCGGCATCCAGGACGCCGCCAACCTGGGCTGGAAGCTGCATCATGTGCTGACCGGTCGCGCCGCACCCGAACTCCTCGACAGCTACGACACCGAACGTCGACCCGTGGCGGCGCACCTGATCGCGTTCACGTCGCAGCTGATGCAGGTCGCGACCATCACCGAACCCGGCGCGGCCAAGCTTCGCAACGAGACACTGGCCGCCGCCGCGAAAGTGCCCGGCGTCACCGACTGGCTGGCACGCAGCTTGTCCCAACTCGACATCGGCTACAACACCGACCACGGCGAGACCACCAACGGCACCCGCGTCGATCCGCGGATCAGCCAGCCGGACG
>JAFAID010000379.1 GCA_019236925.1 Mycobacterium sp. | reverse complement strand
GCGGCGGTCAGCGATAAGCCGCTGAGCAGCAGTGTCTTTAGCGGCATAACCAGGCTGCCGGTGAGTCGGAACATCACCACGAAGGTGATCAGGGCGATGGCGGTGAGCACGAGAGGCAGCCGGGAGGTGATCGCGTCAGCAGTATCGCGGTTCGTCTGCGCGGCCCCGGTGATCAAAACGTCCTGCCCGTCCGGACCAGCAATCGCGTGCAGTCGGTCCAGCTGCGTGTTCGAAGCCGCGGAGAAAAGCGGCGCGCTGCTCGCCACGGTGAGAAACGCGCTGCCGTCCGCGACACCGGTGTCGGCCGTTGGTGGGCCGACAAGAGCGCCAGCGATAAATGTCCCGCCGGGCGCCGAGACCGACGGCACGTCGGGCACCAGTGAAAGCTGAGAGGCGTAGGCGGCCAACACTTTAGGACTGACACGGCTGTTGTCCGGGATGACTACGGTCACGCTGGTCGCCACGTCAGCATTGAAATCGGTGCGCAGCTGATCGCCAACCTGACGCGCCGTACCCGAAGTAGGTAGCACCCGATCGTCGGGAATGCCCCATCTGATTCCGAACAATGGCATGCCCAGCGCGACGAGCAAAACGACGATGCCGAGCCCCAGCGGCACAGCTCGGCGCATCACGAAATGGGCCAACCGGTAGAAGGATGTCTGCTCGACCGGGCGCGGGGCGCGTTTGAAGCGGCGAGAATCCATCCGCGGACCCAACAACGTGATCGCGGCGGGAGTCACGACAATCGCTGCGACGACGGCGAGCGCTACCACCGCGATTGCGGCGTATGCAAACGACTTCAGAAACGGCATCGGGAAAAGCATCAGTGCCGACATGGACAGCGAGACGGTCATGGCCGAGAAGAGCACGCTGCGGCCGGCGCTGACCATTGTGCGAACGAGCGCCGTGTCCCGCTCTGCACCGCTGTCGATCTCATCGCGGAACCGGCTCAGGATCAGCAGCGTGTAGTCGATCGCTAACGCAAGCCCCATCGCCAGCAGCAGATTCAGCGAGAAGATGGACACGTCGGTCGCCCACGTCAGCACGCGCAGCACAGCCATCGAGCCGAAGATTGCAATACCGCCGACGGCCAACGGAATTGCGGCCGTCAGAAACCCACCGAAGACCCACACCAGCACCAGGAAGCTCAATGGGACCGCGATGGTTTCCATTACCTTTAGGTCGCTTCTGGTTTGGCTCGTGATTTGCGCATCGATGATGGCCTGCCCGCCGGGGCGCACCGTCACGCCGTCACGGCTGTGAGCAACTTGGTGACTGAGCGCCTCGGCGTGCTGGCCCGCTGCGCCGCTATCGCCGGTGATGCTGGCCACGATGAGACCGACCTTGCCGTTTTTGCTCGTCAGCGCCGTCGACGCCGACGGTGGCACCGTCCACGGCGAGGCCACGTGGGCAACGTAGGGTGACTCGCCGAGCTGCCGCACGATATCCGTGCCAACCCGCTGAGCGGCGCCGCTTTTGATGCCGTCGCTGAAGCTGACCGTGATCAACAGCGCGTCACCCTGGTTGAACTTTTCGACCAACAAGTTGGTCGCCCGCGTTGATTCGGCGTTGGGATCCTGAAAGCCGCCCGCGGACAAGCTGCGCGTCACCGGAATGCCGAACACCGCCGTCGTCACCATGACCAACAGCGTCAGTGCAATGATCCGCCGCGGCGCGCGGATGCCGAGTCGAGCAAGCCGCTCCAAGACGTTCAAAACCGGAGCACCGCGCCTTCGACGGTCAGCCCGGGGCCGAAGGCCAGCAGCACACCGTGCTCTCCTCGGCGCGGCTTGTCCACGCGCAGAATGTTTTCCAGCACGAGCAGCACCGTAGCCGAGGCGCAGTTCCCGGCATTAGCCAAAACATCCCAGCTTGCGCGCAACTGCTCCGGCTGCAACCCCAGTTGTTTGCCCAACTTGCGAACGATCTTCGGCCCGCCGGGATGAATTCCCCAGTGTGCGATATCTCCGCGGGAAAGACCGAGTGGTGCAAGCAGTTTAGCGATAAAAGCTTCGATGCTCTGCTCGAGAATCGCTGGCACACCGGCGGCCAAGGTCATCCAAAAAGACCGGTCGCCGATATTCAAACTCATCATCGTGTGCTGGTCGTATAACTGCTCGGTATGCGTGCGCAGGAACTGTATGCCAGCGCCGTCGGGGGCCGAGCCCACCAGCATCGACACGCTGGCGTCGCCGAACAGCGCCTGCGTGATGAGCGCTTCTACCGGATCCTCCCCGGGCATCAGGCTTTCCCGAATGTGCGCGGAACTCAGCTCGGTGTTATTGCAGATCACCAACTCATCGGGTCGAGCTGCGACACTGTCCATGGCCGTCTTGATGACGTTGAGTGCCGCGTAGCACCCCATGTGACCGATGAAGGTACGACGCAAATCCGACCGTAGCCCAAGCTCTTTGGCCAGCAGGAGGTCCGGGCCGGGGTTGACGTATCCGGTCGAGCAGGCCATCACAAAGCTACCGATTCGGCCGGTGTCGAAGTCACCGATCGCTTCTTTGAGGGATCGTGATGCGACGTCGATCACGGCCTCACTGTGGGCCGCCATCCGATCGGCGATCAGCAGGCGACTGACGTCTTGCAGACTGTCGGGGTCCCACATGATCTGGCGCTTTTTGACCTTCGTCGATTCAACGATCCGCTTCACGTACGGGACCGTCGACATGCGCTGGAAGAGTGCTGCGGTCTGCTCCTGGGTCACCTCGAACGGCGGGTGCGCCGAGGCAATGCCCAGCAGCGTCGGCCGGTGCTGCACCGCGCTCGCAGTGAGGCGCGCAGGAGAGAGAGCGTCAAAGGGATCTGCTCGGTACATTATTAGTGTTCCTTCTCGCTGTGTCCGACGAACTGAGTGTTCTTGCTGCGTCGTGCCAGTGCTGCACGGGCGTGCAGAATTTCGCCGTTCGCCGCGTGGACCAACAACCGCGCGGCGGTGACCTTCTTCGGCGGAGTCAGCTGCCCTGTCTGCCATTGAGTAAGCGCCTCGCGCCGGCGAAGCTTTCCGCTGCTGGTTCGTGGCAGCGTTCCCGGTGCAAGCAGCTCGACATGCGCCGGCAGGATGCCGGTGTGCTGCTGCACGCGCGATGTGACGTCTTGTGCCAAGTTCGGCGAAGCGTCCGAGGTCTTTTCGACGAGCATGGCCAGCGCCTCGTCTTCGCCACCCGCAGGCACGAATCCGACGGCAACCGCACATCCGGTGCGAACGCCAGACAGACCGTCCAAGGCGGCTTCGAACTCCTCGGGGGCGTGGTTGGCGCCACGGACGATGATGATGTCTTTTTGCCGGCCACACACATACAGCTCGCCGTCGTGGACGAACCCGCGGTCGCCGGTATTGAGCCAACCGTCGTGCAACGCCTGATCGGTGAGGTCGGGGCGACCGAAGTAGCCGGCCATGATGCTGGGGCCGCTAACGACGATCTGACCGACCCGGCCGGGCGGCAATGCAACCCCGTGCTCGTCGCGGATCTCAACTCCCATACCCGCCAGTGGACGGCCGACGCTGGTGATCTCTTTGCCGCCCGGTTCGACGATCCCGTTGGCGGCCAGCGTATCTCCGTCAACGCTCAAGGTTTTGAAGGACGTATCCACCGGTTTGAAGGTCACGGCCAATGACGCCTCCGCCATGCCGTAGCACGGCGTCAGTGACGAAGCGCGAAAACCCCAACGCGCGAACCGCTCACTGAACCGCCGTTGCGCTTCGGCGCTGACTGCCTCCGCACCGTTGAGACAGATATTCCATGACGACAGGTCCACGCCCTCGAGTTCTTCGTCACGTATGCGCTTGAGGCACAGTCCGAAAGCGAAGCTTGGCGCCGCGGTGATCGTGCCTCGATGCCGTGAGATGGCTCGCAGCCAAGCCCCTGGGACCGCGACGAACAGCTCCGGAGGAAGCAGGACAAGCTTCCCCGGAACGTAGAAGACGCTGAGCAGTTTTCCGATCAATCCCATGTCGTGGTAGAGCGGGAGCCAAGTGACCCCTACGGGGTACGGCGCCCCGTCGGCGGTGATGTACTGCTCGAGTGACGCGAGATTCGAGAGCAGATTCGCGTGAGTGAGAGCCACCGGCTTGGGATCGTTCGTCGTCCCCGAGGAGAATTGGATTACTGCGATATCGTCGGCCGCGACTTCAACGGCGCCGGAAATCGGCCCGCCAAGACTGGACGCCGTCACGCAGCCAAGCGCAGGAGCCGAGTTCGCGACGGCGACGCCGAGAAAGCGTCGAATCCGTTCGTCGGTCACCACCATGACCGCATTCACCGCTTTGAGCATGGCCGTTGTCTTGCGGTGGAATTCGTCAAGTTTTCCCAGCCGAAGCGGCGGATACAGCGGGACGGGGATCGCGCCGGCGCACAGGACCCCGAAGAAGCATTCGACGAACTCCGGGCAGGTGGGAAGCACGAGGGCGACGCGGTCGCCCTTGGCTACCCCGCGGCGCACCAAGTCGGCTGCAATTGATAGGGCCTGCTCGCGTATGCGGGCGAACGAGACTTCGTGGTCTTGCTCTTTCCGGTCAACGAAGACCAAGCCGTGTTCTGATTGAGCTGCTGCGTCGAGCATCTCGAGCAGACTGGCGTACTTCGGCCGGATCGCGGGTGCGCCTCTCATGACTGCTCACCAATGCGGCCGGCGACGAGCGTTGCCAGATCGCCGACGGTACGTAGATCGTCAGCATCTTCTTCTTGCAATTCGATGTCGAAGCGTGCCTCGATCTTGAAGACGACCGACATGAACTTAAGCGAATCAAGCCCGACGTCAGAAAGGACCGAATCTGCCGTGACATCGAGCTCTGTCGCTTCGATCCTGACGAGGTCGATGATTTCGTGCGTGACCTCGGCAAGGATCTCAGACTCTTGCGGTGCGAATAACATGCACTGAAGTCTTGTCGTCGAGGCGCTGATAAGCCTCCCCGCCAACGAGAATCGTGCCTACCGGCTAGCCGCAGCGCTAGCTTCAATTGCGGTTCCTGGTAGTAACAGCGGCGCGTTACCGCCAGCTGGTATGACCGATCCGCCGGTCAATCAGGATGGTTTGAGGCCGTATTTCGGGCCAAGGGTGCCGACGGCCTTCTTCAGCTCTTCGCCGAGCTCGTCGAGACGATCCGCTTCCGACGCATCCACGGCGGCACTGATTGCCGCGATCAAGCTGCCGTCCGGCGCCAGCAGGGGCGTCGCCACGGCAAACGCGTCCGCGAGCGTGACCCCCCGGTTGAAGGCCAGTCCGCGCGACCGGATGTTGGGAAGCTCAGCGAGGAATTGTTGCACCTCGCCTGCCTGTTCTGGACTGGCGAGGTCGAGGAGGCGGTACATCTCCTCGTCGGAAACGTTGGCCAGCATGGTTTTTCCGGCGGCACTGCTGTACAACGGGCGACGGGCATGGATGCGAGCGACGAACCTCAGGGTCGGTGATTCCTCCCCCACCAGGTCGGTGAAGATGATCGCATCCCCGACACGCACCCCGACGAGGACGGTGCAGCCGAGCATTTCGCCCAACTCGGCAACGAACTGGTGGTCGAGCGACAGCGCGGCCAGCTTGTTCGCGCGGGCGGCGAGGATGAACGGCCCCGGCCCAAGGTGGAAGCGGCGCTCCCGCTCGACGAGGTAGCCGCAGGCGAGCAGTCCGTTGGTCAGCTCTTGCACGGAGCTCTTCGCCGCGTCCAGAGCGGTCGCCAGCTCGGCCAGGGTCACGCCGCGCGGGCTCAACGAGACGGTCTCGAGGATCTGGATCACTCGGTCGACCGTGCGATGCGCGCGGGCAGGCATGCGGCTGACGGTAGCAAGCCCCGTCGACGATTCCGGACCAGGACTTGCAACGCGTCGCAAGTCACAGTACAGTGCAAGTATCGTCCGCATATCCGTTTGAATATCCGTAAATATGTACATGAACGGCTGACACATGACCGCTCCAGTCTCTCCGCTGATGATCCGCACCGCTGCCGGTGTCCCACCGCTTGGTCGCACTGCCGCAGAAGGGGTAACGCGCTGATGTTCGTGTGTCTGTGCACCGGCGCCACCAGTCACGTCGTCGCCGACGTCGTCGCCGGCGGGGCGTGTACCTCCAAGGAGGTTGCCGAGGCGTGCGGAGCGGGCGCCGACTGCGGCCGCTGCCGGCGCACGGTAAGAGCGATCATCGTGGCAGCGGCCCAGGTCAACGCCGGCGCGGCGTGTTGATCACCGGGCGGCGATGTCGAGTACGCCGCTAGGGCTTCGCACATTCAAGTGGGCCGAGTCGTTGGACCTGGCTGTACCGACAAATTCGCCGGAATTCGTTGGGAAGAGGCGGCCAGGGTGGGAG
>JAFAID010000373.1 GCA_019236925.1 Mycobacterium sp. | reverse complement strand
GTGGTCGATCACCACGCAGCCGCTGCCCGGCCTGGAGGACGGCGCCCCGCAGTTCGGCCGTTGGCACACCCGCGTGCGCGGCGCGAAGGAGGTGCTCGGCCAGGCGCCGGTGTCGTGCATGGCCGAGGAGATCGCCACGCCGGGCGACGGGCAGCTCAAGGCGCTGATCACGGTCGCCGGCAACCCGGTGTTGTCCACACCGGGCGGTGACAAGCTCGACGACGTGCTGCCGATGCTGGACGCGATGATCTCGGTTGACCTTTGGCTCAACGAGACAACGCGTCACGCCGACGTGATCCTGCCCGGGCTGTCCCCGCTCGAGCAGCCTCACCACGACGACCTGATCTTGCTGTTTGCGATCCGCAGCATCGCGAACTACTCGGCCCCGGTGTTCGATCCGGGCGACCGCCCCCATGAATGGGAGATCCTGATCCGGCTGACTGGGCTATGCGCCGGCACACCTGCCGAAGATGTCGACGTCGCGGCGATCGACGATGGTTTCTTCGACTACCTGGCCTTCACCCGCGGCCTCGACGGCGCAGAGATCCGCAAGCTCTACGACCACGGCGGCCCGGAGCGGATGCTCGACCTCACGCTGCGAACCGGACCCTTCGGGGACCAGTACGGCCAGAACCCGGGCGGGCTCACCTTGGACATGCTCAAGGCCAACCCGAACGGAATCGACTTCGGACCGATGGTTCCCCAGCTGCCCGACATCCTGGCCACCCCCGACAAGAAAATCCGGCTCGCCCCGCCATATCTACTCGATGACTTGTCGCGGCTGGCCGCGCGCATGGAACGCCCCGCCGAGCCGCTCGTCCTGGTCAGCCGCCGGCACTTGCGATCAAACAACACGTGGATGCACAACGTGCCCGCGCTGATGAAGGGCAAGGATCGGTGCACGCTGCTGATCCACCCCGACGATGCGGCGCGCTGCGGCGTCGCCGACGACGATGTCGTCACGGTGAAATCCGCGGCCGGCGAGATCAAAGTGCCGGTGCAGGTCACCACCGCGATCAAACCCGGCGTGGTGTCGATGCCACACGGCTGGGGGCATGGCAGGCCGGGAACCCGCATGTCGGTGGCCAACAACTCACCGGGTGCAAACACAAACGCGCTCTCCCCACCGACGTTTATCGATGAGCCGTCCGGCAATGGTGCCCTGAACGGCATCCCGGTGACGATCATCGGCTGACTCACCGGATAATCGACTCCCGGTCAATCGTCGAAATGCCGCTGATAGTCCCAGCGCTCGAGCCGGGGCTGCAGATCGTAGATTCCCGCCGCGGTCATCAGCAGGAACACAGCTGAGCCGACAGCGATGACGGCGCTCACAACCTGTCCATTTCGCGGGCCATCAGGGACCGCTCGAGGAATTCGTAACGCCTCGGGTAGTCGCCCCGCTTCGGGCGCGATGCATCCGGCGAGACCGCGGCGGCCCGCTTCACCGATGCGAAGAATCGGTGAACGATGCTCTCGCGCCGCGCCGGCACCGCGGCCGCGGTGCCGAAAAGCACCTCTTGTTCGGTGATCAGCACCTCGGTCGATGCCGCCTTATCCGCGGGCGCGGGCGAGGTTGGGCGAGGTGCGGGCACATACGGGGCACCTGCCGTGCTGGCGGTTGCCGTTCCTGAATTAACCATTTCAGTCGTCTCCTTTGCGGTCTGGACTGGTTCAACCGCCAGTGCTGCAAGGAACGTATGGCCGGCAGGTACCCGCGAGCACGAGTAGCGCACTACCTGTCTCTGCATCTCACGCCGCGAAGGGAGGGCGAGTCCGTAATGCCGCTGGCAAGTAGGGTGCTTCGCCATATCATCGGGTGATGAGCGCCGGTGGGCTGGATACCGTGGGCTCGCCGGCATTCACCGACGAGGAGTCGATGCGATATCGCGCCGCCGGCTGGTGGTCCGACTCGACGTTGTCCGACGCGGTGCGTCGTAACGCCGAACACTCACCGGACCGTTGCGCATACGCCGACGATCCCGGCGCGGGCCTGACTTGGCGTGCATTCGACTGTTCGGCGGACGCGCTAGCTGAGCAACTGGCCGGCGTTGGCGTGGAACCTGGCGACCGGGTTGCGGTGTGGCACGGCGACTGCACCGCCATCCACGTGTTGTTCGTTGCGATCGAGCGTTGCGGCGCCGTCGTCGTCGGCATCGGCGCACGCGCCGGCTCCCGGGAGGTCGCTGCGATACTCCGTAATTCGCAACCGAAGCTGCTGATCAGCGATGAGCAGCGCAGTGACGCCGCCGTCCAGGCCGCAACGGGCGTGGCGGCCCAATTGGCGGCCCCGTCGCTGGTCTTGACCCACGATGCCGACTTTCCACGGCTCAACACCGACACGAAGCCCAGGGCGTTGAGCGTCGAGTCGCAACGCGGTCCGGACGACGTCTTCCTGATCAACTCGACGTCCGGCACCACGGGGCTGCCCAAATGCGTCGTGCACACCCAAAACCGTTGGTACTACTTTCACCAGAAGGCGGTCGCCAACGGGCGATTGACGTCGGACGACATCTTCTTGCCGGCCATCCCCACGCCGTTCGGCTTTGGGCTGTGGACCAGCCACACCACCCCGATCTATCTGGGTGCCACCGCGGCGATCCTCACGCGTTTCACCCCGCAGGCGACGTGTGAGGCGATAGCCCGACACAAGGTCACCATACTGTGCTGTGTCAGCACACAATTGACGATGCTGATGGCCGACAGAGCTTGCCGGGATTACGACCTGAGCTCGCTGCGCGTCGTTTTCACCGGCGGCGAGGCTCTGCCGTACCGGCCGGCTGCCGAGTTCGAGGAGCTCACCGGAGCGAAGATTCTGCAGTTCTACGGCTCCAATGAAACCGGTCTGCTCAGCGGGACGACGGTGCACGACTCCCGACAACGCAGACTCCGCACGAGCGGCCGAATTGTGCCCGAGATGTCGGTCCGGCTTTTCGACGGCGATCAGGACATCACCGCGACGGGCCGAGGCCAGCCCGCGTGTCGAGGTCCGGCGACCAGCCTGGGCTATCTCGGCGGTACCGACCACGACCAGTTGTTCACCCGCGACGGGTGGATGCGGATGGGCGACATCTGCGAGATCGACGCGCAAGGCTATCTGAGCGTCACCGGCCGAACCTCCGATTTCATCGTGCGCGGCGGCAAGAACATCAGCGCAGCGGAGGTGGAGGACGCCGCCATGACACACCCTGCGATCGCGATCGCGGCAGCGGTCGCCATGCCCGATCCGGTGTTCGGCGAAAAGGTTTGTCTTTACGTCGAACTCACTGACTCTCATAGCATCGATCTGCCCGAACTCGTCGAATACCTGTTGGCGCTCGGCGTTTCCAAGGAGCTGCTGCCCGAACGACTCATTGTGGTCGATGGACTACCTCGATCGTCCGGCGCAAAGATCGCCAAAGGCCAGCTCCGTGAAGATATTCGAGCCAGGATGGAGGCCAATCATGAGCGCTCGTAATGCACGGCGAGGCGGCCTGGAGGTGTGGGCGCCCTCGGTGGTGCCCCCGATCGGAGTCGAGTTGTCCGACGAGCAGGCGCTGGCCGTGGCCTTTCGGCACCTCGCCGCCATCGGTTTCGCCGAGAACATGGCCGGACACATCACCTGGCAGCCCGACGGACACACCGACATGTTCGTCAACCCGTGGGGATTGTGGTGGCAAGAACTGACCGCATCCGATATCTGCGTGGTGGATGGCGAAGCGCGGGTGGTCCGCGGCCGTTGGGATGTCACGCCGGCGATCTATATCCATACCGAGCTGCACCGCGTCCGCGATGACGCGCGGGTGGTCATTCACAATCACCCGTACTACGTATGCGTGCTCGCCGCACTGGGCAGGCTGCCCGAGCTGGTTCACCAGACCGGTTCGCTGTTCCTGGACGACCTCTGCCTGGTCGACACCTACGACGGTGAAATCGACAGCCCCGCGCGCGCAGCCGATCTCGCAGCCCGCATCGGCGCCGCCAACCTGACGATTCTGGCCAACCACGGGGTCATCGCAACCGGACGCAACCTGCCCGAGGCCGTCTACCGCGCGGCATCGATCGAGCGGGTATGCAAGCTGGCCTACGACGTGATGCTCACCGGAAGGGAGCCGGTGAAGATGAACTGGTCGGACATGGCCGGCATGCAGGCATCGTTGATCGAGCGGGCCGCCGACGTCTACTGGGCAGGGGCGGCGCGGATGACGATCAAAGCCGATGCCGGCGTGCTGAACTGAGCGGATTGCCGAGAAATGAAATCGATCGACGAGCTGGCCGCGAATCTGAACTTCACCACCGCCAAAACCGGGGACGATCGCTCCGTCACGTTCCTGCCCGATCCGCCGCGGGCGAAACGCCGCTACACGGTGATCTCGGTCGATGATCACATCGTCGAACCTCCGGACACGTTCACCGGACGTCTGCCGCGGAGATTCGCCGACCGAGCCCCCAAAGTCGTCGACACCGAAGAAGGCGGGCAGACGTGGGTCTATGACGGTCAGGAACTGCCCAATGTCGGGTTCAACGCGGTGGTCGGGCGGCCGGTGTCGGAGTACGGGTTCGAGCCGGTTCGATTCGACGAAATGCGCCGTGGCGCATGGGATATCCATGACCGCGTCAAGGATATGGACCTGAACGGCATCTACGCGTCGCTCAACTTTCCGTCGTTTCTGCCGGGGTTCGCGGGCCAGCGGCTGCAGCAGGTGACCGACGATCGTGATCTGGCGTTGGCCTCGGTGCGCGCATGGAACGACTGGCACCATGAGGTGTGGGCGGGTTCGTACCCCGGCCGGATCATTCCGTGTCAGTTGCCCTGGCTGCTGGATCCCGACCTCGGCGCCACGATGATCTACGAGAACGCCGAGCGCGGCTTTCACGCCGTCACGTTCAGCGAGAACCCGGCGATGCTCGGACTACCGAGTATTCACTCCGGACACTGGGATCCGATGATGGCTGCGTGCGCCGAAACCGGGACTGCGGTGAACCTTCACATCGGATCTTCGGGGTCGTCACCGTCCACCACCGAGGACGCGCCGCCGGATGTGCAGGGGGTGCTGTTCTTCGCCTATGCCATTTCAGCAGCGGTCGACTGGTTGTACTCCGGGCTGCCCAGTAGGTTTCCCGATCTGAAGATCTGTTTGTCCGAAGGTGGAATCGGCTGGGTCGCGGGGTTGCTGGATCGCCTCGACCACATGCTCAGCTATCACGCGATGTATGGAACCTGGGCGTCGTTAGGTGAGAAGTTAACTCCTGCAGAGGTTTTCACCCGTAACTTTTGGTTCTGCGCGGTGGAAGACAAGTCGTCGTTCGTCCAGCACGACCGCATCGGTGTGGACAACATCATGTTGGAAGCCGATTACCCGCACTGCGACTCCACCTGGCCGCACACCCAAGAAACCATCCACGAACAAATTGGTGATCTTCCGCAGGATCTGATCCGCAAGATCACGTGGGAGAACGCTTCGCGCCTGTATCGCCATCCGGTGCCGCTCGACGTGCAGCGGGATCCAGAGGCGTTTTGACGGTATGGCAAGCCGATGGCGCAAGGTGCTGTGGGGGATTGCACTCGTTGGATTTTTGATCGGCGTCGGTGGAGCGCTCATCCGCGGATTCTGGGGTGTCAGCCAGGATTGTCGCGTTTGGGTGAATACCCAGGGCTATCAGCTCGTGCAAAACGACTGGTGGGCCAAGAACCGCGGTTGTGTCGCACGAACCCCCCCGCGGCGATGAGGTTCTGCACAGCGAAGATCTCCGCAGCAAAGCGACCGGCTGGGCATGGCAATTCGCGATTTTTGCGGTCGGCGCCTTGCCGGCGGTGGGCATGATCGTTTACATCGGCAGGCATGCTGGCGGGAGGGATGCCGCCAGCGGGTGACCGGCCAATCCGAGTGACGACCAGTCGCGGCTGGTCGGACAGAGTTCACCGATCCGACAACAATGCGATATCCCCAAGACAGTAGGATGGGATTGCCTGGCTTAGCGGCTCATGGATGCTTCCAGCGGCTTGACCGCAACAGTTCTCATTGAGCGCCAAGGCTTAACACGTTAAGCAAAAGCGGTGATTGCGATGACCCATAGCCCGCCCGACAGTCTTCGACGCAACCAGAACAACCCGAGTCCGGTCATTGTCACCCGACGAGGAAAAATCGCTCGTCTGGAGTCGAGCCTTACCCCGCACGAGGCACAGATCGAAGACCTCATCTTTCTACGAAAAGTATTGCGAAAAAATGGTATTCCATTTTTGCTGATTCGCGACCACAAAAGCCGACCGATTCTCGCTATCGATATCGAACTGCGCTCCGAGGTCGAGCGCACGTTGACAACCGCATGCGCCAACGAGCCGATGTACGCTAAAACAGTTGACATGCAGGGACTTTCCCCTGTCCTGGTGGCTGAGGGAAGGCTGTCGCCAGTGGCCGATCCGCGTATTGTGCGGTTGTATCGGCGGCGGATTGCGCCGGGCGGGTTCCGGTACGGGGCCAGGTTCGGGGTGGAACTGCAATTCTGGGTATTCGAGGAGAGTTTGGTCCACTGCCCGGTGGAGAACTCCCTCACCCGTCGCGTACTGCCACGGACAGAAATAACGTCGGCAACCACAAAGCTTTACGGGTATAAGTGGCCGACCATCGAGGGGATGTTCACCCCACACGCGAGCGACGTGACTTTTGACATCGACATGGTGTTCTCCTGGGTGGACGGCAGTGACCCGGAGTTTCGGGCACGCCGGGCGGCGCAAATGTCAGAGCACGTGGTGGGTGAGGGCGACGAGGCCGAAGCGCGGATTCGGCAGATCGACGAGTTGAAATACGCC
>JAFAID010000232.1 GCA_019236925.1 Mycobacterium sp. | reverse complement strand
TACACCTACGTGTCGACGATCGGCGTGGGCGATCAGATCAAGCCGGGCACGTTCGTCGAGGACGCCGACATCCGTCAGATCAGCGCCACCCGCCAGATCAACGACGGCTACGCCAACGGCTACGGCAACAGCAAGTGGGCCGGCGAGGTGCTATTGCGTGAGGCCAACGACCTGTGTGGGCTGCCGGTTGCGGTGTTCCGCTGCGACATGATCCTGGCCGACACCACCTACGCGGGTCAGCTGAACCTGCCGGACATGTTCACCCGGCTGATGCTCAGCCTGGTCGCCACCGGTGTCGCCCCCGGCTCGTTCTACGAGCTGGACGGCGACGGCCACCGGCAGCGCGCGCACTATGACGGCCTTCCGGTCGAGTTCATCGCCGAAGCGATATCCGACCTGGGCGCCCAGG
Organism: Mycobacterium sp.; assembly: GCA_019236925.1. Lineage (GTDB taxonomy): Bacteria > Actinomycetota > Actinomycetes > Mycobacteriales > Mycobacteriaceae > Mycobacterium. The sequence goes on along the minus strand of JAFAID010000232.1, from coordinate 2,769 downwards.
TGGTGGACGGTTTCCAGGCCTACCACGTGATGAACCCGTACGACGACGGCATCGGCCTCGACGAGTACGTCGACTGGCTGATCGACGCCGGCTACTCGATCCAGCGGGTCGGCGACTACGCCACCTGGTTGGAGCGGTTCGAGACCACGCTGCGGGCCCTGCCGCAGCAGCAGCGCCAGTACTCGCTACTGCCGCTGCTGCACAACTACCAGAAGCCTTCGGTGCCGATCAACGGGTCGATGGCTCCCACCGATCGGTTCCGTGCGGCGGTGCAAGAGGCGAAAATCGGTCCGGACAAAGACATCCCGCATGTCTCGGAGCCGGTCATCGTCAAGTACATCACCGACCTGCAGCTGCTGGGCCTGCTCTGAACCAAAGCTGAAGCCGATCGCCGCCCATTGAGCGGCGATCGGCTTCATGTGTCAAGACCAAGTCGTCAGTGGCTGGTCGCGCCCGCGCTGCGGCGGCGGAAAAGCCCACCCTTGCTCTCGCGCCGATGTGATTGGGCCTCGCCGGACTTCAGCACCTCTGTCGGAGCTGCCGGTGCCGCAAAAGCACCGGATGCGTGCGCCGGTGGCGCCCCTTCGGATTCCAGCGCGTATTCCAGGTCACGCGCGGTGCGCACCGACACCCGCGCCAACACTGCTCCAGCCAGGAAGACGATCAGCGCGCCCAACCCGGAGAAGTAGCAGATCTCGAGCACGGCCCTTTTGGCGTCCGTCGCGGCGATTGGATGACCAATGTCCCCGATCCGCAATAGCGATGCCAGCGTGCGACCGACGACGAACCAGGCGCCGCCAATACCCGCCAGCCAGCCGCCGAACATCGCGGTGGCGCGATTCCCCGAAATCAGCGCCAAAAAGCCGCCTAGCGCGGTGGTGGCTCCGGGGAACACCTCCAGCCATGCGCGTGCTGTGCTCCACGCCCACGGCTGGTCAGGGGTATACGCGAAATGGAAGTACGGCCCGATGAAGGGGATCAACGCTCCCCAAACACCAAGGATTAGCAAGAGCAATCCGCTCACCGCGCCACGGCTGCGCGGCATGTGCAGGCTGCCGAAACCCGACCGCGAGTCATTCATTACGAGTCTCCTCAAAAAGTGGACACCAATGCCATTACGCACATGATGGGTACCCAGATGCGCCGGCGATGTAACTCGGGCCCGCCAGCGCCGGTGCCAGGCTAGCGGACACGGCAATTGCACACCTTGTATGAAGCTGACAGGCTCCTGAGAACAGGATCAGAATCACTGTCGGTCGGGCAGTCCCTTAGGAGTTCGCTGACGGGGCTGCCGGCGCAATACCGCCTCACCGCATGACCAGGCCGATCACCAGAAGAACGACCGCGATCACCGGGAAGGTGCCCTGGGTCAGCGCCGCCCGCGCCTTGTCGGGCGCCGACGCCAGCAGCACGACCGCCGCGGCGGCCATGGATCCCACGCCGGCGAAAATAAGTGCTGCCCCAATACCCTTGTTTCCCAACGCAATCGCAGTGACGCCGACCCCGGTGACGATCGCCAGGAAGAGATTGTAGAAGCCCTGGTTGAATGCGAGCAGCTTTGTGGTTTCGGCTTCCTCGGGTGTCGTGCCGAACGCCGCGCGGGTGCGCGGACTGGTCCAGGTCAGCGATTCCATCGTGAAGATGTAGACGTGCAGTAACGCGGCCAATGCGGCGAATACCAGTGCAGCAGTGATCATTTCGTCCTCCTACTCGACACCCTCCGCCACGGTGACGTCAACGGTAGTGCACGATGCCGAGCCCATCGATACGTCGGAAATCAGCCAGATTGGCGGTGACGATCGGGATGCCCAATCGCATGCTCGTGCAACCGATCCAGAGGTCGTTGGTGCCGATCAGTTCGCCACGGCGACGTAGCTGTCGCACCACTCTTGCGTAGACCAACGCGGTCTGATCATCGACCGGAACGAGGGTGTGGGTCTCGCGCATGGCTGTCACGATCGGGTGTTCAGCTTGGTCGAACCCTTCAGCGAACTCGCCCAATGCGATCGCTGAGAGAAACAGCTCGGCGTCCGGCGAGCGTTTGAGGAGCCGGTGCGCGGCGCCGTCGTCGTCACCTGCGGATCGTTCCCGGTGCAGGTCGATGAGAAATGTCGTGTCGACGCTCAGCCGGAGCGCCATTGGTCCTGGGGCGGTGTGTCGGCGTGCTGTGCGTCATCGAGACGCGCGAGAACGTCCTCACCGACCGTGGGCAGCTCAGCAAGTGCATCGAGAAGCGCTGCGGCCGTCGGTACTTCGTTGTGCCAGTGAGCACGCTTGATGACACGAGAAAACGATTCGCTCGGCGAACGCCGAGCGGCCCGGAGGCGCTCATACGCCTCGAGATCAATCGATATCGTCTTGGTGGGCATAATGCATGTATACATGCATAGATCTGTGCATACAACGTATGCCTACCTGTGCGACGTGAGCAGACCGGTTATTCGAACAGTCCCGGTTGACCCAAACTGTTGGCCCTCGGCGGCGGCGTCATCCCCAGGTGGGTCCACGCCCGCGGGGTTGCGACCCGGCCGCGCGGCGTGCGCGCGATCATGCCGGCCCGCACCAGAAACGGCTCGCAGACCTCCTCCACGGTGGTGGCCTCCTCCCCGACCGCCACCGCAAGCGTCGACACGCCCACCGGGCCGCCGCCGAAGCTGCGGGTCAACGCCGACAGCACCGACCGGTCCAGCCGGTCCAGGCCGAGTTCGTCGACGTCGTAGACCTCCAGCGCGGACTTGGCGACGTCGCGCGTGATCACACCGTCGGCGC
>JAFAID010000485.1 GCA_019236925.1 Mycobacterium sp. | reverse complement strand
GCTGGCCGGTGAACTGCTCGGCCACGTACATCGGCTGGGACAGGAACCGCTCGATCCGCCTGGCCCGCTGCACCACGATCTTGTCCTCTTCGCCGAGTTCGTCGACGCCGAGGATCGCGATGATGTCCTGCAGCTCCCGGTAGCGCTGCAGGATCCGCTGCACCTCTCGGGCCACGTCGTAGTGCTCCTGGCCAATGTACCTGGCGTCCAGGATCCGTGAGGTGGAGTCCAGCGGGTCCACGGCCGGGTAGATGCCCTTCTCGGTGATCCCCCTGGACAGCGTGGTGGTGGCGTCGAGGTGGGCGAATACCGTGTGCGGCGCCGGGTCGGTGATGTCGTCGGCCGGCACGTAGATCGCCTGCATCGAGGTGATCGTGTGGCCGCGGGTGGAGGTGATCCGCTCCTGCAGCTGGCCCATCTCGTCGGCAAGCGTGGGCTGGTAACCCACGGCCGACGGCATGCGGCCCAGCAGCGTGGAGACCTCGGAACCGGCCTGGGTGAACCGGAAGATGTTGTCGATAAACAGCAGCACGTCCTGGCCCGCCTCGTCGCGGAACCACTCCGCCATCGTCAGCGCCGAGAGCGCCACCCGCATACGGGTGCCGGGCGGCTCGTCCATCTGGCCGAACACCAGCGCGGTGTCCTTGAGCACGTTGGCTTCTTGGAGCTCGACCCACAGGTCATTGCCCTCGCGGGTGCGCTCGCCCACGCCGGCGAACACCGAGGTACCACCGAAGTTACGGGCGATGCGGTTGATCATCTCCTGAATGAGCACCGTTTTGCCCACCCCGGCACCGCCGAACAGCGCGATCTTGCCACCGCGCACGTAGGGCGTCAGCAAGTCGACGACCTTCAGGCCGGTTTCGAGCATCTCGGTGCGCGGTTCCAGCTCGTCGAATGCCGGCGGCTTGCGGTGAATGGGCCAGTGCTCGAAGTCTTCTCCGTAGCCTTCGTCATCCAAGCAGTGGCCCAGCGCGTTGAACACATGGCCCTTGACACCGTCGCCGACCGGCACCGAGATCGAGTCCCCGGTGTCGATCACCTCGACGCCGCGCACCAGCCCGTCGGTCGGCTGCAGCGAGATGGTGCGGACCAAGTTGTCGCCGAGGTGCTGCGCTACCTCCAGCGTCAACGTCTTCGCAAGCGACTCGAACGTGACGTCGGCGTGCAGAGCGTTGAACAGCTCCGGCACCGAGCCACGCGGAAACTCGGCGTCGACGACCGGCCCGGTAACCCGCACCACGCGGCCGTTGGTGTCGGTGCCCTTGGCGTTCTTCGACTTCTCAGCGGTAGCAGTCATATCTATTTCGCTTCCTGGTGGGGCTTATTTCGCAGCGTCGGCGAGCGCGTTTGCGCCACCAACGATTTCGCTGATTTCCTGGGTGATCTGGGCCTGCCGTTCACGGTTGGCCTCTAGCGTGAGCGCCTTGATGAGGTCGTCGGCGTTGTCGCTCGCCGACTTCATCGCCCGTTGGCGCGATGCCAGCTCTGACGCGGCGGACTCCAGCAGCGCCGCATACACGCGAGTGGTCAGGTACCGCGGCAGCAGCGACTCGAACAATGTCGTCGCATCCGGCTCGAATGAGTACAACGTGTGCGGTCCCCTGTCTTCCTCGATGTACTCGACAACCATCGGGGCGATGCGGTGCGCCTCGGCCGACTGCGACATCATCGACTTGAACTCGGTGTAGACGATGTGCAGCTCGTCAACGCCGGGTGGAATGTCCCGTTCACCGTCGCCGTCGGCGCCGGCCATGAAGGCGCTCACCAGAGTCTGAGCCACCTTCGTGGCATCCTCGTAGCTGGGTCGCTCCGAGAAGCCTGTCCACGATTCGCTGATGTCCCAGTTCCGGAATGTGTAGTAGCCCTTTGCTTTACGGCCGACGGTGTAGAGCACCGGCGTTTTGCCGTCTTTTCGCAGCAGCGAGAAAAGCTCCTCGGCTCGGCGCAAGACGCTGGAGTTGTACGCGCCGCAGAGGCCACGGTCAGACGAGACCACCAGCACGCCTGCTCGTTTCGGTTCGGGGCGCTCAACCAGCAGCGGATGATCCAAAGCGGCTTCCTCGGCCAGCGTGGTGAGCGTGCGGGTGATCTCAGCGGCGTAGGGCCGGGCCTCCTGCAGCCGGGCCTGTGCCTTACCGATACGCGACGTCGCGATCATTTCCTGTGCCTTGGTGATCTTTTTGATCGCCCCGGCGGAGCGGATCCGCCCCCGCAGTTCACGAAGTGTGGCAGCCATCCTCGATTACTTCTTCTGCTCCGGCGGCGGTGCGGGCTTGTGGACCTGCACGGCTTCTTTCGCCACCTTTTCCTCGTCGAGGGCTTCGACATGCTCGTCGGGCACCACCGAGCCACCGCCGGTGGCCGCGAAGCCCTTCTTGAACTCGTTGATCTCGCGGACCAACTTGTTTTCCGTCTCTTCGGATAGCTTCTGGGATTCTCGGATGTCGGACAGGATGCCCTTCTCGGACGCTCGAAGATGATCGAGGAACTCGGTTTCGAACCGCCGCACGTCCTCGATCGGAACCGAATCCAGGTGACCCCCGGTGCCGAGGAAGATCGCAACTACCTGCTCCTCAACCGGCACCGGTTGGTTTTGCGGTTGCTTGAGCAGCTCGACCAGCCGAGCGCCGCGGTCCAGTTGCGCCTTGGACGTTGCGTCAAGGTCCGAAGCAAAAGCCGCGAACGCTTCCAGCTCGCGGTACTGCGACAGGTCCAGCCGCAGCGATCCGGCGACTTCCTTCATCGCCTTGATCTGCGCGGCACCACCGACACGGGACACCGAGACACCGACGTTGATCGCGGGCCGGACACCCTGGTTGAACAGGTCGGACTCCAGGAAGCACTGGCCGTCGGTGATCGAGATGACGTTGGTCGGGATGTAGGCCGAGATGTCGTTGGCCTTGGTCTCGATGATCGGCAAACCGGTCAGTGAGCCGCCACCTAGCTCGTCGGACAGCTTCGCGCAACGCTCCAACAGCCGCGAGTGCAAATAGAAGACGTCACCCGGGTACGCTTCGCGGCCTGGCGGGCGGCGCAGCAGCAGCGAGATCGCCCGGTAGGCCTCGGCCTGCTTGCTCAGGTCGTCGAAGACGATCAGCACATGCTTGCCGTCGTACATCCAGTGCTGAGCGATCGCCGAACCGGTATAGGGCGCAAGCCATTTGAAGCCGGCAGAGTCAGATGCCGGTGCCGCGACGATGGTCGTGTAGTCCATCGCGCCGCCCTCGTCCAGCGTGCGCCGGACCGAAGCGATCGTGGTGCCCTTCTGGCCGATGGCCACGTACACGCAGCGCACCTGCTTGCTTTCGTCACCCGACTCCCAGTTCTGCCGCTGGTTGAGGATGGTGTCGACGCAGACGGCGGTCTTGCCGGTCTTGCGGTCGCCGATGATCAGCTGCCGCTGGCCGCGACCGATCGGCGTCATCGCGTCAATGGCCTTGATGCCGGTCTGCAGCGGCTCTTTGACGCCTTGGCGCTGCACCACCGACGGAGCCTGAATCTCCAACGCCCGGCGCTCTTCGGCTTCGATGTCTCCCTGGCCGTCGATCGGGTGGCCCAGCGGATCGATCACCCGGCCGAGGAACGCATCGCCCACCGGCACCGAGAGCACCTCACCGGTGC
>JAFAID010000292.1 GCA_019236925.1 Mycobacterium sp. | reverse complement strand
GCCCTCGCCGTACCGGCGCTGGCCGACCCGGGTGACCCCCCTCCTGGCCCCGTCCCCGACGATCCAGCTGCTGATTCAGCTTTTCTGGACTCGCTCAATAAAGCGGGCATGACCTATCGCAACGGTGCGGACGCCGTCGCCGCCGGCAGAATGGCCTGCAACATGATGATCTCGGGGCGATCGGAAAAGGACGTCGTCGATGAGCTGTCGATGCGCAACCCCGGATTGAACAGCGGCGGTGCGATGAGGTTCGCGGCGCTCGCGTCGAGCACTTACTGCCCGGACTACCTAAGCAAGTCGAGCGTGCACACCACCCAGCCGCTTATCCCCGGTCTGGGTGGTCGCTAAAGCGGCTGAGAACGCACCGAATCCGATAGCTTGCTCCCCCGCCTGGACTCGAAGTAGCCGGATCAGTTTGCTAGCCTGGAGCTGTCACCAGGTAAAAATTGGTGTTGAACTGCACTAACACCCCTCGCAACGTGTTAATCTCGTACAATCTCGCGATAGCTGGTATCAACCGATCTGGCACGAGATCTGGCACGAAGGGCAGGCGCACTATGACCACCAAACAAGGGTTCGGCAGCATCCGCCGACTACCGTCCGGCCGCTACCAAGCCCGCTACAACAGAAGTGGGCGTCCCTCGAGGTCGACCGTGCTGCTGGCCATTGCCAATCGGCGGGGTTTATGAACGCGGCGTTGGGCGGCAAATAGAGATTGGGCCGTGTTCACCGCGGGGTAAGAGGAAAGGGCACGCACTTGGGAGGGATCCCCATGATTAATACCGTAACTTGTGGACACCGAAATTGATCGCGCACCAATCCATCCACGCAGAGGTAGAACCCGTGCGAATCTTCGGGATCCCGCACGTAGTTGATGCCCGCGATGTCAGGACAGGTGACGTTATTGCCCTGAGGGGGCATGGGCGGCGGCTGCGGGTGCGCCACACCCGGACTCACAACGGTCACCCACCCGAGGGCGACAGCGGTAGCCCCGACAGCGGCCACCTGTTTAGTCTTGGCGAACATCACCATTCCTAATCGTTTGGTAGCGGTCGGACTCATTACATTCCGCGCCAGCGCCCTTCTGGACGAGAGCCTTTTGGCCCGGCGTAACCGCCGGAGGTCACCTCTGATAGAGCGTCAGGGAAGGCAGTGCAGTTTGGTTCGTGAACGGACGACCAGCCGATTAAGTCCGGCAATTCCGGTAGCGGCCTGTAGTCCCATACGGCGCGGCAGCCACGGCAACGCGGTGTCGTGTTCTCGCTCTGCGTCCTGGGTGTCGATCCGGTCGGAGGCCGGCTCAGTGTCGTTGTCGTCATTCGTGTTTCGCCTTATAAAGATGCTGAGGAGCGCCGCCCGGCCCGACCGCTGAAAGGCTGAAGAACAGTCGGGCCGCGGGCGCTGTTGAATGCGGCGCAGCCAGCTTCGATATCGCCTCCGTCGTGGGCAACTGCGAAGCCATCGCCGGCGCCGACTTCACTACTCAAACTTCCGGCAATTTCGACCTCGCCGCCGCCTCGACATCGTGCCCTGGGTTAGTGCCGCCGCTGTCGGGTGCGCGGTCAGCTTCCGGTCAACTCGCTGCGTTCGAGATGAGCGAGAGTTCCCATCGGACAAAGGTCTATCGCTGAGATGACCGCGGGATCGTTGGGGTCAACTCCATCGGCCCGCAAGGCTACGCGTTCGTCGTTATCCACATCGTGTTGGACGCACGGCTCGGTCGCACCGTTCCCCGCGCTGGCGTTTCACTCACCGGTACATTGACTTTCCGGCGCGCCGACTTACCTTGCGCGGGAAACCTTTTTCACCACGGCGGCGAGGATGGCGTCGGCTACGTGCCCCGCCCACTCATCCCTGCTCGTGAGTTCGGCGCCGCAGGCGCACTCGGTGGGGTACCGGACTAGGGCGTGCCGTCCTGGCACGACGGGTGATTTAGTCGGAGAATCCGTAGGGCAATGTCTCGACGATCACGCAGGAGTTGCACGATGACGGAAAAAATCCAGCAGCAGCAGCCAGGCACTCTCCCCTGGGTGCAGTTCCGTGAAAACATGCTGACGGCGCGTGAAACCTACCTCAAGGCGGCGATCGACGCGGTGCGGCAGTTCGTTGATGTCCATCCAGTGGTCAGCCGACTCGCTTGGGTCAAGGCCGTCATCGACGCCCGGCTACAGCTGCACGAGGACCTGGTTTCCGCGGGATATCAGTTCCGTCGCGCGGTGGTGCGCAGCGTGGGCCAATTGGTTTCCGGCGCATAGGCGCAGTGCGCTCGGCGCTCGGATTGATGCGGTGGTAAGCGGAGAAGCCGAGGGCTGACGTGTCCGAAAGACACAGGTAAGGCACAGAACTTGATTTGCAAATCTAGACATACCGTCTGACCTGCTCAAACCTCTGCTCCCCCGCCTGGACTCGAACCAGGAACCCTTCGGTTAACAGCCGAATGCTCTGCCAATTGAGCTACGGAGGACTGCTCCCGTTCCGCGTACATGGTGGCGCGGATCGCTGGATGACTCTAGCGTACTGGCGCGCTGAGGCCCAACCAGATTGATAGCCCGCCGAGGCAGGTTCCCCCGCGCAGATAGGGCAGGATGGACTCACCGCACCAATGTCTGGAGGACCGCTTTGATCCGGTATGCCGTCGTGCTGGGACTGGGCTACGTGTTGGGCGCAAAGGCCGGAAGGCGCCGATACGAGCAGATCGTCGGCACCTACCGCGCGCTGACCAGCAGTCCCGCCGCGAAGTCAGTGATCGAGGGGGGACGGCGCAAGATCGCGAATCGGGTTTCGCCCGACACCCGGATGGTGACGTTGACCGAGATCGACAACGAGACCAGCGTCGTCGAGCCGCAAACACCGCGCCGTGACGATCGCAAGCGCGGCGAAGCCGGGCGCAGCGGGTCGTCACAGAGATTCAGCGCGCCCTGACCGGGAGCTGCTCAGGCGGTGAGATCGTCGCCGCTGGCCTGCTGCAGCAGGCTGCGTCGATAGGCTTCCATCGCGACCAGGTCGCCGAACAGCGCGTGGTACTCGTCGCCTTGTTCCACCGGTGACATGCGCTGCAGTTTCGACTTGACTTCGGCGATCTGCCGGCCGACCCAGACCTCTTGCAGCCGGGCCAGCACACCGGCGATGTAGCGCGGCAGCTTGTCGTCGTCGTTAACCCGGATGGTCTCGACCCCCAGCTCGCTGATCAGCCCGGCGGCCGCCGGCGACGGAGCTTTCTGGCGCACCGCGTCGAGCCACTCGGCCCCGCCGATGCCCGTCCCGGTGCCGCCGGCGGCCTCGATGGCCGTGCACACCGCGGCGTAGCCGGGATGGGTGAAACTTTCCACGGTCAGCGTGTCGAACACCGGCCCGGCCAGCGCCGGGTACTGCAACGCCGACTTGAGCGCCTCGCGCTGCGGCCACAGGGTTGGGTCGTGGGGGTCGGGACGAAGCGCGGGGAATTCGGCTGCGCCGGCGTCGGCCTGGGCTGCGGCGCTACGACGGGGCTTGGCACGGCTCTGACCCGTGGGAGCCTTTGCCTCCTCACGCACCCGGCCGACGACCTGCGCCACATCCGACCAGCCGACCCAGCCCGCCAACTGGCGCGCATACTCGTCGCGCAGCGTTGGGTCTTTGATCTGGGCGACGATCGGTACGCAACGCCGCAGTGCGGCCACCCGGCCCTCGGCGCTGTCCAAGTCGACCTCACTGAGCGCCGCGCGAATCGCGAACTCGAACAACGGAGTTCGCCGCGCCACCAGATCCCTCAGCGCGCCCTCGCCGGACGCCAGCCGCAGATCGCAGGGGTCCATGCCGTCGGCGGCGACGGCAACGAACGACTGGCCCGCCAGATGCTGCTCGCCGCCGAAGGCCTTGAGCGCCGCTGCCCGGCCGGCCTCGTCGCCGTCGAATACGTAGATCAGCTCACCGCGAAAGAAGTTGTCGTCCATCATTAGTCGGCGCAGCATCGCCAAGTGCTCGTCACCGAACGCGGTGCCGCAGGATGCGACCGCCGTCGTCACCCCGGCCAGGTGCATCGCCATCACGTCGGTGTAGCCCTCGACGACGACGGCCTGATGCCCCTTGGCGATGTCGCGCTTGGCCAGGTCGATGCCGAACAACGCCGACGACTTCTTGTACAGCAACGTCTCCGGCGTGTTGACGTATTTGGCCTCCATCGGATCGTCGTCGAACAGCCGGCGCGCCCCGAACCCGATCACCTCTCCGGCCGACGTGCGGATCGGCCACAACAGCCTGCGGTGAAATCGGTCGATCGGGCCGCGGCGGCCTTCCCGCGACAGGCCCGCCGCCTCGAGCTCCTTGAACTCAAAACCCTTGCGCACCAGATGCTTTGTCAGGGAGTCCCAGCCCGACGGCGCGAATCCGCAGCCGAACTGCCGGGCCGCGTCGGCATCGAAATTCCGCTCGGTCAGGTATTTGCGAGCCGGCTGCGCCTCCGGTGATTCGAGCGCCTCCGCGTAGAACGCCAACGCCGCGGCGTTGGCGGCGATCAGCCGGCTGCGACTGCCCCGGTCACGCTGCACGCTGGTGGCCGCGCCGGTATAGGTGATCGTGTACCCGATCCGGTCGGCCAGCACTTCGACGGCCTCGACGAAGCTGACGTGTTCGATCTTCCGGACGAACGCGTACACGTCGCCGCCCTCACCGCAGCCAAAGCAGTGGAAGTGGCCGTGATTGGGCCGCACGTGAAACGACGGCGACTTCTCGTCGTGAAATGGGCAGAGGCCCTTGAGCGAATCCGCGCCGGCGCGACGCAGCTGGACGTAGTCGCCGACGACCTCGTCGATGCGGACCCGTTCGCGGATGGCGGCGATATCGCGATCGGGGATACGGCCGGCCATCGGCTCAGTGTAGAGCGCCGTTCAGGTGTCGAGGACCCGAAGATTGACGCCGGTGGCTAGCCGGTACCGATCACGCCGCATGCGATGCGCTTCTCGGCGTCAGGGCCGTACTCCGGGCTGTGCAGCATCAAGGCTGTCTTGCTACCCGCCAACAGGTCGTCCCTGGTGAACGCGTCGGTTGTGGTCACCAGGTATGCGGCGCCGTCCTTGCGCACCTCCAGCGTCGAAAGGTCGCCGCTGGGGGGTTCCCCGGTGTGCCCCGGTGCCTGGTAGTGCATGCCGGCCGACATGAAGTCCCCCGGCGCGCCACCCATCGGGTCAACCGAGTTGGGCTCGCATTTGCCGATCTCGTGGATGTGCATGCCGTGCAGTCCCGGCGTCAGGATGCCGTTCGCGATCGTCTTCACCGTCACTGTGGCGTAGCCGTTGGCGAATTCGAAGGTGGCAGTCGCCACCGCCCGGCCGTCCGCGGTGTGCAGTTCAGCGCTGAGTGTTTGGGCACCGGGTGCAGCGCTCGCTGAAGAGGACGAGCTACCCGCCTGCTGGTGGGAGCTGCAGGCGCTGAGTGCGGCGACAGCGGACAACGTGGCGACAACAACTTTGGTGTGCTTGGACATAAACCGCAGCGTAGTCGGGTGACGATGCGGGCCAAAAGGCCCGAGGAGGAGGCCGACCGAACCGTCGGGTGACGATGCGGGCCATCGTCGGCGGTTCAGGGCTGAGTGGTCTCAATGCGTTCCAGGCGTCCCTCGGTGAAGGACGCGATCTGGTCGGCGATGACCCGCAGCCGCTCACCATCGTCGGCAGCGGTGTTGAAGGCCGGTACGAACACCGGGTCGAGCGTTCTGGGCGCCCCGGCCAGCAGCCAGTGCGCCGCTCGGTGGATGCGTTCCCGCTGCGAGCGCTGACGCTCCTGATGACGTGGATCGGACATGATGAACTGCAGCGCCAGCGTCTTGAGCACCGCAACCTCGGCGCGCACCACCTCGGGGACTTGCAATTCGGTTTGGTAGCGGGCGAGCCGCCCGGAGCCCGCGGCCGACCGGGTGGCCGCGATCGCCGCTGAGGCGAACCGGCCCACCAGTTCGCTGGTCAGCTGCTTGAGCGCGACCGAGGCCGCCAGCGTGGCGTCGTACTTGCCGACAGCGGCGACCACCGGTAGCCCGGACAGTCGGTGCGCGGCCGCGACCAGGTCGTCGGCACGCACCCGGGCGACGTCGCGTTCCCCCAGCTTGGCCAGCGCGGCGGCTTCGTCGTCGTCGGCAAGCACCCGCAAGTCGATCCGACCGGAAACGACTCCGTCTTCCACGTCATGCACCGAATAAGCGACGTCGTCGGCCCAGTCCATCACCTGTGCTTCCAGACAGGCCCGCTCTGCCGGCGCGTCTTCGCGCACCCATGCGGCGGCTTCACGGTCGAAGTCGTAAAAGCCGAACTTGCGTCGATCCCGACCCCGCGTCCAGGGATACTTGGTGACGGCATCCAACCCCGCCCGGGTTAGGTTCAGTCCAACGCTATGTCCCTGCTCGTCAAGGACTTTGGGCTCCAAGCTGGTCAGGATCCGGAAGTTCTGCGCATTACCCTCAAAGCCGCCGTGCGCCGCCGCGAACTCATCGAGTGCCTGCTCGCCGTTATGCCCGTACGGCGGATGCCCAATGTCGTGGGCCAAACCGGCCATGTCGACGAGGTCGGGATCGCAGCCCAACCCGATCGCCATCCCCCGCCCGATCTGGGCGACCTCCAGCGAATGGGTCAGTCGCGTCCGCGGGGTGTCACCTTCTCTGGGTCCGACGACTTGTGTCTTGTCAGCGAGGCGGCGCAGCGCGGCGCTGTGCAGCACCCTGGCGCGATCCCGGGCGAAGTCGCTGCGGTGCTGGCCCTCGGTGCCCGGCAAGCCCGCGGTCTTCGGCGCTTCGGAAATCACCCGCTGGCGGTCGAAATCGTCATAGGGGTCTTGCTGACTCATCGACGCTCAGTCTGCCAGCACGGCCCTGCTGTGCCGCGGAGCGCCTCAGCCTGATTGCCCTGCTCTCCCCCTCGCCGCTACGCGGCTGGGGGTACCCCCACCTCTGGCCCCTATGGCGCGCATCGTCGCAGGGCTAGATTGTCGACCATGAGCACAGTCCGCTCGCTCGCCCTGTTCATGGCGATGCTGATCACCGCACTATTAGTGGCGCCGTCGGCCGCAGCGCAGCCGCCCTTCCGGCTGTCCACCTATGTCACCGACGACGCCGGGGTGTTGAACGGCTCGGATCGCGCCGCCATCCAATCGGCCACCGGCAAGCTCTACTCCGACCGCCACGTCCAGCTATGGGTGGTGTTCGTCGACAACTTCTCCGGGCAATCGGCCGTGAGCTGGGCGCAGAGCACGCGATCCGCCAGCGATTTGGGCGATTTCGACGCGCTGCTCGCCGTCGCCACCGTCGATCGTTCCTACGCGTTCCTGGTGCCCAACCGGGTCCAGACGATCAGCCCAAGTCAGGTCGACGATCTGCGACGAAACCAGATCGAACCCGCGCTGCGCCGCGGCGACTGGGCCGGCGCGGTGGTCGCAGCGGCCAACGGACTCGACCGGGGTCCGGAGCCGAGAAGCTCGGCGCCGCTGCTGATCGGGTTGGCCGTAATCGTTGCCGCGGTGCTCGTTTTGTATGTGGTCATGCGGTACCGGCGCCGCCGACGGCGCGCGGCCGAGCTGGCCGCCGCGCGCCGGGTCGACGCCACCGACCCCGATGCGTTGGCAGCGCTCTCGCTGGGGGCGCTCGACGACCTGTCGCGGTGGAAAGTCGTCGACGTCGATAACGCGGTTCGCACCAGCGCCAACGAGCTGGCGCTGACGATCGAGGAGTTCGGCGAACAGCGGACCGAGCCATTCACCCGCGCGGTAGATAACGCCAAAGCCGCTCTGGCACAAGCGTTCAACGTGCGCCAACAACTGGACGACGCGATACCCGAGACGCGGGCGCAGCGGCGTGAGCTGCTGACCAAGGTGATCGTCTCGGCGGCGCGGGCGGATCGCGAGCTGGAGTCGCAGCGCGAGGCCTTCGAAGAAATGCGCGACCTGGTGGTCAACGCACCTTCGCGGCTCGACGGCCTGACTCAGCAGATGGTCGAGCTGACGGCGCGCATCGCCCCAGCCGAAGAGCGAATGACGCAGCTGCACAACGAATTCGATCCTGCCGCGCTGACTTCGGTGACCACCAATGTCGCGACCGCGAAGGACCGGCTGGCGTTCGCCGACCAAAACCTCACCCACGCCCGAGATCTGGCGGCTAAACCGGTCAGCGGCCAGCAAAGCGGCCTGGTCGACGCCGTGCACGCTGCCGAGTCGGCGCTGGGACAAGCCCGTGCGTTGCTCGACGCGGTGGACAGCGCCGCCAACGACATTCGGCACGCCGTCGCCATGTTGCCGACGCTGATCGCCGACACCCAGACTGGTATCGGGCATGCCGATACGCAGCTGCAAAGCGCGCAGAAAACGAAAGCGGCGCACATTCGCGAATTGGCCAGCGCTCGGGATGCGGCCAGCAAGGCCCTGCACGCTGCGCGCGCGAGCGGCTCGGCCGATCCGCTTGGCGCGTTCACCCAATTGACCACGGCCGACGCCGAATTGAACCGGCTACTCGCCACCGTCGCCGAAGAGCAGGCAGCCGCCGAGCGCCTCAACCGTAACTTCGAGCAAGCCCTTTTCACGGCGCAGTCGCGAATCCACGCCGTCTCCGAATACATCGACACCCGCCGCGGCAGCATCGGACCGGAGGCGCGGACCCGTCTCGCCGAGGCGAGCCGGCAACTGCAAGCCGCGCACGATAGACGCGAGGTCGACATCAGCGAAGCGATCACCCGTGCCAACACCGCGGCGACACTGGCCGATCAGGCTCAGTCCCTGGCCGAGGACGATGTCCGATCCGCCCAGCTCGCCTATACCGGACGCTACGGCGGCGGCAACAACATGGGCGCGATGATGGGCGGGATCATCATCGGCGACATGCTTGGCGGCGGTGGTTTCGGCGGCGGCTGGGGTGGTGGCGGCGGCTGGGGCCCGACGTCGTTCGGCGGTTCATCGGGCTCGGACGGCGGTTTCATGGGCGGCGGCGGGCGGTTCTGAGAAACGGGAAAGGCGCGGCAGCTCACCACGCCCTAGTGTGCTGCCGCGCCAAGTATTGGAGTGCTGGCCGTTATATCGTCCGCGTGGCTAGATGATATTGGCCACGTGAGGAATAGTCGATAACGTTGGCGAAAATTTTTTCGCACGTTTGCTTTCGCTGCTTCTAGCAGGCCCGCAGGCGCGATCCCAGGTAATCGGCCACCGCATCGATGGCTACGCGCTCCTGCGTCATGGCGTCACGCTCCCGGATGGTCACGGCGTGGTCCTCGAGCGAGTCGAAATCCACCGTCACGCAGTATGGGGTGCCGATCTCGTCCTGGCGTCGGTAACGCCGCCCGATCGCGCTGGCGTCGTCGAACTCCACATTCCAGTATTTGCGCAACTCGGCGGCCAGGTCGCGGGCCTTGGGACTCAGATCGGCGTGCCGCGAAAGCGGCAGCACGGCGGCTTTGACCGGCGCCAGCCGGTGATCCAGCCGCAGAACCGTCCGCTTGTCCATCCCGCCCTTGGCGTTGGGTGCCTCGTCCTCGTGGTAGGCGTCGACCAAAAACGCCATGAACGATCGCGTCAAGCCGGCCGCCGGTTCGATCACGTAGGGCACATACCGGGTATCGGTGGCCTGGTCGTAGAAAGACAGGTCTACGCCGGAATGCTTTGCGTGCGTGGATAAGTCGAAGTCGGTCCGGTTGGCGACCCCTTCCAGCTCGCCCCACGGGTTGCCGACGAAGCCGAACTTGTACTCGATATCGACGGTGCGGTCGGAGTAGTGCGACAGCTTGTCCTTGGGGTGCTCCCACAATCGCAGGTTCTCCGGATCGATGCCGAGGTCGACATACCACTGCAGCCGGGTGTCGATCCAATACTGGTGCCACTCCCGGGCGGTCGCGGGCTCGACGAAGAACTCCATCTCCATCTGCTCGAACTCGCGGGTGCGGAAAATGAAGTTGCCCGGGGTGATCTCGTTGCGAAAGCTCTTGCCGATCTGGCCGATGCCGAACGGCGGCTTGCGGCGTGCGGTCGTCACCACATTGGCGAAGTTGACGAAGATCCCCTGCGCCGTCTCCGGCCGCAGATAGTGCAGACCCTCGTCGGTCTCGATCGGGCCGAGATGGGTCTTGAGCATCATGTTGAACTCGCGGGGCTCGGTCCACTGGCCCTTGGTACCGCAGTCGGGGCAGACGATCTCAGTCATTGGCACCGAATCGGGATCAGCGATGTCCTTCTTCGCCGCGTAGGCCTCCTGCATGTGGTCTTGGCGGTGCCGGTGGTGGCAGCTCAGGCACTCCACCAACGGATCGTGGAACACATCGACGTGCCCGGAGGCGACCCACACCTCGCGCGGCAGGATGATCGACGAGTCCAGGCCGACGACGTCGTCGCGGCCGGTGACCACCGCGCGCCACCACTGCCGCTTGATGTTCTCCTTGAGCTCCACTCCCAACGGCCCGTAGTCCCATGCCGATTTGGTGCCGCCGTAGATCTCGCCGGAGGGGTAGACCAGGCCGCGCCGCTTGGCGAGGTTGACGACGGTGTCGATGACGGACGCCACGAGGTAATGACTCCTGTGTTTCGATGCGGGACGATCGCGCCGGCCGGGTGCCGGTGAGCACCCGTCATCGTAACGATCGGCCCGAGCTCTTTGACATGCGTGATCATGCATGTGACAGTGGAACTAGCCGACAATGGTTTCCGATAGCCGATTTCCGATAGCCCGGCCCGAAAGTGATGGTCATGTCCCCCGCCGCGTCAACCGAGAGCCACGACGACATCGGCTCCGGTTTAGATGAACGCCATGAGCACGGCGTTTCTGATTTCACCGAGCTGCCGGCGCCACCGCCGCGGGAAATTCTGGAAGCCGCCGGCGAGCTGTTGCGCGCGCTGGCCGCGCCGGTGCGGATCGCCATTGTGCTGCAGTTACGCGAATCCCAGCGCTGCGTGCACGAACTGGTCGATGCACTGGGCGTGCCGCAGCCGCTGGTCAGCCAGCACCTCAAGATCCTCAAGGCCGCGGGCGTGGTCACCGGGGAGCGGTCGGGCCGCGAGGTGCTCTACCGGCTGGCCGATCACCACTTGGCACATATTGTGATCGACGCCGTCGCGCACGCAAGCGAGGACAAGCCGTGACCGCCGGTAGTGTGCGGTCCACCCGGCAACGCGCGGCGATTGCGGCATTGCTGGACACGCTCGACGACTTCCGCTCGGCCCAAGAGCTGCACGACGAACTACGCCGGCGCGGCGAGAACATCGGCCTGACCACCGTCTACCGGACGCTGCAGTCGATGGCGGCTGCAGGCCGGGTCGACACGCTGCGCAACGACACCGGTGAATCGGTCTATCGGCTGTGCTCGGAGCACCATCACCATCACCTGGTGTGTCGCGAATGCGGGTCAACCGTCGAGATAGGCGACCACGAGGTCGAGACGTGGGCTGCGGAGGTGGCGGCTAAGCACGGGTTCTCTGATGTCAGCCACACCATCGACATCTTCGGCACCTGCGCGGAGTGCCGCGGCCGAACTTAGCCCGTCAGCGCGCGGCGGATCTCGGCGCCCTTGTCGAGCACCATCAGGATCAGCGTGCGCAGCGCGTCGTCGCTGAGACCACCGCCCGGAAAGTTGTAGCGCAGCATCACATCTGCGGTTTTGCTTGAGTTGCGTTTGGCGGTCGGTTCGCCGGCCTTCTCCACCAGCGCCACCGATCCCAGCAGAGTGTTGTGCGCCTGCTCGGCCACGCTGTCACGAATCTTCTTGGTCAGCAGTAGATCCCACGCCAAGATCTGGGTCAGTGACACCAGGTCGAGGTCCTCGGTGATCGTCACGACCCGCAGCGACGCGATTGTGCCGTCGTGGCGCACGGTCAGCGCGCCGTCGAATTCCTCCTCGACGGGTAACACCTCGGAAAGCACGGTCAGCAAGCGCTCCTGCAACGAAGGCATCTAGGCCGTCCCGAATCGTCGATGACGTGATGCGTACTCTTCGCACGCTGCCCACAGATCGCGGCGGTCGTAGTCGGGCCAGAGCTTGTCCTGGAAGATGTACTCGGCGTAAGCCGCCTGCCACAGCATGAAATTGCTGGTCCGCTGCTCACCGGAGGTCCGCAGTAACAGGTCCACGTCGGGAATGTCGGGGCGGTGCAGGTGGTGGGCAACGGTAGCTTCGGTGACCCGCTCCGGGTTCAGCCTGCCCGCCGCGGCTTCGCGTGCGATATCCCTTGCAGCCTCGGCAATTTCGGTACGGCCGCCGTAGTTGACGCAATAGTTCACCGTGATGACGTCGTTGTGCATCGTCATCTCCTCTGCGATCGCCAGCTCGTGGATGACGCTTCGCCACAGGCGCGGCCGCGAGCCCACCCAGCGTATATTGACGCCCATCTCGTTGAGGTTTATCCGCCGCCGTCGCACCACGTCGCGATTGAACCCCATCAGGAAACGGACTTCGTCGGCTGACCGCTTCCAGTTCTCTGTGGAAAAGGCGTAAAGGCTGAGCCATTTGATACCGACTTCGATTGCGCCGCAAACGATGTCGATGACTACCGCTTCGCCCATCTTGTGGCCTTCGACGCGAGCCAGTCCGCGCTGGGTGGCCCAGCGGCCGTTGCCGTCCATCACGATCGCAACGTGGTTGGGTAGCTGGGCGGCGGGGATCCGAGGTGCGGCCGCCTTGGAAACGTGTTGTGGGGGCCGGCGCGGGCCGCCGTCGGGTGACAGCGGGAGCGCGGGAAAAACCACCGGCCAGGTGGACTTGTCAGGGAAGGTCGGGTAGTCGTCCGGGGCAGGCGGCAGCTGTGGGAAGTGGGTGGTCTTGCTCGCGCGCTCAGCCTTGCGCTCTGAGCGGCTCACCCGGCTCGTCCCCATGGGCCACATCCTGCCTGACCAGAGCTATGCGGCGGTCGGCCAGGCTCGAATAGACGCTGAATGCCGAGTCGACCCGGCCTGTCCGCTCGATCAGCGGCAAGGTTCGCAGCTGTCGCTCCAAATGCCATTGCAGGTGGGCGGCCACCAATCCGCTGACGTGGTTGCGGGCCGAGTGCGGTGCGGTCTCCGCGACCTCCCAATCACCGTCGTGCAGCGCCGACATCAGATCCAGCACACCCAGCGGCGGTGTCGTCGCACCGGCGGGGCGACAGTAGCCACAAACGCTGCCGCCTGCGGCGATGTGAAATGCCCGATGCGGGCCCGGGGTGCCGCAGCGGGCGCACTCGGTCAGCGCCGGGGCCCACCCGGCGATGCTCATGGCGCGCAGCAGATAAGCGTCCAGCACCAGCTCGCGGGATCGGCGGCCGTCGGCCACCGCCCGCAGCGCACCGACCGTGAGTCGGTGCAATGCCGGCGCCGGTGCTCGTTCCTCACCGGCGAGGCGCTCGGCGGTTTCCAGCATCGCGCACGCACAGGTGTATCGGCCGTAGTCGCTGACGATATCGGTGGCGAACGCGTCAAGCGAGACGACCTGCGTGACGATGTCCAGGTTGCGGCCCGGGTGCAACTGCACGTCGATATGCGCGAACGGCTCCAGCCGCGCGCCGAACTTGCTACGGGTGCGGCGCACGCCCTTGGCCACCGCGCGGACCAATCCATGGTCGCGGGTGAGCATGGTGACGATCCGGTCGGCTTCGCCGAGCTTGTGCTGGCGCAGCACCACCGCACGGTCTCGGTACAGCCGCATGGATATCAGTTTGTCACCGGACTGCGATGGCGCCTCATGCACGCGCCGATAATGTCGACACCGATGATTGACGCCGCTACTCCCCGTTTTCCTACCCTTACCGACCAGCTCTACCAGCTGACCAGCGGTGAGGTGACTTCCGACGTGCTGGTCCGCCGCTCGCTGCACGCCATCGAGCGGAGCCAATCGACACTGAACGCCTTCCGCGTGGTGCTCACCGAGACGGCGCTGGCCGACGCTGCCGCGGCCGACCGGCGGCGCACCGCCGGAGACCTGGCGCCGCTGCTGGGTATCCCGATCGCGGTCAAAGACGACACCGACGTCGCGGGAGTACCAACCGCCTTCGGCACGTCCGGGCACGTTCGGCCCGCAACACAGGACGCCGAAGTGGTACGCCGGCTCAAGGCGGCCGGCGCGGTGATCGTCGGCAAGACCAACACCTGCGAATTGGGCCAATGGCCGTTCACCAGCGGACCCGGATTCGGCCACACCCGCAACCCGTGGTCGCGCAAACACACCCCGGGAGGGTCGTCGGGCGGCAGCGCGGCCGCGGTGGCCGCCGGCCTGGTCACCGCCGCGATCGGCTCCGACGGGGCGGGCAGCGTGCGCATCCCGGCGGCCTGGACTCATCTGGTGGGCATCAAACCGCAGCGTGGCCGCATCTCGACATGGCCGCTACGAGAGGCGTTCAACGGCATCACCGTCAACGGCGTACTGGCCCGTACGGTCGCCGATGCGGCGCTGGTCCTCGATGCCGCGTCCGGCAACGTCGACGGCGATCTGCACCAGCCGCACCCGGTGACGGTGTCCGAACACGTCGGCATCGCACCCGGGCCGTTGCGGATCGCGCTGTCAACCGGGTTCCCGTTCACCGTATTTCCGGCCCGCTTGCATCCGGATATCAGGGCGGCGCTGAAGTCGGTAGGCGATCAGCTTCGGTTGCTCGGCCACAGCATGGTTTCGGGCAATCCCGATTATGGGCTGCGGCTGTCGTGGAACTTTCTGTCACGTTCCACTTCCGGGCTGCTCGACTGGGCCGAGCGGTTGGGTGACGGCGTGGAGTGGGACCCACGCACGATGTCGAATATGCGGATGGGACGACTGCTTTCGCAGTCGATACTGCGTGCCGCCCGGGCGCACGAAACCGCCGATCAGCGCCGGGTGGGCTCGATTTTCCGGATCGTGGACGTCGTGGTGGCGCCGACAACCGCGCAGCCGCCTCCGCTGGCGCACGCGTTCGACAGGTTGGGCGGCCTGGGCACCGACCGCGCGATGATTGCCGCCTGCCCGGTGTGCTGGCCGTGGAATGTGTTGGGGTGGCCGTCGGTCAACGTCCCGGCAGGCTTCACCTCCGAAGGCTTGCCGATCGGCGTGCAGCTGATGGGACCGGCCAACAGCGAACCCTTGCTGATCTCGCTGGCCGCAGAATTGGAGGCAGTCAGCGGGTGGGCGGCCAAGCAGCCGGAGGTGTGGTGGAACACCGGCACGGATACGCCGCCAATCTCCAGCGTTGGCACCGAGTTCGATCGATAAGACAGCTAGCTCAAAAGCCAAGCCGGCCAAGCTGTTTAGGGTCGCGCTGCCAATTCTTGGCTACCTTGACCCGTAGGTCGAGGTAGACCTTGGTACCCAGCAGCTTCTCGATTTGGCCGCGTGCGGCGGTGCCCACTTCACGCAGTCGGGCGCCGCCCTTGCCGATCACGATGCCCTTCTGGCTGTCGCGCTCGACGAAGAGAACGGCGTGCACGTCGATCAGATCGTCACGCCCCTCGCGCGGATTGACCTCGTCGATAACCACTGCCAGCGAGTGCGGCAGCTCCTCGCGCACTCCCTCCAGAGCGGCTTCCCGGATGAACTCGGCCATCAGGACCTCTTCGGGTTCATCGGTGAGCTCACCGTCCGGGTAGTACGCCGGCCCCGGGGGCAACGCGGCGGCCAGCACGTCGATCAGCACGTCGATCTGCTCACCGGTGACCGCCGAGACGGGGACGATCTCCGCTTGACGACCGTCGGTGATTCCGACCAGTTCGCCGACCGCGGCCAGCTGCGCGGCCAACCGATCCTTGTTCACCTTGTCGATCTTGGTGACGACGACGACCAATGTCGTTGTGGGCGCGACGGATCCGATCTGCTCGACAATCCAGCGGTCCCCCGGGCCGATCGCCTCGTCGGCGGGTATGCACAAACCGATGGCGTCCACTTCTGCGTAGGTGTCGCGGACCAAGTCGTTGAGCCGCTTGCCCAGCAAGGTCCGCGGCCGATGCAGCCCCGGAGTGTCGACCAGGATGATCTGGAAGTCGTCCCGATGCACGATGCCGCGAATGGTGTGCCGGGTGGTCTGCGGACGGCTCGAGGTGATGGCCACTTTCGAGCCCACCAGCGCGTTGGTCAACGTGGACTTCCCGGTATTCGGCCGCCCGACGAAACATACGAAGCCGGAATGGAATTCGGTCACTGCAAGACGTTGCCCGCGCCGTCGGTCATGATGACTGCCGCCGTCGCCGATATTTCGCGGACGGCGGCGATCCCGGCGTCGTCGGCGGAGCCGCCCACCAGCACAGCGGCTTCCAGCCCGGCCGCTCCGCTGGACACCGCCCCGGCCACCGCCGTTTGCAAGGCGGTCAGCTGCAGCACCGACAGATGGACCGGCGCTCCGGTGTAGGTCCGGCCATCGACGTCGCGCACTGCTGCGCCGCTGCCGGCCTCGGCACGTGCCATTGCCGAGCGGGCCAGCACCACGAGCTTGGCGTCCTCGGCGTCGAGCGGATCAGCCGTCATGGTTTACCTCCTGGCTGTCGGAATCGGCGGGAATCATGCGCGCCGCTCCTCCTCATCGCTCCGCTCTGCATCGTCGCCGGCGGGAATCATGCGCGCCGCTCCTCCTCATCGCTCCGCTCTGCATCGTCGCCGGCGCGACTGAGCAACACAGTGCCGATTCGGACCCGCCCACGATGGTCCGGGCCGCCCTCGGCATGCAACCGCAGCCCATGTGATACCACCTCGGCACCGGGCAGTGGGACGCGGCCCAGCTCCAAAGCCAGCAGGCCGCCGACCGTGTCGACGTCGAGGTGCTCATCGAATTCCACGCCGTACAGTTCGCCAACGTCCTCGATTGGCAGTCGCGCCGATACCCGGAACCGGTCGTCGCCCAGGTCTTCTACTGGCGCAACCTCGGCCGCGTCGTACTCGTCGGCGATCTCACCGACGATCTCTTCCAACACATCCTCGATCGTCACCAGCCCGGCTATCGCGCCGTACTCGTCGACCAGCAGCGCCATGTGGTTGCGGGTCCGCTGCATTTCGCGCAGCAGCGCGTCCAGCGGCTTGGAGTCCGGCACGAACACCGCCGGCCGCATGGCCTGTGCAACAGTGCCGTCCCGGCCGCCGGTACTTGAGTAATACGTATGCTGCACAACATCTTTCAGATATACGACACCGACGATATCATCGACGTTCTCACCGATCACCGGAATGCGGGAATGCCCACTGCGCACCGCTACCGATATCGCTTGGTCGGCCGATTCGTCGCTTTCGATCCAGATCATCTCGGTG
>JAFAID010000161.1 GCA_019236925.1 Mycobacterium sp. | reverse complement strand
CCCTGGCCCCGATCCTGTTCGTCGACCACAACAAACCCGCCGCGGCCGCCAACCGCCCCACCCCCGTCGCGGCGGCCCAACGCTCCGCTGCCGCACTGGCCAAGGCCTCCTGCAAACGCACCGACGATGACTACCCGGTGCATAGCTTCACCAGCCTGCTGGCCGACCTGGCCACCATCTGCGCCAACCAGATTCAGCCCGCCGATGACATGCCCGCCTTCACCATGATCACTAGCCCCACCCCGCTACAGCGGCGAGCCTTCGAACTACTGGGCGTCTCACACCGCTTCGGCTTGGCGTAGTCAGTACATTCACCAGCCAAAACGACAAATCCCCAGCTCAACACCCAACCCCGTTAACAAACCGGGGGGAACTTCGGCTTAGCGACGCCACCGCAGCAGAACGCGCCGAGGTCTACGCGAGCCTCGACCTGCGTCTTGACTACGATCCGTACCAGCGGCAAGTGATGGCGACCGCTGACATTAGTCGTGTCGCCGGACGTGTCCGAGGGGGGACTTGCCCGCCTACGACACGGGTTGTCATCCTCGGAGTGGGGGGCTGAAACCGCAGAAAACTGAGGAAGTAAGCCAAAGATGGTGCCTAGCAAGAAGGACGCGAGGGTGGCTGGCAAGAAGAGCATCGCCGCGAGCGACTTGGCTCAGGGAAAGGGCCGGGGCATGGGCAAGGGCAGGTAGTTTCCCGAAGCCCCTGATCGCCCGGTTGTGTCGCTGGCCGCGGTCGGGGCGCGCCAGCGCGCACACCCGTAGGTGTGAACGAGACAAATCCGCTAGAGAATCGACCTACTCGATGCGAACGAGTCTAGCGAGACCGGTGTTTCGTGAGACGCGCAGCGAGGGAGTCGAATACGAGCATTACCAGATCGATTACGTCGTCACGGGTAATGCCCTCTTGATAGTCGAGCCAGGCCCGCAGGTACTCGTCGGCTGCGGCGACGACTCCAACACCGAGCATGAGCCGTTGCCGGCTGTCACCGCGGGGTGTGGCCGGTAGTAGATCGGCGACGAGTTGTCCGAGTCTGTAGAACCCTTTTCGACGCTGCTCTCGGGAGACCGGTCCTCCGCTGACCACCTCGCACAGGTGGATGCGCGAACGGTAGCGATCATCCTGAAGGAAGTCGGCGATCGTCGTGATCATCGCCCGCGCACCTTCCGAGCCTC
The DNA here is from genome assembly GCA_019236925.1 of Mycobacterium sp. GTDB lineage: Bacteria > Actinomycetota > Actinomycetes > Mycobacteriales > Mycobacteriaceae > Mycobacterium. The sequence goes on along the minus strand of JAFAID010000161.1, from coordinate 1,499 downwards.
CGGACGTCTTATCGATCGCCGCGCGGCACCCGGCGACCTCCTCGTCGATAAGCCGGTCATAGACCGCTGCGAGCAGCGAGTCCAAGTCCGCAAAATTCTCCGCCCAGTAGCGGTCGATCAAACCCGCCTGCCGAAGTACGGCGCGGATCGAAGTGCCCGCAAAGCCGTGTTCGCCGAACAGTTCGAGGCCCGCATCGATGAGCTTTTCGCGACGCTCGATCACCCGCTCGGTTGCGGTCTTGCCGTCGTAGTCCCTCATTGATCCTTTTCCTACTCGTCCCGATAGGCGTGCTTCGCGGTCGACACCTCGAACGATAGCCAAGCCAGCCGCCCATTACCCGCATATGTGATGACAACCACTATCAGATGACAAGTGCCATCAGATAGGTCTAACGTCGTCGACATGGCACCTACAACAGCTATTTCTTCTGCAGAATCCTTCGACTACGTCGTGGTCGGCGCTGGCAGCGCCGGATGTGTCGTTGCCAATCGCCTCACCGAGGATCCGTCCGTGCGGGTGTTGCTCGTGGAGGCGGGGCCCGAGGACAGCGCCGACACCATCCGGATCCCCGCGCTCTTCAGCACGCTTTTCGGCACCGGGGTGGATTGGGACTATCGCATCGAGCCGCAAGCGCATTACCAGGGCTCGGAGCTGTACCCGCGCGGCAAGACGTTGGGCGGCTCGTCCGCGATCAACCTGATGGTCTATATCCGCGGTGACCGTGCGGATTTCGACGGGTGGAGCCAGCGGGGCTGCGCCGGCTGGGATTACGACAGCGTGTTGCCGTATTTCATGAAGTCCGAGACCAACAGCCGACGCGGAATTCCGCTGCATGGCACAGACGGCCCACTGCACGTCGAGGATCGACTGTTCACTCATGAGCTCTCTCGGCGTTGGGTCGATGCGGCCGTTCAATGGGGTCTGCCATTCAGCGATGACTTCAACGGCGCCCGGCAGATCGGCGCCGGGACGTATCAGGTGACGTGCCACGACGGTTGGCGGTGGTCGGCGGCTGATGCTTACCTGAAGCCGGTGATGGGTCGGCCCAACCTGACCGTGGCGGTCAACTCCCAGGCGAGTCGAATTTTGTTCCATGGAGGCCGGGCCACCGGGGTGGCATACATCCGCGACGGTGTCGAGGTGCACGTGCGGGCAGACGCCGAGGTGATCCTCAGCGGCGGTGCCATCAATTCCCCTCAGCTGCTGCTCTTATCGGGCATCGGCCCAGCCGGGCAGCTGCGCTCTCAGGGCATCCCGGTACTAGTCGACCTCCCCGGTGTCGGCGAGAATCTGCAGGATCACGCGATGACCCCGATCGTCTGGGCCACAAAGGATTCTAGCGATCTGCTGCAGCTGGCCAGCCCGGAGAACATGGCGATGTGGCAGGAACACCGCGGCGGCCCGTTCGCCTCGAACGGCTCGGAAGTAGGAGGCTTCCTCTCTGTCAATGGTGGCGCCAGTCCCGATGTCCAGTTCATGGGCGGGCCAACATCGTTCG
>JAFAID010000151.1 GCA_019236925.1 Mycobacterium sp. | reverse complement strand
TGACGGTCAACATCAGCGGCGCCGCGCTGCTGGGCCTGCTCGGCGGCCTGGCGTTGAGCCGCCAGGCCGCGTTGGTCGCCGACACCGCCTTCATCGGCTCCTACACCACGTTCTCCACCTGGATGTTGGAAACCCAGCGGCTCGGTGAGGAGCTTCAGGTCCGCAACGCCGTCGTCAATGTCGTCGCCAGCGTCGTGTTCGGTATCGCCGCCGCGCTGCTCGGGCAGTGGATCGCGGGTCAACTATGAACCAGCCATGCCTGAAGCTGACCACCTATTTCGATGAGCGCCAACGCGTGGTCACCGATCACGTCCGACGGCCGGGGTTTTTGGCCGACGCGATGCTGGACTTGTTCGACACCCGGGAACTCGCGACCAGCGTGATGCTGCGCGGCATCGCCAGTTTCGGGCTGCGGCATGTGTTGCGTACCGACGAGTCGTTGAGCCTGTCCGAAGATCCGCCACTGGCGATCGTCGCGGTCGACGTCGAGTCGAAGATGAGCGCCCTGGTCGACGACGTCGTCGCGATGACCGGTCACGGCCTGGTGACCCTGGAACGCGCACGGCTGGTCCGCGGCGACGAGCGGCTCGAAGTCGGCGCCAACGACGCCGTCAAGCTCACTGTTTATGTCGGACGCCAGGAGCGCATCGCCGGAATGCCGGCATATCGCGCGGTGTGCGATCTGCTATATCGGCACGGATTCTCCGGTGGTTCAGTGTTTTTGGGCGTCGATGGCACAGCACACGGCGAGCGCTACCGGGCGCGCTTCTTTAGCCGCAACGTCAATGTCCCGCTGATGATCATCTCCATCGGGACGCCGGCGCAGGTCTTGGCTGCGGTCACAGAACTCAGCGCCGCTACGCCCAACCCCCTGCTGACCGTCGAGCGGGTGCGGTTGTGCAAACAACGCGGCGAACTATTCTCGCGACCGCATCGGCTGCCGAACACCGACGACCAACAACGGCCGCTCTGGCAGAAGCTGATGGTCCACACCACCGAGGCCACCGGGCACGGCGGCTTGCCCATTCACCGCGCGCTGATTCACCGGCTGCTCAACTCCGGGATGGCACGCGGCGCGACCGTGCTGCGCGGCATCTGGGGATTCCACGGCGATCATAAACCTCACGGCGACAAGCTTTTTCAGCTGACCCGACGCGTGCCGGTGGTGACGATCATCATTGACAGGCCGGAGTGGATCGAGCGTAGCTTTGACATTGTGCACGAGTTGACGGCCGACCACGGGGTGGTCACCAGCGAAATGGTCCCGGCGGTAATGTCCATCGCCGGGCAGGACCGCGACGGCGATACTCGGTTGGCGCGCCACGACTATTGAGCGCGCACCCGCGGGGCCTCAGATCGACGGGAACTGGATTGGGCACTCGAGTTGGTTGCCCACCGTCAAGGTGCCCTTCGGATACACGTTGACATCGACGCACTGCGGCTTGGTGTTGTCCATCGCGTAGTAGTCGTGCACGTAGTCGTCGGGTTTCGACATGTTGCCACGTTCGTCTTTGGCGCGACACCGCAGCAAGTACTGACCCGGGGTGACGTTCTCCCAGGTGAACGACCAGCCGATCCAGGCCCATTTGCCGACTGCGGCGTTGTCAAGCTTCGCGAACGACCAGGTTTCACCGCCGTCGAGGCTGACTTCGACTTCGGTGATGCGAAGCCCGCCGGCCCATGCGCGACCGCGCAGCTCGACGGTATCCGTCTCCTCCAAATGGCGGATCCGGCATAGGAAGTCGGGGATGCCGGGCGGGATCATCATCGCGCGGACCTGTTGGAAGGTGGCGGGAATGCGGTTGGGGTCGTTGTCGCTCGACGCGTAGCTGTACCACTTCATCTGGTTTTTGGTGAGCCGCCAGTCGATCGCCTCAATCGAGCCGATCCATTTGACGTTGGCCATCCCCAGCCAGCCGGGGACCAGGAGTCGCAGCGGGAAGCCGTGTTGCGGCGGCAACGGCAGGCCGTTGATCTCGTAGCACAGCAGGACATCGTCGGCGGGGTCCATCGCGTAGTCGACGGTCAGGCTGCGCTGAAAGTGCTGCACTTCCGCGGCGTCTGGCGGGCCCTGGATCCCCGTGTCCAGCCCGGTAAACAGGATCTCCACCGCGTCATCTCGGACCCCGGCCTCCCCAAGCACGCCACGCAGCGGCGTGCCCGTCCACTCGGCAGTGCCGATAGCGTCGTGGTTCCACGGCACGTGCGCCCACAGGCGCCACCGCTGGCTCGCGCGACCGTTGCCGCAGCATTCCATCGTGGCCGGAACGGTGACCTTCGGCAGGCTCCGGATGGTGTCCATGTCAAGGGAGAGCTTGTTTTTCACCAGACCGTCGACCTTCAGCCGATACGTCGAATCGTCGAGCATCGGGATGTCGTAGTGGATCAGAAGGTAATGCATCCCGATCGGAGTGATCGGATAGGCCAAGCCCTCGAGTTGCATGCCGTGGCAGCGGCTCTTGCCGGCAACCTCCATCAAGGTGAAGTTGTCGAGCCGGTCGGTGTGCTGGAAGTCTCGGTACGGAGGCACATCGGCGTGCAGGTCGACGTCCAAGTTGAAACGCTTGGCGTTGGCGGTCGGGTAGCTTGTGTCGTCGCTCATGGCGTCTCCTGAGCTCGTTGCAATCACCTGGCACCTAACTAGGTTTCGACTATTGACGCAAACTGCGCCGTTATCCATAGGGCGAATCGACAAACCGGCGGAGGAGATTCACATCGCGACCAAACATGAAGCCGCATAATCGGAATATTCCGCGCTAGTGATACCTATTGACGGACCTTCACACGCTTTTTGTCCGTAACCGAGGTTGTGGCCAGACTCTGAACGCAGGTCGAAACGTTGGTTACTACCCGAGAAGTGTGGCCAGCACCGTGGCATGACTGCCCTGCACCTCGCGGGTGGCGGTCACCAGAGTCACAACGCCGCGCTTGGTCAGCTTGCGCAACTCGCCGAGCGCCTCGCTGCCCTGCAGCTCCTTGCGGTATCGCGCGGCGAACTCGTCGAAGCGCTCGGGCTGGTGGTTGTACCAGCCGCGCAATTCCTTCGACGGCGCAACGTCTTTGAACCAAGTGCCCACCCGCGGATCGTCCTTGCGGAATCCTCGCGGCCACAGCCGGTCCACCAGGATGCGCCGGCCGTCGTCGGGGCTCGGGTCGTCGTAGACCCGGGCCACCCGGATTCGGGTCTTGGCGCCCATCCGGCCAGGGTAGCGCGGGGACGTCACGGCCCCCGCGAAGTCTCCGGGTGCTAAGCCCAACGCCCCGCCAGGTCGCCGACCCAATTGGCGGCATCTTCGGGGTCGGCGGGTGGGGCATCGACGAGCACCAGCTCGTCGATGCCCGCCTCCGCGAGCTGGACCATGTCGGCCCGCTTTGGCGCACGCAGTGCGACGGCCACCCGCAACCGCGCCGGATCACGACCTAGATCCCCGGCGAGCTTTCGAAGTTTCAACGTACGCTCCGCGGCCTGGGCCGCGTCGGCCAAGTTGAATCCGTACCAGCCGTCGCCCCAGGTGGCGACTCGGCGCAGGGCGGCGTCACTGTTACCGCCTACTACCACCGGGACGCGCCGGTCGCGTACCGGCTTCGGGTTGACCCGCACTGACGAGAAGTTGACGAACTCGCCACTGAAAGACGCGACGTCGTCGCGCCACAGGGCACGGATCGCGTCGACGTATTCGGCTGTGCGGGCGGCGCGACGCTCGAACGGCACCCCGAGAGCGTCGAATTCTTCCCGGGACCAACCGATTCCGACCCCCAGGGTGAGACGACCACCGCTGAGTCGGTCCAGGGTCGCAACCTGCTTGGCCACCACAATTGGATTGTGTTCCGGCAGCAGCAGTACTCCGGTGGCGATGCCGATCGTCGTAGTAGCTGCTGCGGCGAATCCCAGACCGATCAGCGGATCGATCCAGTCGGCACCGGCGGGCACCGCGATCCTGCCGTCGTCGGCGTAGGGGTAGCGGGACTGAGGCTCATCGACCATGACGACGTGCTCACCCGACCACAGCGTCGCGAAGCCGAAGTGCTCGGCGGCAGCGGCCACAGCGTCGATGACCGCGCGCTCGGCACCGGCACCAATGCCCAGTGCGTGCAGCCCAAGTCGCACGTGGTGATCCTTCCACATACGAAAGGTCGACTGTGGCGCTGCGGGAAATCAGGTGAGCGCGGGCAGGACCTTGTCGGTGAGCAACTGGACCGATTTCCACGCCTCGTCGACCGGCATACCGCCGACGAGAGGGTGCAGCACGATCGGTCCGTAGTCCGTGGCGTCACGGACCTCGGCAATGAGTTGGTCGGGGGTCAGAAAGCGGTAACGCCCGGACGCCTTCACCTCTTCCAGCGTCTGAACCCCGGGCAGGTGCATCAGCGAGCGTTGGTCTTTCGACCATCCGCCGTAAGTGACTGCCTCCCAAAGAATATGCTCACCGAGCTCGGCCCAGGCCTTGTCCGGGTCTTCGTGCAGATAGATCATTCCGCGGTTGACCGGCCCGGGCATGATGATCAGCGGCGCAATCCCGACCTCAGCGCACAGCTCGCGATAGTAGGCGGCGACGTCGGGCAGGTGGTCAGCAAGGCTGAGGGGAAGGCGAAAACGCGCCGCTCGCCGCGCGGTGACACGCGCACCTCCCCCGACGTACAGCGGTGGATGTGGCCGCGTCCACGAACCTGCGTCTGACCAGACTGACAGCATTCGCTCGATCAGGTCGTCCATCAACTTGCCGCGCTGGCTGAAATCGACTCCAAGCGCGTCATATTCGATGGCGCGGTAGCCCAGACCTATCGTGGTGTGCAGTCGACCGCGGCTCAAGTTGTCGACCAACGCGATGTCTTCGGCGAGCCGCACCGGATTCCACAACGGTCCGAGCGCGCAATCCACGCTGGCGATCAGCGTCGAGGTTCGCGCCAGAAACATTCCCGCCGCCATGATCGGGTTGCAGCTCCACCCGTGCCCGGTCGCGTGATGTTCGTCGACGCTGATGGTGGTGATGCCCCGCGTCTCGCCCCATTGCGCCAGTTCGAGTGCGGAACGGAGCAGTTCGCTCTGCGTGCGCGGCTCCCCTTGCGGCGAGGCGAAGTTGAACCGCAGCACCATCAGTAGCACGTCAGGCCTCCGGCGCCGCTGCCGACTGCAGGAACGCGGGAAAGTCGGGAAACAGTGCGCGGTCGACGATCTCGATGCGGGTGCCAAACGCGTCGATGTAGTAGGCGAACAGCGCCAGCTCCGATCCGGGCACATCGGCAGTCATTTCGAAGGTCAGGCCGTTGTCCTCCAACATTCGGGCGGTTTCGGTGAGGTTGTCGGTGAAGTAGCCGAGGTGATGGACAGAATTCCCACGGGCCGCGGTCCACGGGCTATCAGGGACTTCCTGGAGCAGTTCCACGTGCGGGCTCTGCAGGGAATAGACGGCCGCCGAGGTGAGTTCGCGGGTCCCGTTCGCAGTGCGGAAGGGAAGCGTATACCTCAGCGGCGTGATCCACCGGTAGCCGGCCAGCGCGCTGAGACGGGCCATCGCGGCATCGAGATCGGGCACCACGATGCCGGTGTGGTAGAGGTCCTCGGGTCGTAGTGCGAATGCCATAATGCTCCTTTGAGATTTCAGACGCAGTCGGATGCGCCGTCGACTACGAAGACTGCGCCGCTGGTGTACCTGCTTTGCTCGGTGCACAGAAAAGCCACGGTGGGTGCGATCTCTTCGACGGATCCGAAGCGCCGCAACGGGATGTGTGCCAGTTCGGACTCGACGAGTTCTTCCGCGATGTGCATAGGCGCGGTCATCGGGGTGTCGATCGTGCCGGGCGCGACGGCGTTCACCCGGATTCCCTTGGCGGCCCACTTGACGGCCAGATTTCTGGTGACGTCGACGACCCCGGCCTTCGCCGCCCCATAGCCGGGCACCAACGGAACCGCGCGTAGCGCAGACATCGACGCCAAGTTGACCACACTCGCGCCTCCCGTGGCGGTCGACGCTCTCAGCGCGCGGTAGAGGCCGACGGTCAAGCGGTACGGGCCGGTCAAGTTGAGCGCGACCGATGCCTCGAACCCATCCGGCTTTGACTCATCAAGGCCGCCCGGGAAATTCGCGCCCGCATTGTTGACCAGCACATCCAGCCGGGTGAAGTGCTGCGCCAACGCATCCACCGAGTCACGGTCGGTCATATGTAGCTGGCGATAGGCCATACCGGACAGATCGACGTCGTAGTCCGTCGCGGCGGGTTTGGTGCCGGTGATAGTGACCGCTGCCCCCGCGTCGCGAAACAACACGGCCGTCGCGTGTCCAATCCCGCTGGTGCCGCCGGTGATCAGCGCTTCGGTACCGGTGAAATCAAAACTGGCCTGAGCTGTCATTTGTATCTCGCGATTTGTTCGGTGAGCCAGGCTCGTTCCCAGAAGTTCGTGGTATCGGCCAAAAGGTTTTCGTGGGCCTCCCTCAGCACCTCGCGCGCCCCCGGATGGTTTGCGGGTAACAGCTCAGCGAGATGGATGGCGTGCAATGGGCGGCCCGCACCAAGGTGTGCTCGCGCCCGGTCCACCAGCCCGTCGGCGCCGGCCAATTCGACCACGTCGGCGGTGACGGCGTCGAAGCCAACCGGATACAGCTCGGTCGTCGACCGGTGATGGAACCAGCCGGAGTAGTTCTCCCAGATCGCCCGCACGTCCCAGGCCACCTTCCCATAGCCTTGGCCCACTTCGCATTCCGCGGGTAGGGTGATCTCCCGCATCAGGGTCGCAACGTCTTTGCCGGCGTTCATCCCGGCGACGGTCTGGTCGTGAATGTACTGGATGGCGTCGCGCAGCCGGGTCAGCTCGGCGTTGATGCGTTCGGCCCCCGAGATCGGTTCGAAGTGGCCGGTCACCAACAGTTCGGGCTGCAGGTCGCGCACCCGCTCGACCGACGCGATGGCGGTCAGCGCGTCACGGTACCGGTCCCCGCGCATGGTGACCAGGTTGGGGATGTGGCCGAACAGCGGGCCGAAGGTATTCCCGCACAGGCAGATCCGTTCCTTAGGAAGCCATATCACCAGCGAGTCGTTGGTCTCGCCGCCGGGCACGGAGATCAACTCCATGCGGCGTCCGCCGACCTCCAGTGTGAGCGTGTCTTCGAAGTCGAGGTCGACGGCGGGAACGCTCTGAGCCGGCAGACGCTTGGTGCCGAGACGGCGTTGAATGGCCTGAATGCCGTTTGCCAACGTGTCCTTGAACGCGAACGCGCTGCGACTGGCCCGGTACGGGATGAGGCGTTCGTTGTCGTCTCGCCATAACGTCCAGTTCGCTTGTGCGACAACCGTTGTATCCGGGTCCCGCACGCTGTCCAAACCGCCGACATGGTCGACGTGGCCCTGGGTGAAGATGATGTAGCGCACCGGTGAGGAGTCGACGGCGTCGAAGTTGGCGCGGTGCACCGGGCCTTCGAAGCCCATGCCGGTGTTGACGATCACCCGGCCGTCGCCGGTGGTCAGCAGGTAGGAATTCGACAGACCCGGCGAGCACCACAGCCCCGGAGCGATCTGCTCGGCCTTTTCGGCCGAGGCCGGGCGCATGGCGTCGGCGCCGGGTCGGCTGCGATAGACCGGTTCGAACATCGTTGTTGACTCCTTCATTCGGGGCGGACGTCGAACCGGTCGAAATAGAAGTCGAACCGGGCGCGGAGTTCGTCGGGCGCGATGCCGAAGTGCCGTTGCAGGTCGTAGCGGATCCGGCCGTGCTTGCCGCGCGGATTGCCGTCCAGGTAACGCTGCAGGCCGGCGCGCACCTTCGCCGGCAATTCGACTCCGCCACGCCGGTAAAGCTCGTCGAGCAAAGGCATTTCGTTGCCGTTGAGGTAGTGGAAGCTGATGTCGATGCTGCGGTCGTCTGGCACCAGGTCGCGGTCGCGCACGCACGCGCTCAGCAGCCGGTGCACCCGGTCGCTCCAGTAGTCCAGCAGCCAGTCCGGCTGGATGCTGTTGCGGCGCAGGCGATCCGAGTATGCCATCATCGTGATCGCCGACTGGATCACTGCGACGGGATCGCGATGCGTGAAGGCTACTGTCGCGTCGGGAAAGGTGGCCATCAGCGGGCCGAGCTGCTCACAATGCTGCGGACTTTTCAAGACCCAGGTCTGCGGGCCGCGCAGGAAGGTCAACGCTTGCAAGACTTTCTTCATGTACGCGTAATGCCGGTTTTGGTCGAGGCCCAGATAGTAGTCGCGCCAATCCGGTACGCGGGCATGCCATTCCAGAACGTAGCCGGCCAGATCCAAGTCGAGGAGTTCGACTTCTTCCTCGATCGCCTCGGGGAACCGGTCGTGCATGGCGGCCACGACGGGGGCGCTCGCCATCAGTGCGTCGTGTTCGGCCTTCGCTCGCGCGTAGCGGGGGTCGACGCCGAAGATGTCGGGGCCCTGGCCGAGCGGCGGGATCGGATCCTGGCTTTCCCAATACGGCAGCGCGCGCCGGCGCGGATCGGCGGCGATGAGATTGACCAGATGAGTGGTGCCGGATCGCGGCATCCCGACGACGATGAACGGCTTCTCGATCCTGATCGACTTGATCTCGGGATACCGCTTGACGAGGTCGGTCAGCGAGAGCCGGTTGCGCAGCAGGCGAACGACACGTTGCCGCAGCGAGGAACGGGTGAGCTGGGTCAGACCGTGGTCGGCTTCGATCGCGGCCACGTGCACGGCGAGGCGCTCACTGAAGCCGTCGCTGTCATCAAGGTCGCTGACGCCTGCCTGCTCAACCGCTTCGGCGAGCATCTGGTCGATGTCGAAGGCGACGTGCCTGGCCTCGGTGAACTCCAGAATCTGACGCTGCACATCGGTCAGCCTGGGCGACGTCAGATCGTCGAAGTCGATGTCGTCTATGTCGCCGACCGCAGAACCCACGCCACCGCCTCCTCGACATTTGCAGCTGTCGTGCTCTTTCAGTAGTGATAAGTGTCCGACGGCGCGGGCATGTGAACTGGTTCGTCGTCAAACTCAGAAACTTTGATGCCATAGGCATGAGCCAGTTCGAGGATTTTTGTGGCCCTAGCGACGCGCGGGAGGTCAGACCCGTTGCGAATCTCTCCCCCGTCGCGTTCGAACTCTGCGAAAAACTCGTTGGCCCAAGAGATTTCATCCTGTGACGGGGATAGTCCCTCATTAACCACGGAACATTGCTCCGGCGTAAGGCAGATCTTGCCCGTCATCCCGAACTCGGCGGAGACAGCCGTGGCCTCGATTAGTTTCAGTGGGTTGGAGCCAATAGTGGGCCCGTCGATCGCACTGGGCAGGTTGGCCGCCTTAGCGGCGATCGTAAAGCGTGAGCGAGCGTAAGCCAGGGTGGCCGTGTCTTCTCCAAAGCCGGTGTCACGGCGGAAATCGCCGATGCCGAAGGCGAGCCGGAAAGTACCCTTGGCCGCAGCGATCTCGGTGATGCGCTCCAGGCCCCGCGCCGTTTCGACCAGCGCCACGATTGGCACATCAGGCAGTCGTTTCGCTGTCTCGGCGACATGGTCCACCGATTCGACCATCGCCAGCATCACCCCGCCGACCGAGGTGTCGGTCAGCATGGCTAAATCGTCCGCCCACCAAGGGGTGCCGAAGCCGTTGATGCGAACCCAATCGGTGTTGCTGGCCTCAAGCCAACGTAGGACGTTGTCGCGGGCGGCGGCCTTGTCCTTCGGAGCGACCGCGTCCTCGATGTCGAGCACGACGATGTCGGCGCGAGAACGTGCAGCGTCTTCGAACCGGTCGGCATGGGCGCCGTTGACCAATAACCAACTCCGCGCGAGAACAGGGTCGATGCGTGAGCCGACGCCAGTAGAATCCGCCGCGGCGGTGTCGATCTTTTCGTACATCGAGTGATCTGTCGTCTCTTCGTTCCATCCTTGCCGGGCTCGTCTTCCCTAAACCGTAGCGACATCGCAAAACGAACGGTGCGGATGGGGTGCATCCACGGTAGCGGCAACGCTGACGCTTGCGTCCCAGAAGGGCCACGATTTCGGAGTCTCCGTACTGTGGGTGAAGTGAGCGTTGCTCCGGATACCACCGTTGCTCTGCAAGACCGCTTCTTCCGCGACTTGCCGGAGATGGCTGTCCGTTGGCCGGCCGAGACCTTTCCCGACCTGCGAGTGCTGGCGCTCAACGAGCCGCTGGCCGCCGAGCTCGGACTCGACGCTGCATGGCTGCGCAGTGCGGACGGGCTGCGCTTTCTCGTGGGCAACCTCGTTCCGGAGAATGCCGCGCCGGTCGCTCAGGCCTACGCCGGGCATCAGTTCGGCGGCTATGTGCCGCGGTTGGGCGATGGGCGCGCCCTGCTGCTGGGCGAGCTGGTCGGCGCCGACGGGCACCTTCGCGACATCCACCTCAAGGGTTCGGGCGCCACGCCGTTCGCCCGCGGCGGCGACGGGTTCGCCGCGGTCGGACCGATGCTGCGCGAATACGTCATCAGCGAGGCGATGCACGCGCTGGGTGTCCCGACGACGCGATCGTTGGCGGTAGTCGGCACCGGCCGGCCGGTGCAGCGCGAGACGGCACTGCCCGGCGCCGTGCTCGCCCGTGTCGCCAGCAGCCACCTGCGGGTCGGCAGCTTCCAGTACGCCGCGGCTACCGCGAACCTGGACCTGCTGCGACGGGTGGCCGACCATGCGATCGCCCGTCACCATCCCGGCGCGGCCGACGCCGATCACCCATACCTCGCGCTGTTCGAAGCGGTGGCCAGGGTCCAGGCATCGCTGGTGGCGCGGTGGATGCTGATCGGCTTCATACACGGCGTGATGAACACCGACAACATGACGATCTCCGGCGAAACTATCGACTATGGACCATGCGCCTTCATGGAGGCCTACGACCCCGACACCGTGTTCAGCTCGATCGATCACTGGGGGCGCTACGCCTACGGCAATCAGCCCGCCATCGCCGGGTGGAACCTCGCCCGCTTCGCCGAGGCACTCCTCCCGCTACTCTCCGACAACGTCGAAGAAGGCATCGCGCTGGCAGAGAACGCGTTCGGGGCATTCCGCGACGAGTACGACACGGTCTGGGCGTCGGGTATGCGCGCCAAACTCGGCCTGCCCGCCGGCATCGACGACGGCCTCGTCACGCCCCTGGTCGACGAGTTGCTGCTGCTGCTGAAGGAAAACCGGGCGGACTACACCTCGTTCTTCCGCCAGCTCAGCCAGTCGGTCCGCGGCAACACCGGCCCCGCCGGCTTCGATGATTGGATCTCACGCTGGCGACCGCTGGGCCCGGACGCCAAGTCAATGGACCGCGTCAACCCGATCTACATTCCGCGCAACCATCTCGTTGAGGAAGCCCTGACCGCGGCCACAACCGGCGACCTGGATCCGCTCGATCGGTTGCTCGTTGCCGTCACCGACCCGTACGACGACCGCCCGGGACTCGAGCGCTACGCCAGTCCGGCTCCCGAAGAATTCGGCCCCTACCAAACCTTCTGCGGCACCTAAGCCCCCGGACATCCGGCGGCGCGTTGTTTTTGGGCGGCCTGCAGGATCGACCCTGCGGTCAGAAATGCGGGTTTGTCGCGGTCGGCGGGGGTGATGGGCAGGTTGGCGGCGCGGCGCAGCACCATCAGGGCAAGCCCGCTGAATGTCGCGTAGGGGACGATCAAGAGATTGGCGCTTGCCTCCCCACCGTTGACTGTTATCACGTGCTGGCGTTTGTGTTCCCATCCCGCCCCGTTGAAGTCGGGCGGTCGTTGTAATGGCGGCCAGTTGACGTTGATGGAGGCGATGTCTCCCAGTAGGGGAAGTAGGGCCGCAACAAGATCGGGTAATTCTTTGGTGATGCGGTCTGCGCGTGGCCACCACGCACCGTCAATGTCGCCGCCTAACTGCTGAGCCACAGACAGACGAATGGGATTGGCCGCGCGTCGGCTTCTCAGCGGATAAGTCATTGGGCGAAAAATTGGTTAACGGTTAAGGCTGTGCAATCCACGGGTTATTCCTTCACGTCTGGCGTCGCTCACCCGCCGACGCGGGCAGCGGAGGAATCACATTGCCCGTGGGTGTAATCCGCCTACATCGCGGTGGACCACCGCTGACAACGAAACGGCTCAAATTCAACCCTACGCCACCAGCGGCGTTTAGGTAACCCAGGGTCAGCTGCACGGCGTCATCGTCACTATGTCGGCCACGGAGGCCGATTCCGCGTAGGGTGATGGAAACAACCGGGGGCGCAGTGGCCATACAGAACTTGTGCGACGCACCCGAGATTCATCCATCGCAAATCCGCGTCGGTGACATCATTGGCACGCTGGGCCAAACCAATCTGCGCTATACGGTCAAGCTCATCAGCGGCCCGCAGAGAACACCGCGGCAGTGGACATTTTTCGGCCGCGACGACAAAGGCCTGCAGCACACGAACACGTTCGGAGAAAACGAGTTAGTCCGCAGGTACGCCAAAGCATCGTGACAACATCAATGTAGGACCGGCGGTTACAGACGCTTCTTACCGGCGGCCTGCAGGAGATCCGCCACCGGACTTTCGGGCGGCGCCTGCTTGCGTGCCGGCCTGGGCGCCTTGCCCAACTTGTTCGCTTTGCGAATTCCGGTGTCCAGCAAGCCGGCCGGGGCATACTTCTTCAGCAGCGCAAGCCGCCGCGCCAATGGCCCGGCCGGATAACGCAACTCCGGCGCGCCGCTGGTCGCCGCCTTCACCACGACTCGCGCGACGACCGCGGGATCGTCCCCCGCACGCACCGCCTTCGTCAGGCCGCGCTTGACGTGCTCGCGAATGGGCGCGTAACTCTCGACCGGCGAATCGGCGTCGGTCGCGTTGGCCTCGAATGAGGTGTTGGTGTAGCCCGGTTCCACCACCGAGACCCGCACGCCGAATTCACGGGTTTCGTGATCGAGGGATTCCGAATAGCCCTCAACCGCATGCTTTGAGGCGGAGTACAACGCGCCGTACGGCGCCGGCAGGAATCCCAGCACCGA
>JAFAID010000013.1 GCA_019236925.1 Mycobacterium sp. | reverse complement strand
GGCACGTCCCGGGCAACCGCCAGATCTCGCAGATCTCATGTTGGACATCAACCGTGTCAAGCGAGCAGGGCGATGACCTGGCGGCACCTCGGGCGCATCACCGACCCATCCAAGATCAGTGACGTAAGGATGGTGCACCAGTGAGCGAGCCCGAGGTCACGACGATCAGGACAACCGGCACCGTCGTCATCGATGTCGAGGCGTGCAAGGGCTGTGACTTATGCATCGATGCGTGTCCTAAGGACGTCCTGGTGATGACCACGAATGAGGTCAACACGCGCGGCTACCGCTATCCGCAGCTGTTGCCCGGATGCATCGCCTGTAAAGCCGGCACACAGATCTGCCCCGACTTCGTCTTCCAGGTGTACCGATATGCCGAGCCCGTTGACTTGACCGTCACCCCCGACGGTGTCGTCTCGGAGGTGATCCGATGAGCGCCGTGCGCGAGCGGCAGTTCCTTGAAGGCGCGACCGCGATCGGCTCAGCCATGGTCGCGGCCGGCTGCCGATTCTTCGCCGGTTATCCGATGACGCCATTCACCGAAGTGTTGGAGAGCATGGCCAAACTACTGCCTGCGGTGGGGGGCACCTGCATCAACGCCGAGAGTGAACTAGAGGCGATCGGCATGGCGTGGGGTGCCGCGGCCACCGGCACTCCGGCCGCCACGGGCTCGACGGGGCAGGGGCTATCCCTTATGCAGGAGTCGCTGGCTGAGATCACCTATGCCCGGCTGCCGCTGGTGGTACTCAATATGGCGCGCGCGCAGGGGGATTACTTCCAGGCCACCCGCGGGGGAGGACACGGCGACTACCGACACATCGTGCTCGCTCCCTGCGACGTCAACGAGGCAACCGTTCTGGTGCAAGAGGCGTTTCACCTTGCGGCTACCTGGCGGAACCCGGTGCTGGTCATGGGTGACTACTACATAGCCCACACATGGCAAACGGTGGACGTTGCGCCGATCGACTTCGGGGCCCGGCCACCGACGGACTGGGCAGTGAACGGGCGCACTGGCGGCAGCGGGCGGGCGAAGCTGATCTCGCCGCTCGGGGACACCAAACGCGCCGACGACGTCGGCTACGACCTCGCCGACTTCTACCACCGCCGCGGTTGTGAGCTGGATGTCATGGCAGCTACTGTGCCACCGCGAGCCGAGGCGGTTTTCGTCGAGGACGCCCGGCTGGTGGCCGTCGCGTTCGGGACGGTTGGCAAGTACGTCCGCCAAGCGGTCCACGACCTCCGCACGGAGGGACTACCAGTGGGGTTCATCCGTCCGATCACGCTGTTCCCTTTCCCGACCCAGGTCATTCGGGACGCGGCCGCGCACGTTGACGCTTTCGCCGTCTATGAGAACAACCGTGGTCAGATGGTCGAAGACGTTCAGCTGGCCGTCTTGGGCCAGGCCGATGTGTCGTCCATTGGCGGGCTCAGCATGGACTCCTCGGGCTTTGGCATCGCACCTGACCTCGACGTAGCCACTGTGCGTACGCGTATCCGCACGGCTCTGGAGGCCTTGGTATGACTGAGCGTCGTCTGCCGATTCTCGACACCTCCGGCCCTCCGCAGCGCGCCGCGAAGTTAGTCGACGATTTCACCCCGGCGCTCATCAACCAGGGTGCGCATCATCTGTGCCCGGGGTGCGGTGAGCCCGTTGCGATGAGGCTGATCATGGAGGCGGTTGAAGAACTCGAACTCGCCCGCCGCACTGTGGCAGTCTTCGGCATCGGCTGCTATACCGCCTACTCCAATAACCTCGATGTCGAGGTCGTGCAGGCTTTGCATGGTCGTTCGCCTTCGGTCGCTACTGGCGTGAAACGGTCATTGCCCGGCAGCGTCGTGCTTACCGTCCAGGGCGACGGGGACATGGTCAACGAAGGGCTTCAGGAGGTGCTGCATACCGCGGCTCGCGGTGAGAAGGTGACATGTTTCTTGCTGAACAACGGTGTGTTCGGCGAGACCGGGGGGCACATGACTGCGGCCACCCCACTCGGCCAGCGGACCAAGAACACCCTCGAAGGACGGTCCGCTGAGCAGCATGGCTATCCAATCGTCATCGGCGACCTCATCGCGGGGCTCGCCGGTGTGGCGTACGCGGCACGCGGCGCGGTCAACACGCACACCAACGTGGCGCGGACGAAGCGAATGGTGAAGGAGGCATTAGAGATTCAGGTCAAGGGGGATGGTTTTTCCTTTGTGGAGATCCTGACGATGTGCCCGACCGGTTGGTTTATCGAGACCGGTGAGGCACCGCAGTATCTCGATGAGCACATCGAGCCAACTCACAGGTTCGGCGTCATCAAGTCGCCGCCGTCGGCTGGGTGATTGGCGCTGCTTTTATGACAAACACTTGATCCGTAGAGCTGTTGAGGAGACGCGATGGACCGGATACTCGGCAACGTCGGCACGAAGCTGTTGTTGGAAAACGATCGGGTGGCCATCTGGGAGCTGCGGCTTGCCCCTGGCGAGAAGGAGCAGGTGCATGAGCACAAGCGTGACTACATCATGATCCAGATCAGCGGCGACCGAGTCGCTGCGGACTTCGAACCCGATTGCGGCGGCACCTATGCCCCCTACGCGGGAACGCGATACGAGGCGGATGTCACTCCCGGGCAGGTGCTTTACGCAGACAAGGGCGGCATCGAAGCGGCGGTAAACACCGGCGACCGGCCGTATTTCGAGATCATCATCGAACTCAAGGATTGAACGTCCAGCGATCCGGGTCGCGGCGCATGTTGCGGCTCAGACCGGATAATCGCCTCAATGATGCGGAATCAGCGCCATCGTCCCGAGCCATCGCCGTTGCGGGCGTTAGCTTCTCGGCTGAGGTGACCTCGCTTGACTAGGGCGCCTCAACCATCGCGACTTCGCCTGCTTCTGTATCGACCTAGGGCAACTGCAGTCCCAACGTTTCCCGCCGGTTGGTCAAAAAGCGTCAAAAAAACCACCTGTGGCTCACCGCACTAGTCGAATTCAGCTGCCGAATCAGCTTCCTCGGATGGGCGGAGACGTGTACGGACCGCTTGACGGCCCCGGCGAATTATTACTATTTTAATAATTTAAGGATTTATATATTGTCGCCTCGGCAAGGGGGTCTTGATGACGCTTGTAATAGACGCCGACGGGCATGTAGAGGAGACGCTTCCCGAGCTGGTCGACGCCATCCCTTCGGCGATGCGGGACAGTGCCATGCAGTTCGTCGCCGAAGCTGACGGCTTCGTCACCTATCGCATCGAGGGCCGGCTCTGGCGCTCGAAGTATCCGTTCCCCGGGGGTTTACAGAACCACGTATCCGCGGGAGGCGTGCGACGCGAGGGGGGCCGCGATCCCAAGCTCCGCCTACAGGTCCTCGACGACGAGGGGATCGAGGCCGCGGTGCTGTATCCGAGTGTCGGGCTGATGTTCGGCTTAATCGAACATCCCGACATCGCGGGCGCGCTCTGCGGCGCGTACAACGAGTGGCTCGCCCGCTACTGCGCCACCGACCCGAAACGCCTGATCGGGGTGGCGCTCCTGCCTCAACAGGACCCGTGTCTGGCGGCGGCCGAGTTGGAGCGGGCCGTCACCACCTACGGCTTTGTGGGCGGCGTGATGCGACCCAACCGGATCGGCGGCCGCACCGTGGACCATCGGGACTTCGACGTGTTATGGGGCAAGGCCCAGCAGCTCGACGTCCCGGTGTCCTTCCATGAGGCCTACCTGTCCGGCATCGACACCGTTGGCCTTGACCGCATGTCCAGCTACGCCGGCTGCCATATCGTCAGCCATGTGTTCGAGCAGATGACCGCCATGGTCAACGTCACCCTGGCCGGGATCTTCCAACGCTTCCCGGGGCTACGGCTCGGGTTTCTCGAAGCCGGTTGCGGGTGGGCACCGACGTGGGCGGACCGCATCGAGGAGCACTACGAGTTGGCTCCCGACGACTACCGTGGGGGAGATCCGAGCGGCAGCGTCAATACACGGTCATGGCTCACTTTCGAGATCGAGGAGCCCGGCCTGGCGTCGACCCTCGAGCAAGGTTGGGCCGACAACGTGATGTTCGCGTCCGACTACCCTCATCACGACGCCGTCTATCCGGGAGCGGTGAAGAGCGTCAATGAACGGGGCCTCGCCGAGACGCTGGAGCGAAAGGTGTTGGCCGACAACGCCCTAACGTTCTACGGTGATCGGCTCCGACAGATCCTCAACAGGTGAGAGCACAGCATGACAAGCACCGAAACGAACCGCCCGACGGCGATGCGGGCCATGGCCGTCACGAAGCCCATCGCCCCCGCCTTGCCGGAGCTCTCCCCTGCCCAGGAGCTGGCGCTGCTGTGTCGTTGCCTCTTCGTCGAGGGATACAACGACCATCTCGCCGGCCACATCACTTACAAACAGCCGGATGGGACGTTCCTGGTGAACCCCTTCGGCCTGACCTGGGATGAGGTCACGGCAAGCGACGTCATGTCCATGGACGCCGACGGCAACGAAATCGGCGGCCAGTGGACGATCACGCCGGCCATCCCACTCCATGTCGAATTGCACCGCGCCCGTGGCGATATCGGGGTGGCGATCCACAACCATTCGCGGTGGGGAACGGTGTGGGCCGACCTTGGACGAGCCCCTGACATCTACGACCAGACCGGCGCGCTGTACCACGGCGGGGTGGCGGTGTACGACGAATATTGGGGAACTGTCGACGATGCCAGCAACGCTCGTGCGGTGGCCGCCGCGATCGGCGACAGCAACGTCGGTCTACTCGCCAACCACGGCGTGGTCGTGCTCGGCAGCGACATCGAACAGGCCTACCTGCGGGCGATGTCCTTCGAGTGGCGCTGCCGCCAGGCCTGGCACATCGCGGCTGCCGGGGGTGGCGTACCGATGAATCGCGACGCTGCGCGCACCTACGGAGACTTCTTCAACACCCACCCGTTCACCGGGTTGTTCGAGGCGATGGTACGTCGCGAGTTGCGTCGGGATCCCGGGGTCTTGAACTGACCAAACTCGACGAACGGCCGGCCCCTAAGGCCGGCGGGAGAGCAGCGGATAGCAACGGTGCTTCTGCAGCGGGTTCGATTCCCGGCAGTTCATTCTGCGGTAGCGGTCTTGCCTTCGAGTTTCCTAGCGGCACGCGCGCCAGCCTCGGTAAGGCCGAGCCATACCGAGAACCCCCACGTTGCTGTGTCTTCGTAGTGCCCAACGAAGCGGTCAGATATTCGCGCCTCTGGCGCGTCCAACGAGACGTTACAAGGAGCTCAACGCCAAGGGCGTGTCAGACCGAAACGAGGTCCACCGTTTCCGGGCAGTTCCGAGCTGCCTGGTTGCATCGGGGTGGCGATGCCGGCGGTGATGCGGGTGCCACGTCCGGGCGCGGTGTCGATAACGAGGTGCCCGCCGATGGCGGACAGACGGTCGGTCATATTGGTCAGCCCTGTGCCGGTGGTCGCGGGGTCGAATCCGCGGCCGGTGTCGCTGATCGTGAGCGTAAGCATCCGGTCGTCGGCATGGGCGGTGATCGTGACCGTGGTGTCGGGGCCGCCGTGTTTGGCGGCGTTCTGCAGCGCTTCGCTGCAGCAGAAATAGAGGGCGGCCTCGATCGCAGCGGGGTAGCGGCCGAGGCCCGGCAGGTTCAGCTGCACAGGGACCGGGGCGTGCGCCGCGACCGCCGGCAAGGCTTGGGCCAGCCCGCCGCTGACCAGCAGCGGGGGGTAAATCCCGTGGGCGAGTCTGCGGATCTCGGCGATCGCGGTCTCGACCAGCCCGGATGCCTCGGTGAGCAGCGGCTGATATCGGTCGTGTTCGGCGGTGTGGGCGAGTTGGATGAGCACCGCCAGAGCGACGAGGTGTTGTTGGGCGCCGTCATGCAGGTCACGTTCGAGACGGCGCCGTTCCTCGTCAGCGGCGCCGATCAGCCGGCTACGTGACGCCGCGAGCTGGGCGGCGCGCTCGGCGAGCATGTTCTCCGACACTCGCAGCACCGTGGCGCTACCCCACACGATCACCAGGATGTGAAAGGCGATGAGCGGCAGTGCCACGAGGATCAACGCGCTCTCGATAGCGCGAGGAGAATCCGCGCCCAGGTGTGAAATATCCACAAACCGTGCTAGCGCACCCAGAGCCAGTACGCAGCCGGCGGTGATCAGGGCGAAAACCAGCCCGCGCCGCCAGTGGACGTAGTGTACGGCTAAAGCGACGGGCACTAGGGCCGCGAGCACCATCACCGGCAGCAGGTTCGGCGCGATAAACGTAATGAGCAGAACAGCGGCCCAGTTACCGATACAAAACAGCGTGATCGATTGCTGATATCTGCTGTGCCGCGCCAGGCGCAGCGCGGCCCCTAGCACGACACACTGCGCGGCGCAGACCCCACCGACGGCCAACAACCAAGGGGATCGCAGCACCCACGTATATCCGCCCAGCGGCAGCAACACGCCAGCACCGAAATACATAGCCAGGACGGTAGTAAGGGACAGCTCAAGGCGTTCCTTCGCCAAGCGGTCAATGAGGTCGTGACCCAACGAAGACGAAGACCGCAACGCCGCGAGAAGCACCCGCCAGTGGGGCACCAATCCGGCCACCGTTGCGGGCCTCAGTGGGTCGCTCGCCATAGCCGGGTCAGCAGATCTGGACTTAGGTGTTCTTTGTGCAGGTAGGCCGCTGCGCCGCAATCGGCGGCCCCGGCGGGAAGGTCCTCGATGTCGTAGGTTGACATCAGCAGGACCATCAAATCTGGGTGTGCGGCGCGGATTCGCCGCGTGGCTTCGATGCCACCCATTCCCGGCATGTGAATATCCATTAACACGATCCCAGCACCGCCATCGCGAAGGAGTTCGATCGCGGATTCACCGGTCTGGCATTCGCCGGCCATGACGAAATCCTTCGTGGCCGCCACGGTGGCGGCAGTAGCGAGCCGGAAACTGGCCTGGTCGTCGACGACCCAAACGCGCACCCGCTCGTCCCTCACCTGCGCATTATGCGGTGCCCGTGTGCCGCGCACCATGGTGTACACACCACACTTTCCAGGGTGTATGCATCACACTTTTAAGCCGAGGCGGGGTCGTCGAGGAACAGCAGCACGGCCTTGACCCGCCGATCAACCGAGTCGTCGATGGTCAAGCCCAGCTTGGCGAAAATTGAATTAATATGCTTTTCCACCGCCCGCTGAGACAGAAAAAGCCGTTGCGCCACGGTGCGATTGCTGAGCCCGGTTGCCAATTCGGCGAGCACCTCGCGTTCCCTGGGGGTCAATCGGCTGAGCGTTGCCGCGGAGCGCGGCTGGGCCAGCAGCGCCTCCACCACCAGCGGATCGAGCACCGTCCCACCGGCCGCGACTTGGTGCACCGCCTCGCTGAGCTGTTCGAAATGTGAAATACGCTCCTTCAATAGATACCCGCGGGCCGCGGTACCGCCGTCCAGCAACCCCGCCGCGTAGCGCGGATCCGCGTATTGCGACAACACGATCACCCCGGTATCCGGATGCGCCGTGCGCATCCACCGGGCCAACCGAATGCCCTCATCGGTCGACGTCGGTGGCATCCGCACGTCGGTGACCAGCATCGTCGGTTGATGCTTTTCGACGAGTTCGACCGCGGAATCGTAATCCTCGGCAACGCCAACGACGGTGACATCGGCGTCGGTCGACAATGCCCGGGAAACGCTGTCTCGCACCAGTAGGCTATCCTCGGCAATGAGGACCGAAATCGGACCGCTCACCTACTGTCACCCTTCCCTGGTCATTCACGATCACTTATTCACGATCGCTATTCGAAGCCGTCGGTCTCGACCATTGAAATTATCCGCACATCTGCGCCGGCCGCTAGGGTAGTGAGCTACCTAATTTGGTGACGCCAACCCGCCGCGGGCTGCGGGCCTGGGCCCTCGACTGTTGCGTGCGTGGCGCCGCCGCTGTCGGCATCGGTAACTCCGCACGACGCTAGCGGTGGCCAGGCCCGCTGGATTTCATAATCGTTCCCTTTTCCCGTTGGCTCTTATCATCGCGCCAGCGGCAGCCGACGGCGTGAGTAATTCACTCCTCGAAGCGAATTTCGGAGCGGACTCTACAGCGACACGAGGACCGGAAACGATCGTCGGCCTGCTGGCGGGCGTGCGATCAAGGGCGGGGGGGTACGCACCACGTTCGACACTGATGCGCATATCCGGGGGTGCACATCACCGCCAAATGTGGTGTGTGCTCTCTGGCCCACCGCTTTGCCATCCGACGACACTCGATGCCTATCAGAGCATGTCCAGCGAGGGTGGCAAGCCAACACCGCGAGGAGGCGAAATGTCACAATCACCAAAGACATCCGCGGCGACACCCGAAGTCATCCAAGATGCTGAACCAACCTTGGTGACGCACGGGACGTCTCATGCGCCCGTCTTCATCACCCAGCAGGAGGTCGTGTTCAGCACCGCGGCGGCCCTGTCGTCGCGGCCCGCGACGATCTCCCGCCGGTTGATCGACGCGATCCGAGTTGTCGGCGCCGCACTCTATCGGCCCCCCGAGCGACGACACTTCCCGCAGCGCGTCAATTACTTCGAGCAGTCACGCATGGCCCGCGAAATGGACCGACTATGAGTACCCTCCAGGCCGTCGTGATAGTGGTGTCACTGGCGTTGTTTGCGGTCGGCGTGCACGACCTGCAGTTGTGGCTTGAGCGCTGGGACCACGCGCGGCATTTCAACGATTAGTCGCTGGCCACGCCGATGAACCCAACAGCAGCACAACGGGTTTCCGTCACCACAGCCGACGGGCTTGTCCTGGCGACGAGACAAATTGGTCCCGAAGTCGCGGATCTGACGGTGATTCTCCTGCACGGACTCCCGGCCAGACAGAGCGAACCCGCCTTAATTGCTGGAACAGGGCCGTGGTTACCGGCGACCCGCTGACCGGACGGGATGGCGAACTGAGTGCCGTCCGGCGCGCGCTCAGCGGAGCTGGTGATCACCGCGGCGCGGTGATCGTTGGTGCAGCGGGGGTTGGCAAGACTCGGCTCGCGCGTGAGGTCCTCGCCGGCGCCGAAGCCTCCGGCGAGCGCACGAGCTGGATCGTCGGCACCGAGTCGGGCCGCCAACTTCCCTTGGGCGCTTTCGCCGCATCGCTTGGCCAACCGACGATCGAATCGTCATCCGACGTTCGGCGCATTATTAGTTCCTTCGTCGCGCAACAGCGGCACGGCCGGGTGCTGATCGGCGTCGACGACGCGCACCTGCTCGATGGATCATCGGCTCACGTGGTGCACCAACTGGCTCAAATGCCCGGGATTCGACTCCTGGTCACCACACGCACCGGCGGCGATGAGCCCGATGCGATAACCGCGCTGTGGAAAGACCATCTGCTGACCCGCGTTGATCTGCAACCACTTTCGGCGGCAGATACCCGTCTCATTATTGAGACCACGCTTGGGGGTGCGGTGGATAGCTGTAGCGCCAAGCGGTTTTGGAAGCTGACCGGCGGGAACGTGTTGTTCATGCGGGAGCTGCTCAAGGATCAGATCGCGGCCGGCCGGATGAGGCAGGTGGCCGGGGTGTGGATGTGGGACGAGCGTGTCGCGGTGTCGGACAGGACCAGCGGTATGGTCGGACGGCAACTGAGCGGGCTTGCCCCGGATGTTGCGTTGGTCATCGACACATTGTCGCAGTACGAGCCGCTTGGGGTGGACATGCTCTGCGACCTGGTAGACCGCCATCACCTCGAGGTTGCCGAACAGATGAACCTCGTTACCGTGGAACGCTGCGGCTCTAGGCTCATGGCGCGCCTTGCACACCCGCTCTTTGGTGCACTTCGGCGCGCGACGGGCGGTGAGCTGTATCTGTCGCGGATCCGCGGCACGCTGGCCCAACGGTTGGCCAAAGAGGACGACGACGACATGCACGCAACGGTGCGGCGGGCGCTGCTCACCCTCGAATCGGACTTGGCCCCCGACCGCAAGCTATTCCTGAAGGCGGCTCAATGCGGCATGACATTGCTCGATCTGGACTTGTCTGACCGGTTCGCCGCGGCCGCTGCCGACGCGGGCGCGGGCGAGGCCACAGGCCTGCGGGCGATGAGCCTGGCGGGCCGAGGCGACGGCGACAGGGCCGATGCGATCCTCCGTCGGATCGGGATGGATGGGCCCGACGGCCATCACTGGGCGACCGTGCGGGCCGCGAACCTTATCTGGAATCTCGGCCGGCCCGCGGAGGCGTCGGCCATTCTCGACGGCTTGGCCTCAGCACCGGAATCCGCGGCGGAGCGAGCCGAGCGCGTCGCGGTCGAAGCCTGCGCGGACGCCGTGGCGGCCCGCTGGAAGACCGCCGTGGAAAAGGCCCGGGCGGTGTTGAATTCGTCGACGGCGTCGGATTTTCACGCGATGCTGGCGTCCAGCGCGCTGACCATGGCGCTGGGCGCGCTGGGTAAAACTGACGACGTCACCAACCATGCTGCGGAGTCCATTGACCGCGCGAGCAGCTCGTTTCAAGCGTCGCCCATGAGGTTCTGGTATGCGGCTATCTATGCACAGGCGTGCCGCTTGACCGGCCGTATCGACGAATGTGTGCGCTCGGCCAAGCAACTGGCAGACTCGGCCCCTGACGTTCCCGGTGTTGCCGCTGCGAACCTGGCATTCTTGCTTGGCTATGCCGAGCTCGCGCGCGGAGAAATGCCGACGGCAGTCAAACTTTTGCACGAGGCCCTTGCCGGGATGGAAAAGCACAGCGTCACAACAGGTCTACGGGCGGCCATCTGTTTCGCGTTGGCCGAGGCGTACGCCAAATTGGGGGATGCCGAGGCCGCCAACGACGCGATTACCGAGGGTCGGCGGTTTGTGTCCGCCGAATACCTCTTCATGCAGACCCCTCTGGCGATAGCGAGAGGCTGGGCGCTCGCCGCTGGTGGCCGCCTGACCGAGGCGATCGCGGTCGTTCAGGCGGTAGGCAAGGATGTGCGGGGGCCTAACCAGCCGACGCACGAATTGGCCCGCCTCCAGGTAGCGGCTCAATGGGGCGACACCTCAGGTGCCAAGCGCGCGCGCGAACTGGCCGAGTTTTTGAACTTTCCTCTTGCGAACGCCGTTGCCTGCCACACCGAATCGCTGCGGGATGGCAATGGGGAAGGTCTGCTCGCGGCATCGGCCGACTACCGGGCGGTCGGCGATGTCGCCACGGCCGCTGACGTCGCGGCTCAGGCGAGCATCGCGTTCAGCCGGAGCCAGCAGCGTAGACGCAGTGTCTACGCCGCAGCGTTGGCCGCACAGTTGGCCAACGAGCGTGGCGGACTGTGCACGCCCGCGCTGAGAAACCCGGTGGACCAGCCACTGACGGATCGCCAACGCGAGATAATCGAGCTGGCCGCCGCCGGCTTATCCAATAAGGAGATCGCGGAGCGCCTTGTCACGTCGGTTCGTACCGTTGAGGGACATGTGTATCGCGCCTACCAGCGCCTCGGCGCCAGATCGCGTGAGGAGCTTGTCTCGATAATGCGGGGCGGCCCAGCCCGACACGTGCGCGAATCTGCATAGTGCAATTTAGGTGTTGTACCGCTTGACCTTTCGCATGGGCGCGCTGTCGTCCACAGATCGAAGTGGACGACAGCGCGCTGATTCCACCGATCGCGGTGGGACGTCGGGTCCCGTGTTGTGACCCTTAGCGTGTCGGCGCCGAGGTCTAGCCGGATCGAGTGTCGTCTACTAGTGCTAGGCGGTGCTGACCCGACGCAGCAACGGCCCCAACCCGTCGATGAGCTGCCGCCACGCCAGTTCATCACCGGTGGCGGCACGCCGCACAAGTTCCGCGGTGTCTTGATCGGTCATCGCCGGTTCCTCCTCATGACAGGATTGGCGCCAACTGCTGTGGCAGTCGCAGCGCTGCGCACGCCACCAACACCCGAATTAAGCAGCGGGTGCGCTCGCCACTCGGATGTGTTGCAACAGATGTCGGTTGAAGCAATGTCCCGCTCGTGATCTCGTGGGTTCGCATTGACGGCCGATAATCCGCCGACGCAACGATCTTCGGAGAACTCAAGGGCCGCCAACAACCTGAGGACACCCCGGTTGGTGGTGGTGCGTACTTTCCCTGGGTCGCCAAGCGCGCTGAAATAGGACGGTGTGATCATCACACCGCTGTGCGGCCGAAAGCTTCGAAATCCGCATGCCGAGTTCAGGACCCGCGCCGACTAACGCGGCATCCACCGTTCGTGCGGGCTGCTTCGGTACTTGGGTCCTGTGACCGTATTGGGATGCCGGCATCCTTCAAGATCGCCAGCCCAGTGTTGTGGCCCAGGGCGAGCGTCACAGCTAATCGCCAACTCGTCATCCCGTCGAGGTGGTTGGCGTGTCTCCCCATGCCTTAACCACGGCGGTGGTGGGTGATCAATACAGGTAGTCAGCTCGGGCACCCGCACCGGCATTCACGTCCTCGTTTCTGACCGAAGTTTGCCACCTCCGGGCTTGTCGAGTGCCGCGCACCGGGGTTAGGTCTTAGTCGCGGGCCATCTCCTCGAGCCGGGCGATCCGCTCGTTCATCGGCGGGTGCGTTGAGAACAACTTCGCCATCATGTCGCCAGCCCGGAACGGGTTGGCGATCATCAGATGTGACTGACTTGCCAGCTGCGGCACCGGCGGGAGCGGAGCCGCCTCGACACCACCGGCGATTTTGCGCAGCGCAGAGGCCAACGCCAGCGGGTCGCTGGACAGCTTGGCTCCAGACTCGTCGGCCTGGTATTCCCGTGACCGCGATACCGCCAGCTGCACCACCGTCGCCGCGATTGGTCCGAGCAGCGAGACCAGCAGCAGCGCAAGTGGATTGGCGCGTCCTCCGCCACCGCTACCGCCGACCCGACCGGCGAGGTAAGCCATGTTCGCCATGCCGGAGATCACCGCCGCCATCGCGCCGGCAACGCAGGAAAGCAGGATGTCGCGGTTGTAGACGTGCGAAAGCTCATGGCTTAGCACCGCGCGCAACTCTCGCTCGTCAAGGATCTGCAGGATTCCGGCGGTGCAGCATACCGCGGCGTGGCGGGGACTGCGTCCAGTGGCAAAGGCGTTCGGGGATGCGGTGTTGCTGACGTAGAGCCGCGGCATCGGCTGACGCGCGTGGGCCGCCAACTCGCTCACGATGCGATACATCGTCGGCTCTTGCGATTCGTTGACCGGCTGCGCATGCATGGCCCGTAGCGCCAGAGTGTCGCTCTTGAAATAAGTCCAGACGTTCATGCCGACCGCGAGCACGATCGACAGCAGGAGGATCGACCTGTTGTGGAATAGCGACCCGATGAACACGATCAGGGCCGACATGAAGCCGAGGAGCAGGACGGTCTTGAGGCCATTGTAGTAGCGGTGCGACTTCATCTGCGATTCTCCTATCGTTCCGATCAATTAGGCCAATTAGGGCGCCGGACTCAGATGCGCCCGTCGGGTAGACCTTCCACGTGGGCCGCAGTTGCGGGTCCTCGGCGCAAATCCCGTCTCCTTTTCCAGCTGGGCGAACTCTTCCGGCGTGTTTATTGCTCCGATGGCGCTCATCGTGTCACCAACTCGTCGAGTTCGTCGGCAGCGGCCATCAGTGCACGGGCCAGCTGCCACGCAGCCGCGGTCATGCGGTCGGCAATCTCTGCGGGTCGAACAACGCGATGGGGTGGTCGGTGGCCCGATCGATGGCCAGGTCGGCGAGGATCTCGCCGACTACCGGAACGAATTTGAAGCCGTGCCCGGAGAATCCGCACGCCATGATGACGTCGGCGCATTGCGGGTGGCACCCGATCACGAAGTGCCGGTCGGGTGTATTCGAGTACATGCAGGTCGCCGCGTGCAGGCACCTGCCCACCAGCGCTGGCACCAACTCAGCGACCCGCGCTCGAATCTCGCTGATTTCCCGCTCGTGCACCACCCGGTCGATGGTGTCCGGCGTACAGGGGATCCCGTTGCGGGCGAAGCCGACTTTTACACCGCCCCGCGGTCCATCGATCGCCGGTAAGCCGTATATGTGTCTGCCCGAGGCGTTCTCGTGGATGAAGATGGGGTGATCTTCGAACCTGGAAGCACCGCCGATCGGGTCCAGCCAGTACATCACCTGACGTTCCACCGTGATGGGAACACCGAACTGACCCAGCATCCACGGGGCCCAGGCACCCGGGCAGATCACCAACTGTCCAGCGGTGTAAGACCCCCGACCCGTAATGACCCGTATCCCCGCGGCGGTCTGGTTCCAATCCAGCACGGGTTCACCAAATTGCAGTGTGGCCCCTGCTTTTTCGGCGATTTCAAGATGTGCGCGCACTGTCAACTCCGGTCGCGCAAACCCGGCTTTGGCGTCGTAGAACGCGATATCTTCCGGGTTAGGCGTGAAATTCGGAAAGCGGGTGGAGATCTCGCCGGCGTCGAGCAACTCGTGCGGCAGATCCCATTGGCGGCTGGCATGCAGGCTACCGGATACGATCAGGCAGTCCGGTGGCCCGATGAAAAGGCCCCCGGTGAGTCGGTAAAGGTCGCGTTGAGAGTCGGCAGCCAACTTCTCCCACAACTCGTAGGCTCGCAGCAACAACGGAACATAACCAGGGTCCTCGAAATAGCACTGGCGGATGATCCGAGACCCGCCGTGGCTGGATCCCTTGTCGTGGGCGGGCTCATGCTGCTCCAGCCCGAGCACCCGGCGTCCTCGGGCCGCCAGATGATAGGCGGCGGCACTTCCCATACCGCCCAATCCCACCACGATGACGTCGTAACCGGTTGTTGTGCTTACCATGTCGATATTACCCCCGGATCGGGGTGCCTCGGCAGCCGGTCGACCCAAGGCACGCCAGCTTCATGGTCGGTCTTCGCCTTGACCGCCGGTTGATCGGCGCCGGTGTCGGACTCATCAGCACCGGCCTGGCGTCCTGACCGGCGACCGTTTCCCAGTTCTCGTCCCGGCGCGAGTCTTCGAAGCGAACGCCAGGGCGCTCACTGCGCGCAGGCTATGGTCGCTTTCTTCGCGTGTGTCGCAGTAGCGGTCGCGAGGCATTTTCGTGAGCCAGATGACGTAGTGCAGACAACAGGGTGTCGCCGATGATGGTGCCCACGATGACCTTTTCGATCATTGCGGTGATGGTGGTTTGCTCCGTTAGTCGACTCATGTCGATGGCCGCGATTGGCGCGATCGCCTCCGCGTAGTCGTCGAGGGTTTCGACGATGTCGTCGTGACCCAGCCGGTGCAAGGTTGCGCAGATCTGGATGAGGGCGCGGCGGGCGGGGCTGTCCGATCGAATATGCCAGCCGCGCCGAGCAATTAGCGCGTCGACGGTGCGGCTTGCGGCTTCATCGAGTTCGGCGCCGGGATCGGGCGCGTTTCGCCGGTCGAGGGCATATTGGACCTTGCCGACCGACTCCCAAACATCTAGCTCGGCCGTATCGAGGACGGCGAGCAGTTCTGATGCTGTGCTGATCGAGAGCCCGCCAACGTCTATCAATGCTCTGATCAGCCGCAGCCGCGTGAGGTGGGCGTCGTTGTAGTTGGCCTGATTGGGGTGGGAATGCACACCGGGCGGCAGCAGCCCCTCGCGTAGGTAGTACTTGATCGTGGCGACGGGAACGCCGCTGAGGCGGCTGAGTTCGCCGATTCGCACCGGTCCTCCGATCGTGGTCTCAGAAGTCTAGCTATTGACAGCGGATAGCACCGCTATCCATAATGCGGATAGCATTACTATCCGCTAGCTCGACCATCCGGTTTGTTCTGCCGGTGTTGGTCGGCCGATAGGGCAGGGGAGACGTGCAATGGGTGGCAACGAGCTACAACGGGTGGCGGTGACCGGTGCGACCGGATTGCTGGGTCGCAGTGTTGTGGCCGAACTACTGGCTGCTGGCGTCGAGGTGGTGGCGATCGTGCGCAGTCGGGAGCGCGCGGGCCCAGCGCTGGGCGCGCACGACGCCCTGCACCTGGTCGAGGGCGACGTTCTCGACACCACCGCGTGGTCATCCGCTCTCCGTGACACCGACGCCGTCATCCACACGGCCGCCTATTTCCGCGAGTACTATCAGCCCAGCTTCGATCCATGGCTTTTGCAACGCACCAACGTCGACGCCGTCGCGGCGCTGGTCGCGGCTGCCGATGACGCCGATGTGCCAGTCTTGGTGCATATCAGCAGTTCTGGCACCATTGGGCCCGCGTCGCGTGGTGAACGTGCCGACGAGAACACCCCGCCCGGGAAATGGGTGCGGCGCAATCACTACTACGCGAGCAAAGTTCGTGCCGAGCAGCTCATCGACACGCTGCGCGCCACCCACCGCGTGCGGATACCCGTGGTGGTGCCTGGGTGGATGTGGGGCCCCGGGGACGGCGCGCCCACCGCATCAGGGCAGATGTTTGTCTCGATCGCCAATGGAACGGTCGCCGGCATCCCGCGGGTCAGCGTTCACATCGTCGACGCGCGTGACGTCGCCTACGCCTGCGTGCGGGCCGCCCGGGTCGGGCTCAATCGCCGCTATATTGTTGCCGGACAACGTCACGATCTGCCCGCCGTAGGTGTGCAGATCGCCCATCTTTGTGACGCGCCCGTACCCCGACCGGTGCCGGCGCGCATCGCGCTGGCGACATCGGGGCTGTTGCAACTGGCCGATCGACTGCGCGGCCGACCACCGTTGGTCACGCCACGGGCTACCCGTGTGCTGACCGATGCCGCCACGCAGCGGATCAGCTCAGCGCGAGCACGCAACGAATTGGGGGTCACGTTTCGCCCTATCGCTGAAACCCTCAGCGATGAGGCGCAGTGGTTCCGCCAGCATGGCCTCATCGGGCCGCAGCCTAGCTACCTCGCAGTGTCCCAGTCCCGCAACACCATTGAGGGACGGCAGTGAACAGCGAGTTGCTCAACCGGCAGACGCGGCCACTAGTTGGCTTGCTGTGGGATGCCGGCGTCCCGGTGGTCGGTTTCTACCTCCTGCACCTGGCGGGCACATCCGACTGGCCCGCGTTGTTGGCCGCGACGGCGCTGGCTGCGGGGAGAGTGTTCTGGGTCGCGCTGAGAACGAGGCGCATCACCTGGTTTGCCGCCCTGATGATGTTGGTCTTTGGGGTCGGGTTGGGTCTGGCATTCCTCGTCGGTGACCCGCGGTTGATGCTGGCGAAGAACTCGGTGCTTGCAGCGCTGATAGGTGGCCTATTCGTCGCCAGCCTGACTACGCGACGACCGCTGACACTGATCGCGCTGCAAACATGGCGCCCCAGCGATGCCGACACGCTTGCTTGCTCATACCAAACCGACCCGGCAGTTCGGCGGGCCTTCCGCCGGGCAGCCTGGGCCTGGGGAATTGGAATGATCGCCGAAGCCGTGCTGCGTATCCCGCTGATTTATCTTGTGCCGCTTGATGTTGCCGTTGGAGCCTCAAGTGCGTTAATGCTGACAGTAGTCGGCACTCTGTCCGCATGGACCGCCCTTGCGATAGCCCGGCTACCCACCTACAGCACCGTGGGGACCGGGCCCGACGTGCACACCGGAACTTGTGGTCCGGCGCATTTAGCCGAGTCCGGTTAAGGAGCACGCCGGTTCCTTTCGGCGAATGATCCCCAGCCACACCGAAACCCGCGTACGTTTTCCTGCCGACCAACACCGACACTCATGGCCGGCGACACCATCGATCTCAAGGATTCACGTCCAGCGAGACGGGTCGCGCCGCATGGCGCAAAATCCCGTGCTTCATCGTCGATCGGTCGGTAGACGGCGGGCGATGTCGGCGAGGACATCCCACCTCGGTTCCGCAGATCGCACGTCTTCGGGCCAATCCTCAATGATCGTGCTGGCCCAGTCCGCCCATTCGCCGACCATGTCCGCGAAGTTCGTCAGGAAACGGCCCGTGAGCACAAGCACCGCGGCCCGATCTTGGAACGGAGCGGTGCCCTCGATGTAGCTGCGGGCAATGGCGGTGTTTTCGATGCTGCGTTGCGACGCCCAGTTTCGAATGCGCTGAACCGCCGCCGCCGCGTCGGCTTTCGTACCGTGGTCGGCAAAGAAGACCTTGAGCATCTCTTCGAACTCCAGGACAGGACCTTCGCCGGGTGTCCCGAGCCAACTTCGCAGGGCTCGGCGACCGTTGGGGGTGATCGTGTACACCGTTCGCGGGCGCTTGCCAACCCGATCTTCGGTGGCGGTGGCGAAGCCGCGTGCCACGAGTTTCTTCGGTTCGGAGAACAAGTTGCTGCGCGCCCGCGGCCAGAACTGACCCAGCCCGCGTCCCACCTGTTTGGCGAGTTCGTACGTCGTCCAGGGACGCAGGGCCAACATCCCCAGCATCGCGTATGAGGTGGTGCTCAGGTCGATCTTTCGAGTTGACATATAGTCCTTTTTAGACTAAAAAATAATCCAAAGAGGACTATATCAGCCTGGTCGCGTCGTGGCGACCAAATCGGAGCTATGGAGTCACAAAGGCGTGGCTGCCAGCCCATAACATCAAGGGGGAGGCAATCCCATGCACGCCTGCGATGTCGTCATCATCGGCGCCGGCCCGGCGGGAGTCTCTGCGGCCCTCAGCCTCAAAGACCGGGGTTGCAGGCCGCTGTTGGTCGATCGCGCCGATAGCGTCGCTGCTACCTGGCGCTCTCGATACGACCGACTCAAACTCAACACCGGCCGTCAGTTCTCCCACCTGCCCGGTAGGCCATACCCCCAGGGCACGCCGCTGTTCCCGACCCGCGATGACGTGGTCGACCACCTCGAACGACACGCCCACGAGGACGGTATCGACATCCTCCCGAACACTGCCGTCACGCGAATCGATCGCAATCACGGCGACTGGAGATTGACGACGTCCAACGGCGATATCGACGCCTCGCAGGTTGTGCTGGCCACCGGTTACCTGCATACCCCCGTCGTCCCGCAGTGGCCGGGTACGTTTAGCGGCGACGTCATGCACTCATCGCAATACCGAAACCCAACGCCGTACAAAGGCAAACGGGTGCTTGTCGTGGGAATTGGGTCCTCGGGCATGGAGATCGCCCACGACCTCAGTACCGGCACAGCCGAGAAAGTGTGGCTGTCGGTGCGCACACCGCCAAATCTATTGCCGCGCAAGGGTCCTGCCGGCCTTCCCAACGACGTAATCTCGATTCCGCTCTATCACCTGCCGGCGCGCCTCGCCGACCGGATCGCCGCCTCGGCGCGCCGACAGGCGTTCGGCGATCTCAGCGCAATCGGTCTGCCACTGCCCACCGAGGGCCCATTCGCCCGGGCCCACCGATTGCAGGTTGCGCCTTCAATTTTGGATGCGGTGGTCATAAACGCGGTGCGCGAGAAAGCTGTCGAGATCGTCAGTGCCGTAACTGCGTTCGACAAACGACCACGTCGCGTTGTCCGACGGTTCGCGCATTCCCGCCGATGCCGTGATTTGTGCAACCGGCTATCACCCCAACCTCGCCGAGCTGGTCGGTCATCTCGCCGTACTCACCCCGCAGGGCTTACCGACAGCGCAGGCCCCGACGCCCGCCGCGAAGGGACTGTACTTCCATGGCCTGCTGGGTCGGCCATCCTTGATCGGCTACGTAGCCAAGCAATCGCAGGCATTGGCCCGTCGGATCTGCGCTGACGCCTAACACCACCCGTACAGCAGTCGCTCCCGATAAAGGAGGATGGGTAATGACGGCTCTCGACGCCGTCAAGACTCGAGAGCGAAACCGCAGGTAACGAGAGGTACCGAACGGGACGAGACGTAACGAACCGGCAGTTCAGGAAGCATTTTGCCTGGTAGAGCGGCGGGCTCGATTCCCGGCAGCTCCACCATTAGCGCGGCCGGCCATTACAGCATGGAGGCGAGCATGCTGTTGGCGTCGGGCAACGCCGCCTGAAACGCGTCGGGGCTGATGGCGCTGAAATCGATGAAGCCGGCAGTTTGCGTCGAGGCGTTAAACAGCGTCGTCCAGATTCCGTAGAGCTGCATCGTGCCCTGGTCGGTTTGGCGATTGGCGGTGTAGTTGACCTGCAGGGACTGGGTGAAGTTCTTGCCCTGCACCGTCTGCACCCCCTGGGGTTCCTCAATCACGTTCGTGAGTCTGTTGATCGCATACAAACCGGCCATGAAGCCTGCTTCTTGGGTGATATCCGTCATCGCCGCCTTGCCGGACTCGGCTTGCATCAGCGCGCTGTTGTCGCTGTTGGCGAGCACGACCCAGGTCTGTGACGATTCGACGATCTTCCAGCCTGGGGCCACGGTGAGGGTGACTCCCTTTGGGAGATTGATCGTCTGGCCGCCGAGCGCGTGGGATGTGGGAGCAACCCGGCTGTCGGCTCCGGTCCTGGGGGGCTTGGGGTGGGTCGATGGGCCGCTAAACACCACGGCTGCGGTGACCCCCGCGGCGAGCATCGCCACCACGACGATGATCGCGGCCACCGCCGCCCCGTGCAGTCGGTGCTCGACGGGGCCCACTGGGGGCGCGGCGTCGACGGCGCCGTGTAGCGCGGTGCGGGTGGCCCAAAGGCCGGCACCGGCGAGCACGAACGACGCAAACGTGGTCAGCGCGATGCCGTGAGAGCCGTAGGGCATCAGCAGGGTGGTGGCCAGCTCGTAGAGCACCAGGAGTACCACCCCCTCGACGACACCCACCGTCGGGTTGAGGCCGGCGCAGCGCAACCCCAACACCGCCACCGCCGCCGCGGTGGCGAAGATCACCGGCTGCAAAAATCCCAGGGTCAACGCGATGAACGCCACGCTCGCCGGGTAACCCGCGGTGGCCTGCAGGTGGTTGAACGCGCCGTGTTGGACCACCACACTCAGGCCCAGCGACAACGCCGCGCCGCTGAGCGCGCAGGTGACCACCACATCCATTGGATGGCGAAACTTCGCGCGGGCGGTCACCAGCAGCGGCGCGACCAGCACCGCCACGAACGCCACCACCGGCACCAGCACACCCAGTTCGAGGATCGACGACATCGGCGGGAGTCGGTTGGGGCCGGCGGCCAGTGCGATCCCCAAAAGCCGAGTTTGCAAAAATCCCACGCCTACGCCCAGAACCAGTGACAGCGCAAACGTCACGACGATGACGGTCAGCGGCTCGTCGTGCCACAGATTGTGGTCGTGGATATAGGTCAACACGACCGCCGGCAACGCCACCGCGGCCAGCACCAGCGCAATCGACAGTGACCCGAACGCCGCGGCGAGCAACGCCGCCAACAGCGTCAGGGCGGTCACATTGCGGTACACATGATGACGCCCTGCCGCCATGTGCGGCATCAACGTCCCGGTCACCGTCACCGGGTGGCGCGACTCACCGGGCGCCGGGCTACTCGGGTTGACCATTTTTCACACCTCCTGGATCATCGGCGAGCGCCTCACCGCCATCATCGCCAATGTCACCATCGTTCCGCTTCCCGCCCTTTTGGGTATGGGCGCCGCTGTGCATCGCGGGGAGTTTGGCCGCGTTCGTGGGAACCTGGTCGTAAAGAAGTGCGATGCGTCCGCTCATGCGCGAATGGACGCAGCCAACCGACGTAGCGCTCAGTTAGCCATGTCCAAACTCAATTAGCTACGGGGCTTATTTAACTTCAGGGTTAACTTCTGGGGCTGCCGCCTGCCACCACCCCACGCGGTCACCATCCTGGCACTGCCCCACGGTTCCGAAGAGGAGGTCGGCGGGCGCAGCCGGGCTGGCTCCGACGTTGTCGAACGGCAGGCAGTAGCCGTTCGACAACGTCGGCGGACTGTCTACGCGACCGAGTCCACCCGAGCCGGATCGCGATTACATTCCTCGACAAACCCTGCAAGAGCGTCGATGTATTCACCTTGCCAGTACAACGAGAAATGGTCACCGCCGGAAAAGAATTCAAGTCGTCCGTCGCGCAACACCTGTGAAAGTCGACGTGATGCAGTTGGGTTCGCGGTGAGATCACCCCCGCAGGTCATCACCAGAGCGGGGACATCCGGCAGATCGGACAGCTTCAGTGGTGACTCGATATATGCCGTCAGCAGAGATGCATATATGTAAAGATTCTCTGCAGACTCGAAAGGCAGGCTCGCGAGGTGAATGTCGTCTGCATTGGCCGAGTAAGCCGACTCGATTAGATCACCGGTCGAACTTGCGCGTCCTTCGAAAGTCCAGGCAGACCGGTCATCATCACCCTGTTTACCAAATATTGCATGATGATACGCCGCCGCATATCTAGGATTCGAAGCGATAACTGGCAAGCTCATTGCCATGTTACGTTCGAGCACCGTATATTCTGCGGGCTCCAAGTGATACGCGCCATTCATCAGGACCAGGCCTTCCGTCGCGCCGTCCCAATTCGATGCCACTTCTAGTGCGAGTCGCGCACCCGCACACCAACCGAGGATAATAGCCGCGTCGACATCGAAATGCGCCAGTATCTCTATTGCATCTGCAACTTGCCGGTCCAAACCGTAATCTAAGCCTTCGCGGCCGTGGTACGAGCTCGGAAGTCCTCGGGAATCCCATGTGATTACGCGGCACGTTGTCGCTAGCCGTTTCACGATTGGTCGGACGAACTCCAGCGGCATTCCTGCAGCGTTACAGATCAGGGCGACCGGCCGATCTTCCGACCCGGCGGAGTAGACATTCAGTTGGGCGCCGTCCGAAGTCGTCAGGGTTCCGAAATCAAAGCCGCTCACTAGGTTGGTACGGTTCAACGATCTAACGCCCTCGTGAATAAAGCGACGCATGTCAGCAAGCGACAGAGTATATTCGCCGACGTCCGACGGGATAAAGGTCCTTTCAGCACGAAAATAACTTTTGTAGAAGTCGACTCGATGATCGAATAATTTTTCGAGGGAGGTGCTCTGCGTTATCGCCTCAGGTACGATGCGCATGCATGATTCGATGTTCAGTTCACTTTGTATTATCGAGAGTATCTCGCCGTTAGTAACGCCGCCCTTTGCAACCAGGTGGCATATGCCCTCGTAATCCGCACTACTCAACAGGGAATCGATTTGCGACATCACTACATCGACTGGAATAAAGTTAATGCTGGCATTTTCGAGCGCGTACGCGCGTACCGCCGACGCTGACTTCTTCAGTAGATGGCCGACCTGATGAAATTCTCGGAGCAGCCCGTAGAGGCCGGTCGTACTTCCACCAGGCAGATGGGTCTCCGAATTCCCGATGACGACGCCTGGCCTCAAAATCGTAAGTTTTACGCCCTGTTTATGGCATTCGTCCAGCAAGAAGTGCTCAGCAGCACACTTAGTTTTCTCGTACTGATTTGAAAACGGCCCATCCTTTGGATGCGCCACAGCCGGCACAGTCCCGGCCTGTATACCGCAGGTATAGGCAGTGGAGCAGTGTAGCAGTCGATTGATGCCGAGACGCGTCGCTAGTCCCAGTATTTGTCGGACTCCGTCTAAATTTGTGGCTGCTATCTCCTCAGATCTTCTGTCCTCAAAGTTCAAGGAAGCAGCGAAATGCCAAAGTTCCTCCGGCCGCGCCCGCTCCAGAATCTCTAGCCACTCTTCGGAAATTCCAGCCAACGGCGACCGAATGTCGCATTCAACAATCGTCAGCCGAGCCAAAATTTCATTCAGGGGACGCCGGCGCGTGTAGGAGTTGTTTGCTTGTTCCAGCGCCTGTGTTAATTTTGTCCTTCTCATCTCATCCGATTCGCCACGTACAAGAACATAGGCATGCTGAATTCGAGTTCCGACGAAATTCAGCACGAAGTGGCTGCCGACGAAACCGGTTGCTCCGGTTATCACAGCGGTGTCCAACATTGGTTCTCCTAAATCGTTGCGGCGGAACATTACTTACCAGCACCGCCGTGGGGGGTTATCGGCTACCGATGGCGACGACCAGGAAGGCGTCGCCTTTCGCGCTTGTAAGGGCTGGGCAAGCACTGCGATCAAATCAACTGCTGTCGTTTGAGGGCAAATATGATGGTGCCCGCGATGTCGCTCAGTCGGGTAGATGTGCTGAGTTGATCAATACGTTCGATGAGGCTTATTCCGAGCCTTTTCTCCAGGGCGCAAATCGCCGATACAAAGCCCATCGAGTTGATTCCGAGGTCTTTCCGATAATCCGACGCCAGCGAGACCTGGACGGAATGGTCCCCGGCGGCGGTTCGAAACTCCCGGATTACCGCATCTTCCACATCTTGGCGCGTCTTGACTGCGGGCTGTGACGGTGCTGAACTTGACATTATTCGACTCCTTATTTTCGGATTGCGGATCATGGTCAGTTACTTCGTTGGATACTGCGTGCCTCAGTAGGTGATACTCATACGGTCACCTTTCAGCTCATACGCATGCGAATAACTAAGAACGCCCGACAGGGCCGTTCGGTCGGGGTCACCGGATTCGCTGATGCCGATCCGCTGAT
>JAFAID010000677.1 GCA_019236925.1 Mycobacterium sp. | reverse complement strand
AAACAGATCGGGTACAGCGACGTGCCGTCGACGGTGTTGCCGGCCCGGAACGAATCGAACGCGGCAGGCGACGCCGAGCAAAAACCGGGGCCACCGTCGGCGATCACGACGACGTTGCCCTCGTAGCCGAACAGCTTGCCGGCGGCCACCGCGACCAGCAGGCCCACCAGCGAGAAATGGAACACCAAATTGCCGAATTCGCGCAAATAGCCCTTCTCGGCAGAGATTTCGATGTCTGCGTCGACAGGACCGCTGCCGCGGATGACCTTGCGCCAACCGCGCAGCCGATCGGCCATTGTCGCCGCCAGCTTGTCGGGGTCGCCGGCGATCGTGGCGTTGGCGTGCTTGGGCAGCCGAGCCAGGTTGCGGGGAGCCGGCACCGGTGTTGCCCGCATGCTGCGGGCATGCTCGATCATCCGCGGCGTCAGGCAGCCGACCAGTGACACGAACAGCAGCGTGTAGATGGCGGTGAACCAGAAGCTGCCGAACACGTTGAACGCCTGCAGTCGATCCAGCCACGGGCCGATCAGCGGATGGGCGGCCAGGTAGTCGCTGACCTTGCCGGCATTGAGGCTGCGTTGGGGCAGCAGCGCGCCGGGCACCGCACCCACAGCCAGCAGGAACAACAGCACCAGCGCGGTGCCCATCGAGGTCAGCGCGCGCCAAGTGTTGCGGGTCAGGGCAACCAGCCGGGTCAAATCGGCAACCTCACGTCGGACACGAACGCGTCGCGCAGCCACGAGATGAAGTCGTTCCATACGCCGCTGACCAGCGCGACGCCGACCGCGATCAGCAACACGCCACCAAAGATCTGCAGCGCCCGGGTGTGCCGGCGCAGCCAATCGAGACCGGCGACGGCGGCCGCCGACCCAAAAGCCAACAGCACGAACGGGATGCCCAAGCCCAGGCAGTAGGCGATCGTCAACACGATCCCGCGGGCCACACTCGCGCCGTCGGTGGCCGAGGCGACGGTGATCACTCCGGTCAACGTCGGCCCCAGGCACGGCGTCCAGCCCAGCGCGAATACCGCGCCCAGCAGCGGCGCTCCGGCCACCGTCGACAACCGCCGCGGCGCGAACCGAACCTGACGCTGCAGCGCCGGAACGTATCCCACGAACACCAGGCCCATCAGGATGGTCAGCGCACCGCCCACCCGCTGCAGCACCAGCTGATCGGTAATCAACGTGGTTGTCATGCCCAGCACGGCGACCGTGCCGAGCAGGAACACCACGGTGAACCCGGCCACGAACAACGCCGCCGACCCGGCAACCCGCCACCGCGCGGCGGGCGGTGCCTTGACCGAGCCGGGCTGCGGGTGCTCGTCGACACCGACCACGGCGGCCAGATACGACAGATAACCCGGCACCAGCGGCACCACGCACGGCGACGCGAACGACACCAGCCCGGCCAGCAGGCATACCGCCAGCGCCACCAATATTGGTCCGGCGGCGGCGATTTCGGTGAATCCGGTCATTGCGGTCTCGGTGGTTCCTGCTGCCCGGCGGGTTCTGACGCGATTCGTTGCACCACCGGCTGCAGGTCCTCGGCGAGCAGTTCGCGCAGGAAAACCGCCGCGACCCGGTGTTGACGGTCCAGCACCAGGGTGGACGGGATGACGGTGGTGGGGTACTTGCCGCCGAACGCGATCATGGTGCGCATCGCCGGGTCGTAGATCGACGGGAACGTCACATTGCGGTCTTTGACGAAGTCTTGGGCCGCCTGCCGGTTGTTGTCGCGGACGTCGATGCCCAGCAGCGTGACGCCAGCGGCGCGGGTGGCGTTGTACACCTGCTGCAGCTGGGTGACCTCGGAGCGGCATGGCCCGCACCACTGGCCCCAGACATTGATGACGACGACCTTGCCGGCGAAATTGTCGACCGACACCGTTCGTGACGGGTCCATCAGGTCAGGGCCGGAAACCGGTCCGGGTCGGCCGCGGTGGTCCGGCGGGTCGTAGTAGATGTCGGTTTTGCCTCCGGGAGCGACGAATTCGAAGGTGCCGCCCTGAGCGACGGCGTCATCGCCGGTGGAGCAGCCGACCACCAGGCCGGCCACCACCCCGGCGACGAACGCCAGCCGCCGCACGGTCAGCCGCCCGCCGGCTCGCTGTACAGCACGTCGACCAGCCGGTCGCCGTCGTACACCAGCGATGTCACCGAACCCACCGCGCACTGGCGGCGCCGCGGGTCGTGCCAGAGCCGCTTGCCGGTCAGCGACAGCCGCTCGGTCCACACCGGCAGCTGGTGGCTGACGCACACCACCTCGTGACCGGCGGCCCGAGCGCGGGCCTTGTCCACCGCGGTCGTCATCCGCGCGGCGATTTGCTTGTACGGCTCACCCCACGACGGGGTGAACGGGTTGCGCAGCTGCCACCAGAACCGCGGGTCTCTCCAGGCGCCGTCGCCGGGACCGATCCGCTTGCCCTCGAAGAAGTTTGCCGACTCGATCAGGTCGGGGTCGGTATCCACGGTGAGGTCGTGGCGGGCGGCGATGGGCGTCGCGGTCTCCTGTGCGCGCTGCAGCGGCGAGGCGATGACTGCGACGATGTCGCGGTCGGCTAACGCGTCGGCCACCGCGTGCGCTTGCCGAATTCCCCTGTCGGACAGCCGGTATCCGGGCAGCCTGCCATAGAGCACGCCCTCGGGGTTGTACACCTCGCCGTGGCGCACCAGGTGGATTCGGGTCCGTTCGGCCATCAGGGTGTGCTCTCCTTGGCTGCCAGCGCGGCCCGACGGGCCGCAATAGGCAAGGCATCGGCGATCCGGGCGAAGGCGGCGTCGTCGAGTGCCGCCGAGACGAACCACGCCTCGAAGGCGCTGCACGGCGGGTACACACCGCCGTCCAGCAGGGCGTGAAAGAAGGACGGGAAGCGCCAGGTCTCGCTGGCCCGCGCCGACGCGAAATCGGTTACCGGCTTGTCGGTGAAGAAGACGCTGAGCATATTGCCGGCCCGCGGAATCTGATGCGGCACACCGGCATCCGTCAACGCCTCGGACAGCAGGCCAGCCAGCCGATCGGCATTGGCATCCAGCGCGGCGTAGACGGCGTCGTCGGCGTTGCGCAGCGTCGCCAGCCCGGCGGCCATCGCCACCGGATTGCCGGACAGCGTGCCGGCCTGATACACCGGCCCAAGCGGCGCCAGCCGTTCCATCACTTCGGCGCGCCCGCCGAACGCCGCAGCAGGCAGCCCGCCGCTCATTACCTTGCCGAAGGTGAACAAGTCGGCGTCGACCGGATTGATTCCGTACCAACCGCTTCGGCTGACCCGAAAGCCCGTCATCACCTCGTCGATGATCAGCAGTGCGCCGTGCTCGGCCGTGGTCGCGCGCAGCGCCGCGTTGTATCCGTTTGCGGGCGGGACGACGCCCATGTTGCCGGGGCTGGCTTCGGTGATCACCGCGGCGATCTGGTCGCCGAACCGGGCGAAGGTCTGCTGCACGGCGTCAATATCGTTGTACGGCAACACAATCGTGTCGGCAGCGGTGGCACCGGTGACGCCGGGCGATGACGGCAGGCCCAGCGTCGCGACCCCGGAGCCGGCGTCGGCGAGCAATGCGTCGACGTGGCCGTGGTAGCAGCCGGAGAACTTGACGACCTTGGCGCGGCCGGTGAACCCGCGGGCCAGTCGCACCGCGCTCATGGTGGCCTCGGTCCCGGAGTTGACCAGCCGTAGCCGCTCGACCGGTGGCATCCGGTCGATGATTTCGGTGGCCAGTTCGGTTTCGGCGGGTGTCGGCGCCCCGAACGACAGCCCGGTGCTGGCGGCCTTGGCAACGGCATCGACCACTGCCGGGTGCGCGTGGCCCAGGATCATCGGTCCCCACGAGCAGACCAGATCGACGTAGCGGTTGCCGTCGGCGTCGGTGAGCCAGCAGCCGTGGGCTTCGGTGATGAAGCGGGGCGTGCCGCCGACCGCCTTGAACGCCCGCACCGGTGAGTTCACTCCGCCGGGGATGACCGCGCAGGCGTCGTCGAACAGCTTCGCCGAGATGGCCGTACCGCGCGGCGACGATGCGGGCCGCGTAGCGGCCCGAGGAGGAGCCGGGCCATCGGATCTGGACACGTCCACCAGTGTCCCAGCCGCTGGGAGTGGCTTCACTACAGGGTGTAGTTGTAGCCAACACTGGTCATACCAAGCTGAAGTGTCGCGGTGCTGGCGTTCGACTACGCTGCCCGCGTGAGCGAGTTGCGAGTCAATGTCGATGACGTTCAGGGCACGGCCGCCTACTACCAGGCATCGGCAGGGAGGCTGGCCGGCGGCACGCCAACTGGTGCGGGACGGTCGTTTCAGCCCAGCACGGCAGCGGTGCAGGCGGTGCATGCCGGGGCGGCAATGTCGCGGGCGGCGCTTTCGACGCGGACGGCGGCTACCGGGCTCAGGTTCGCTGAAGCGGATGCGCGGTATGTCGAGAACGAAGCCGAATCAGCGGCCAAGCTCCACGCGGTGAGCACCCGGGCGGTCTAGGTGGACGTTGTCACCCCATTGCCGACCCTGTCGCAAATACGCAACTGGGACACCGAGCATCTGAGTCAGGCGGCTGATGGCTGGGAGGCCGAGGCGCAGCGGTGGGAGACCACCTACGAATAGAACTACCAGCGTCTTGCCGAGACCGACTGGAGGGGACAAACCCGTGACGCCGCGTTAGAGCGCGCAGGGTCTGACCTGGTGAAAGTTCGTGCCCCTGCATGGCAGCTTCGCGAGGCGGCGTCGGCCGCGCGTTACGGGTTTGCCCAACAAAATGGTGCCAAAGAATACGCGTT
Organism: Mycobacterium sp.; assembly: GCA_019236925.1. Classification (GTDB taxonomy): domain Bacteria; phylum Actinomycetota; class Actinomycetes; order Mycobacteriales; family Mycobacteriaceae; genus Mycobacterium. The sequence continues at coordinate 7,211 of JAFAID010000677.1, read as the reverse complement.
GGACGCTGTTGCCGACGCAGAGCAAGCCGGTTTCAGCCCAAGAGAAGACTTGTCAGTCTCCGATCGCCTAACCGGCGGCACTGCGGCGACACGGGCCGCGCGGCAGGCCCAGGCCCAAGCTCTGGCTGCCCAAATCCGGCATCGCGTCGCGATGCTGGTCGCGAGCAACGAGGAGATCGCCGCCAAGATCACCGCCGCCGCTGGCAATATTGGCGAATTCAGCTTCGACGAGCCCACCGGGGTCGCGACTACACGATCGACGGATAAACACAACGGGATTCGTCTCGTCGACAACAAGACTTGGAAACAAGACCCGCCGCCACCCCCTCAGGAGCCAGGTCTGCCTCCCGAGGGCGTTCGTCCTCCTGTTCCGGGAAAGTTGACGCCAGGACCACCCAGTCGGCCCAGCGAACAGCGTCGCGGCCGCCAGCATCTTTGGGACGAAAATGGTGGTGAGTGGCGGTACCATCCAGACGACCGGTGGCACAATCCGCATTGGGATTACAATCCGCATAATACGCCCAATTCTAGATGGGATGAAATTCCCATAGGGGGCATGCCGCCCTTAAAAGGAACGCCAAATCCGGCTATACCATCAATGCCTAATGCGCCGCCTCAGTTCCCTCCGATGGACGTGCCGGACCCGCCGCCCGAGCCGACTCCGATATATACGCCACCACCTGGAGGGCCAATCATCAGCTTGCCGCCGATATCACATGATGACGCCGCGAAGGCCGGCGCAGCGACAGGAATCACTGGGATCGCCGGAATTCTGGCCTGGCTTGCCTTGATCTTCGAACAGAATTGACCCCACCTGATCAACCCGCCGACAGCCACCGCCCAGCGGTGGCCTCGATTGTTGACGTGGTCAGCCGCTACGTCACCGACTTGAGATTCGTCGGCCCGGATGAACTGCCCGCGTGGCTGAACGCGCTGCCTGTCCCTGCGGGCTGGCAGATCGGACGCGCGGAGAATAGCCCCGTCCAACCCACGCGTACGACCATTCACCGCCGCGATCCCCTAGTCGGCTGGGACGCTTGCGAGACCATCAATGTGTTTCGCTTCAAGGGCGTTCCCCCGCACGACATCATCCGATTCAATGCCGACTGCACTTTGCGGGCGGGCGGCGCCCAAGACATCACAGCCTTCCTCCTGCAAACGCCAGCCGACGCGACGATGACCGCCATACGGAGCAGCGGATACCTCACCCTCGGCGACCAGCAGAGCATCTGGATCCAGCACAGCACTTACATCGCCGGCGATGACAAACAAGGACTCCTTGTTGAGCACGGAATCTTCGCGGTGTCGGACCGCCAAGCCCACCTGCACAATGACATCACCGAACTCAGTAAGGCCGTTCACGACGCATTCGTCAGTATCATGGCTGCAGTACCCGAGCAGGACGTCCACGCGTCCAGTAGCCCGGGCACACACGATCTTCCACCTTCGGAAGGGACAGATATGGGTACCTTTCGCGTCGGTTTTTTCTCAGATTTTGACTGCGGCGATGATGTGGTTCTCGTAGGTGCGGATCGAGATGGAATGCGCATATTTCAATCCGCGGTGCGATCCGCACATGACGACGGTGCGGCGAGCTTCGAATTCGACGCAATTAAGCATCACGTTGTGCGACAAAACGGTGCAGCTGATATCGAACTAGGATCGCAGATCGTAGTGTGGCGTTTCGATGATGCGAAACTAGTAGAGATGCTCAATTTGATCGAACCACTGGTCGACACAGAAGGGCCAGGCCATCAATATGTCGATGATCTGAACAGTCCAGCGGAAACGCTCATCTTGTCGGTCGACCAATATACAGACGGCGGCCCATTCGCGGTGTTTCCTCACGGTGAGCCGGTACCACATTCTCATTAAACAAATTCCCTCGATGCCGACTGAGGTCGAAACACCCGCCTGATGATTGGTTCCCAGGTCCATTAGGGCGACGACCAAAGCTGAACTGAGGCTTGTAGTTGTCAGCCTGTCGGCAACATTGGCCACACCAGTCCCGCGAAGGTTCGGGTGATGCGCCGCGAAAGCGCTATCGCATGCGATACCAGACGGGTTTGATAGCGCCATGCAACTACCGCAGTGGCTGGCCCGGTTCAATCGGCACGTCACCAATCGCTTCTGGCGGTTGTGCGCCGGCTGGATTCCGGCACACGGCATCCTCGAGCATGTCGGCCGGCGTTCCGGCAAGCCGTACCGCACGCCGTTGATGGTGTTCAACGCCGAGGTCAACGGGCGACCGGGGTTGGCGATCATGCTGACCTACGGCCCGAACCGCGACTGGCTGAAGAACCTGAAAGCGGCCGGCAACGCGCGGATGCGCCGCTACGGCAAGACAATCGGCGTCGCCGACCCGCGGGTGGTCACCAGGGCCGAAGCGGCGCAGCACGTCAGCAGGGGGTGGCGACCGATCATCGCCAGGGTGCCGTTCGAGCAGGCGGTGCTGCTCACCAAGGCCAGCTGATCTGGGTGATGCGGCAATCGGCCCGCGAGGTCGCGCTCGCGTACGTCGCAACCGTCCGGGACGACCCGGGTGGACGGCTGGCGCTGATGCGCAGCCAATACCGGGTCCCGCCGGACGTCGACCGCGGCTACCTTCCGTACCGGCAAGCGGCGTCGGCGTTCATGCGATGGCAGCTGCGGCGCGGGCTGCTCAACCCGATGGAAGCGCAGACGCCGGGAAGCCCATGGTGGCGCGCGATCAACGAGCGTCTGCTCTACGACGTCGGCGAAGCCCGCGCGCTGGCCTTCGGTCATCCCGGCCCGCCGACCTCACCCACGGTCGCCGCCTGGCTGGAGTTCATCCGACGTCCCAGCGCGGCGCACTGGTATCGGGCGCACAACATGAGCGTCGTCGGCGGCTATCTGGAAAACGAACACCTGGCGGCGCGCGAGGGTCGCATCGAACGGTTCTTCATCAACCTGGTGCTGGTTCGGGTGCTCTACACCCACGCCATGGTCGCCGCGCCGCGGCTGGCGCTCGGCTGGCTGGCGCCCGCCGGCCGGTTGCTCGGCGATCCACGGCTGGGCATGACCGGTATCTTCCTCTCGCTGTCGCGGGTGCTGCCCGACCGCTATCCACTCGGCGACGACATCGCGCCGTACGCGCAGCTCGAACATGGACTGGGCCATCTGCTCGACATCGGCGTGATCACGCCGCGAGTGAGACGCCTCTACACGTGGTCGGCCGGCGAGCTAAACACGCCGGGCCTACAGCGGCTGGTGTCCGGGCAGACACCCTGCTACGCCTGGCCCGCGACCGACCAGCAGCCGTGGAACCCATCCCCGTCGCTGATGGCCCGGCTATCCCGCAGGTTTTTGCCCGTCAGGTCGTCGCGGTGAGCGCGAACACCGGGTGGTCGGCCGGGTCGGGCAACTTGCGAAAGTAGCCGTCGACGGCCCGACCCGCCTTTTGCTGGTAGGCGGTCAGGATCGGCTGGCGCTCCGATGCAGGGGTTTCGCGCGCGACGTATGTCACGGCGCCGGACTTGCCGGTCAGCGTGACGGTCGGATGGGCCCGGACGTTTTTGACCCATTGCGACTCGCCGCGGGTGGACACCAGATAACGGGTGCCGCCGACGTCGACCGTGACGACGGGAATCTGCTGCGGATCTCGGCTGCCCCGCTTTGTGACGGTGAGGGTTTCGGTGTTGCTGATGCCGGTCGCCATCGCGATCCGGTTGAAGACTTTGACGGTGAACCACGGAGGCTTGAGGTAGGCCATAGGCTACGAGTATGCAACTACCGCAACGGCTCGCCCGGTTCAACCGTCACGTCACCAACCCGATTCAGCGGATGTGGGCCGGCTGGGCCCCATCGTTCGGCATTCTCGAGCACGTCGGGCGGCGCTCCGGCAAGCCCTACCGCACCCCGTTGAACGTGTTCAACGCCGAGGTCGACGGCAAGCCGGGCGTGGCGATCCTATTGACCTACGGCCCGGACCGTGACTGGCTGAAAAACCTCAATGCCGCCGGCGGGGGGCGAATGCGCCGGCACGGCAAAACCTTCGGTGTCAGCAACCCGAAGACCGTCACCAAGGAGCAGGCGGCGACCCACATCAGCGGCGCGACGCGTGGGCTCTTCGCCAGGATGCCGTTCGAGCAGGCGGTCCTGCTGACCAAGACCTAGGCCGGTTGCTCCTCGGCCTCGTGGGCTACCCTTGCGCGCCGCCCCTTGCCGACGAAATACAGCACGACCGTCACGGCCCAGGACAGCAGGCTGAGCCAAAACTGGACACGGGCCGTGCTGTCGAACGCCATTTGCACTAGCACCGCGACGATCCCGGCCACCGTCAGGACCGAGAGCACCGGGAAGAACCACATCTTGACCCGCAACTTCTCCGGTGGTGTCTTGAGACGCAAAACGATCTGCGACAGAGCGATCAACAGATAAACAAACAGCACGATGGCGCCCGACGAGTTCAGCAGGAACAGGAACACCGTGTTCGGAGCGACCCCCGCCATGATGACGGAGAGAAAACCCACCACCGAGGAACTCACGATCGCGATGTAAGGCACCCCGCGTCGGCTGACTTTAACCATCTGGGCCGGCGCCTCTCGCTTACCCGCGAGCACGAACAACACCCGAGACGCGCTGTAGAGCCCGGAGTTCAGACACGACAGCACCGCGGTCAGCACCAGCGCATTCATCACGTGGTCGGCACCGGGGATCCCCATCTGCTTCAACGCGGCCACAAACGGCGAAGAGCCGGCCTGTACGGAGTTCCAGGGCAATATCACTACAAGCAAAAAGACCGATCCCACAAAGAAAATTGCGATGCGGGCGGCCACCGCATTCGTCGCTCGCTGGACCGCGCGCTGCGGGTCCGGGGTTTCCGCGGCCGCGATGGTCGCGACCTCCGCGCCGACCATCGAGAAGATCACCACCACGATGGTGGCGAAAACCCCGTGCACGCCGTTCGGGAAGAACCCTCCGTGTGAATGCAAGTTGGAAAAATCTGCGTGGCGGTGCGGCCACAGGCCGAGCACGTACATCGCGCCGAGCACCAGAAAGATCACGATGGCAGCGACTTTGATTCCGGCGAACCAGAATTCGAACTCGCCGTAGGAGCCCACCGAGAACAAATTGGTCGCCGTCATCAAGACCATCAAAATCAGCGACAGCAGCCATAGCGGTGCGTGGAACCAGTAAGTGATTACTTTCGCGCCGGCAACTGCCTCGAAGCCAATGACGATCACCCAGTAGTACCAATACAGCCAGCCGGCCGAGAAGCCTGCCCAACCGCCCAAGGCTTTGCGGGCGTACTCGGCGAATGATCCCGTCGACGGGTTCGCGGTGGCCATCTCGCCGAGCATCCGCATTACCAGGATGATCACCACGCCGCACAGCACGTAGGTCAGGACCGCGGCGGGCCCCGCTTTACCGATGGCGACGCTCGATCCGACGAAAAAACCGGCGCCGATGATTCCGCCGATGGCGATCATGATCAGCTGTCGCTGCGACAGTCCCGGTTGCAGTTGCGGTGCGGTGCCCATCAACTGGAAGTCAGGTCGCTCGCGCAGTCGACGTGCCGCTTATGCCGGCTTGTTGGGTGGGCAGCATGACGGGACGCTAGCACCTCTATGTGCAGTCCCGCTCGATTCAAACAGGGACGGCGCGTAGCACCGCGGGCAGGCTGGGCAGGAAGTGCTCAGTGGCAAAAGCGCGAATGTCGTCGGCTTTGGTCAGCGGCTTGCGGCTGGGCAACAGCAGCACCATCGCCGCATAACGCAGGATGGTTTCGGCCAGCTCGTCGATCGCCGGGCCCCCGATCCGCTTGGCAACGCCGTCGGGAAAGATGATCCGCAGTGCGGCCGCCATCCGCTCGACCGCGGCATCCCAGTGCTGGCCGGCCAACTCGAGCATCAGGCCAGGCTCGTCAGCGAGCATCCGGGTCAGCACGCGGTGTTGGCGGAATCGCATGATCGACAGTGTGAATGCCTCGACATAGTAATTCGATTGTGGCCGACGGCTTTTCAGTTCGTCGGCGATGTCGGCGAACAGCACCGCATTTTCCCGGTCGATCACGGCGGCGACCAGTTCGTCGCGTCCGGCGAATCGCCGGTAGATGGTGGTACGACTGACCCGCGCGCGGCGGGCCACGTCGTCGAGGGCGACCCGGCGGAACCCGTGCTGTTCGAACTCGACGACGGCGGCGTCGAGGATGGCAGTGGTGGCGGGGTCGTCAGCGGGCATAGCCCGCCTGGGCAAACTTGTTGTAGCGCATCCGCATTGGAAGATGGTCCCACAGCCAGTTGACCGGCCGAGATCGCCACACTGCGGCGAAACGCTGGTAGCGGCGCTGCTGCCGGTCGCTCCAGGGCAGACCGAGCAGGGTGCGCGCCCGCGGCGGGAGGCCGCCGGTCGTCAGAAATGCCGCGATCGGGTTGAACACCGGCGCGGCCACGCGCCACACCAGCGGCGGCACACCTTTCGGGCAGGGGAACCCCTTAGTCACATATCCGACACCGTATTTGGCGGTCGGATGGGCGACCATGACGTGGTCAAGCATGTGGTCCCAGTAGCGCTCAAACTCGTCGAAGTCGGCCGGCATCGGCCGGTCGCTGACGCCGTAGCGGCGATACCAGGTCTTCGACTCGAGGTAGATCTGCTCCTTTTCCTCATCGGTCAGGCGTTTGACGAAGGTGTCGGCGAAGTACAGCACCTGCTCCACGAAGGTGGCGTGCGCCCAGAAATAGGTATCCGGATCCAACGCGTGATACCGCGCCCCGCTGGGCATCTCGCCCTTGATGCCGTGATGAAAATCACGCACCTGCTGGCCGGGATGGTCGCCGTCGGAGCCGTAGACGGTCATGAAGATCGGCGGCAGTGAGCGTTTGACCCGGGCCGCGGTATCGCTGAAGAACACCGAGTGATCCAGGACGCCCTGCCCGAGTTCGGCCAGCATGTTCTGCAGCACCGCAGGCCGCGGGCCGATCAAGAACATCCGGTTGTCACCGAAGTAGCGCCACACCAACGACTGCGGCCCCAGCGGCAGGGCGTCGACAGTGGTCGCGGGCTCAATCAGCTCGGTCATGTGGGACAGTGTTACACATTTCGCACTTTGTACCAACCGCAGGGCACACCTCGCTGGTCGCCAGCATCACCGCCAGGCGTTGTTGCCGGACTGTTGTCGGACCGTTGCCGCTCAGCGCCCGTTGGCTTGGCACGATTCGCTGGTGAATGCCATGACCCGTCTGACG